>CAZNGF010000070.1:0-11607 GCA_964572855.1 uncultured Thermotogae bacterium | reverse complement strand
GAGCTGGGCTTCCTCGGGCAGGAGCGCCTCGGGCGCTTCGTGCGGCGCGTAGGCGGTCAGGCCGTCGCGGTCCATCCAGACGAGCCGGTCCGCCTGCGCCAGCGCCTGGGCCGGGCGGTGGGTGACGACCACGAGCGTGAGTCCCTGGGCGTTGAGCTCGGACAGCAGCGCGAGCACGGCGGCGCGCGCGGGCGGGTCGAGCGAGGCCAGCGTCTCGTCCAACACGAGCACGTCGGGCTCCAGCAACAGCAGCGAGCCGAGCGCGACCTTGAGCTGCTCCCCGCCGCTCAAGGTCTGCGGGGCATGAGCCAGCAGCGCCTCCGGCAGGCCCAGCCGTGCGGCCTGCGCCGCCACGCGGTCGTCGATGTCGGCCGGCGGGGGCGTGCGGTCGGCCAGCGCGGCGCCGAGTTCGTCGACGACCGTGTCGGCGAAGAACTGCTGGCGCGGGTTCTGGAACACGAGCCCGACCTGGCGGCAGAGCTGGGCCGTGGGCCGGTCCCGAATCGTCTCGCCCCGTAGCGCGACCTCGCCCCGCTGCGGCCGCAGCAGCCCGTTGAACGTCTGCACCAGCGAGGACTTGCCGCAGCCGGACGGCCCGCTCAGCAGCAGCCACTCGCCCGCGCCCACCGCGAGGTCCAGCCCCCGGAACACCCAGCGCTCGGGCCCGGTGGGGTAGCTCAGCCCCAGGCCGCGGACGTGCAGGGCCACCTCGGTCGCCTCGCGGCCCGCGGCTCCGGACGTGTCTGTCCCCTTACCCGCGCGCACGCGCGGCGCGAGCGCGTCGTGCGCCTCGGCCACGGTCAGCGGCGCGCGCGTCGGGAACCAGGGGGCGAGCCGCCGGCCCAGCTCGAGCAACGGCGGGGCGCTCAACCCCGCCCGCTCGAACAGCTCGGGTTCGGCGGCCAGCGCGCGCGGCGCGGCGTCGGCGAGCAGCTTCCCGGCGCCCATGAGCCAGACGCGGTCGGCGCGCGCCAGCAGGTCGGTCTCCTGCGAGACGAGGGCGATCCCGCGCCCCTGATCGCGCAGCCCCAGCAACGCCTCAAACAACGACGCCTGGGCCTCCAGATCCAGCCAGGTGAAGGGCTCGTCGATCAGCAGGTAAGCCGGGTCGAGCGCGAGCAGCCCGGCCAGCGCCAGGCGCTGGAGCTGGCCGCCGCTCAGCTCGGCCGGGGCGCGCCGGGCCAGCGCGCTCAGGCCCGTGGCCGAAAGCGTTTGGGCCACCTTGGCCTGGATGCGGTCGGGGGGGAGGTTCTGGTTCTCCAGGCCGAAGGCCACCTCGTCGGCCACGGTCTGGGCCACGATCTGGTTTTCGGGCTGTTGGAACACGAGCCCGACGCGCCGGCGCAACGCGTCGCGCTGGCTTGCAGCGCGCGTGTCGAGGCCGTCGACCTCGACCGCCCCGCGCGTCGGCGGCCACAGGCCGCTCAGTAGGCGGGCCAGCGTGCTCTTGCCCGAGCCGTTGGCGCCCAGCAGCAGGACGAACTCGCCCGGATGGAGCGCGAGGGAGACGTCGCAAAGCGCGTCGGCGGGCTCGCCGGGGTAGCGGTACGCGATCCCCTCGGCTCGCAGCGCCATCTAGCGATTGGAAGCGGTGGCGATGTCGCAGGGGCAGCGCTGGCCCACGTGGGCGCGCAGCCAGTCGAGCGCGCGGTCCATGCTCGAGTTATCGAGCGCGTCCGCGAGGTTGACGAGCACCGCCTCGAGCGCGTCCAGCGCGTCGCCGAGGTCGGCCTCGGAGGCGTTGGCCAGCAACGCCCGCTCCGCGCGGAAGCGCGCCAGCAGCTCGGCGGCCTGTTCGGCGGCGGCCGGTTCGTCCGAGGAGATGGGGTCGAAGAGCGCGTCTAACTCGGCGTCGAACGCGTCGATCCACCCGCGCGCCTCGCGGGAGAACACCGCGGGCTTGATCCCCTCGAGCTGCGACTGGACCTCGGCCAGCAGCTCCAGAGGGTCCGGCACCGGGATGTCGGGGACGAGCCCCTGGCCCTGGACGCGCCGGCCGCTGGGCGTGATGTACTCCGAGGTGGTGAGCTTGAGGTAGGAGCCGTCCACCAGCGGGAACAGGCTCTGCACCACGCCCTTGCCGAAGGTCTGCTGGCCGACCAGCACGCCCATGTCGGCGTCCTGGATCGCGCCGGCCACGATCTCGCTGGCGCTGGCGGTGCCGCCGTCGATCAGCACGGCCAGCGGCAAGTTCTCGAAGCCGTTGCCGCGCGACTGGTAGGTCGTCGTGCCCTGCGGCCCCTTGGTGGTGAGCACGAGGCCGTCGTCGACGAACTGGCTCACGACGTTGAGCGCTTGGTTCAGCAGCCCGCCGCCGTTGCCGCGCAGGTCGAGGATCACGCCCTCGGCCCCGCCGGCCTTGAACTCGTCCAGCGCGTTTCGTACGTCGGTCCCGGCGTTTTCGTTGAAGGTCATCAGGCGCACGTAGCCCACGCGGCCCTCGTCCACCAGCCGGGTCTCGACCGTGGGCACGTGGATCACGTCGCGCACGATGGTCAAGACCTCGACGCTGCCGTCGCGGTGCTCGACCTCGACCAGAACTTGCGTGCCCTGCTCCCCGCGCAGCAACGAGACCGCGTCGTCCAGCGTGATGCCCTCGGTGGAATCGCCGTCTATCTTGAGGATAAGGTCGCCCGCGCGCGCCCCGGCCTGGTGTGCCGGGCTGCCCTCGATGGGGGCGATGATGGTGAGCCGGCCGTCCCGGATGCCGATGTGGATCCCCACGCCCACGAACTCGCCCTCCAGCCCGCGGTTGAAGCGCTCGTAGTCCTCCTGCGGCAGGTAGGCGCTGTAGGGGTCCTCCAGTTGGTCCACCAGACCCTGCAGCGAGCCCCGGATCAACTCGTCCTGGTCGACCTCCTCCGGACGGTAGAAGCGTTCCTGGATGATGGTGAGCGCGTGCACCAGCGGGTTGAAGCTGTCCTGGCTCACCGAATTCTGGCCGAAGGCCGGCAGGTTGAGGTTCCAACCCGAGACCTGGCCCAGAATCACGTTCAGGTTCCAGAGCGTAACCAGCGCCAGCACGACCACGAACGCCGTCCAGAGGGTTTGTCGCTTCATGACCACTCCTTATACGGGAATGATAGCGGAAAACCGCCTTCCGTTCAAATTGACAGCGCGTGCTCCCGGCGCTAGGCTGAAGCCCGCCGCGGGGAGGAATCATGGGTGCATCCGGGGCGTACCGGACGCTGGAGACGGCAGTCGAGGTCGAGTTCAAGCGGGTCGACTCGCGCTTCATCGGGCGGGCCTACCCGGTTGAGGGATGCGAGGACGCCACGGCGCGCCTGGAACAGGCCCGCACGCGCTACCCGGACGCCACGCACCACTGCTGGGCCCACCGCCTGCTGCTCGACGGCAAGCCGCTGGAAGCGTGCGACGACGACGGCGAGCCGCTCAACTCGGCCGGCCCCCCGATCCTGCAGGTGCTTCGGGGCCGCGAGCTCTGGGACGCGCTCGTGGTGGTGGTGCGCTACTTCGGCGGGACCAAACTGGGCGTGGGCGGCCTGATGCGCGCCTACGGCGACGCGGCCCAGGCCGCCCTCGACGCGGCGCGCGTCGTGACCCGGGTGCCGCAGGTCCGGCTGCGGGTGCGTTACCCGCACGCGCTCACCGGTGCGGTCATGGGGGCGTTCCATCGTCTGGGCGTGGACGTCGAAGGGTTCAGCTACGACGAACGCGCCGAGGCCGTCGTGCAACTGCCGCGCGGGAAGCGCGCCGCGCTGGAGCGCGCGCTGGCCGAGGCCGGCGCCGGCCGGGTGGAGGTGTGCGATGATTGACCAACTGCGCGGGCAACTGGTCGAGGTGCGCGAGGGCGGCGTCGTGGTCGAGGTCGGGGGCGTGGCCTTCTGGGTCCTGACCCCGCAGGGCAGCGTGCTGCCCGAGGGCGACGACGAGGTGCGGGTTTACACGCACCTGCACGTGCGCGAGGACGCGCTGGAGCTGTTCGGCTTCGGCTCGGCGCAGGAGCGCGAGGTCTTTCGGATCCTGCTCGGGGTCTCGGGCGTGGGCCCGCGCATGGCGCTGGGCGTGCTCGCCCACCTGCCGCCGGACGAGCTGCAGTCGGCTGTGCTGGGCGGCAACGCGGGCGCGCTGCGCCAGGTCAAAGGGGTCGGCCCCAAGCTGGCCGAGCGGCTCGTGCTCGAACTCAAGGGCAAGCTGGACCACCTGGAGCTGGCCCCGGCCGGCGGCTCGCCCAAGGGCGCGAGCCAAAAAGCCGCCTACCTGGCGCTCACCCAGCTCGGCTTCGGCGCCCACGAGGCCCGCCGCGCGCTGGAGCACGCGAGCGCGGGGGACGAGTCCACGGAAGCGCTGGTCAAAAAGGCGCTCGCCTGGCTCAGCGGGGGGCGGTAGGGCATGCGCCTTCACCCTCACCCCGCCCCTCTCCCGTCAGAGGGAGAGGGGCAAACGGCGCGCTAAGAAGGCGGAATCGGCTGCTGCGTCCCGGCTGGCGACCGCGACGGCCTCGCCGTTGCGCGCGCCGGATCGCCGGGACCACGGCGTGCCGGCCGATGCGGGCCGTGCTCAGCGCACCCCGCTCATCGGGCCGAGCCCTGCACGGCCCGCTTCTTCGCCCCGCTGATCCCGGCCCGGCGGGCGCACTCGGCCAGCGCTTCGGTGAGGCGCTCGGGGTGGTGCTTGAGCGTGGGCCGGCCCACCAGCTCGCGCACGTCGCAGAGGTCGGCCGCGACCAGGATCGCCGGCGTGAGCGCGCGGATGTCGTCCAGGGCGACCGGCGATGCGCCCTCGGCGCCGTACTGGGCTTCGAGTTCGGGCGAGAAGGGCGCGTCGTTGGCCACCACGCAGTCGAGCGCCTGCAGATCGAGGTAGTGCCCCAGCGCGCGCAGGTGGTCCGAGAGCGCGAAGCCGTCGGTTTCGCCGGGCTGGGTCATGAGGTTGGCCACGTAGACCTTGAGCGCGCCGCTGCGCTCGACCGCGCGCGCCACGCCGTCGACCAACAGGTTGGGCACGATGCTGGTGAACAGGCTGCCCGGTCCCAGCAGGACGAGGTCGGCCTTCTCGATGGCCTTGATCACCTTCTCGTAGGGCCGCACGCGCGGCTTGGAGAGGCGCAGGTGGCGGATTTTTCTCTTGTCCTCGGCGATCTGGACCTCGCCGATCACGGTTGACCCGTCGTCCATCTCGGCCACCAACCGCACGTCCTCCAGCGTGGCCGGCAGCACCTGGCCGCGCACCTTGAGGATGTGGCTCATCTCCTCGATGGCGGTGTCGAAGCTGCCGGTGTGCTGCTGCAGCCCGGCCAGGATGAGGTTGCCCAACGAGTGGCCGTCCAGCCCGCCGGAGCCGTCGGCGAAGCGGTGCTGGAACAGCGCGGCGATGTGCGATTCGTCCTCGGCCAGCGCGATCAGGCAGTTGCGGATGTCGCCGGGCGGGAGCATGTTCATCTCCGCGCGCAGCCGGCCCGAGCTGCCGCCGTCGTCCATCACGGTCACGACCGCCGTGGTGTGCGCGGTCCAGCGCTTGAGGCCGCGCAGCAGCGAGGACAGGCCCGTCCCCCCGCCCAGGGCCACCACCTTGGGGCCGCGGCTCAGCTTGCGGCGGCTGCTGAGCACCTCGGAGGCGCGCCCGGCCGTCTCGGGCGCGATCCCGCTCACGATGGCGTGCACGATGCGGTTGATCCCCCCGACCAGTAGGGCCAGGCCGACGGCCAGAAGCCCGATCGCGATCCAATAGCTGTTTTGGTCCGTGGGGGAAAGCACCTGGTAGATCGAGCGCACCAGGTCGCGCCCGAACCAGGCCAGCAGGCCCACCGCCGCCAGCAGCGCGCCGGCCGCGGCCAGCGCGGCCCAGCGTTTGACCCCGATGCCGGGGTAGAGCCAGCTCAGCATGCGGCGCAGTCGTTCCAACCGATCCCCTCTCCTGTGGTGGCCGCGCCCGCCTTCTCAGTCCTTGAACAGGCGCACGTGGCCGGCGCCCAGCAGGTCGCCGAGCGCGTGCTGCAGCGGCTGGCCCCAGGCCACCTTGAACGGAAGCGCCAGTGCCCGGCGTTCCTCGCCCTCGCACACGTGGACCCGCACGGGCATCTCGCCGGGGTGCGCCTCCAGCGCGTTCTTGAGTTCGCAAAGCAGGGCCTCGTCGACCCGCCCGGCCTCGAGCCGTACGTGGCAGCTCAGGCGCGCCTCGATCCGGGAGAGCGGCTCGACCTCCTCGGCCACGACCTGGGGCGCGCCGTTGCGCCGCTCGACCTTGCCGGTGACCGCGACCAGCTGGTCCACGGCCAGGTGCTCGCCGCAGCCCTCGAACGCGCTTGGGAACACCGTGACCTCGGCCGAGCCCCGAAGATCGTCGAGCGTGAGGAAGGCCATCGGGTCGCCCTTCTGCGTGCGGATCAGGCGCAACTGGCTGATCCGGCCCCCCAGCTGGACGGGCGCGCCGTTGTCCTTGTCGGCGATGCGATCCAGCGTGCAGCTGCGGAAGGCCGCCAGCACGTTTTCCGCGTCCTGCAACGGGTTGCCGCTCACGTAGAGCCCGAGCAGCTCCTTTTCGAACTGGAGCAGCTCCTCCTGCGGGAACTCTTCATCCGCGTCGTGCGTGGGTTTGAAGCCCGCGCCCACGGTGCGCTTGGGTCCCTCCTCGACCTCGCCGAAGAGCGCCTGTTGGCCGCTGCGGCGCTCCTCCTGCGCGCGGTGGCTCAGCTCGAAGCCCGCCTCGATCTGGCTCAACAGGGCCTTGCGCTTGCCGAAACGGTCGAAGGCGCCCACCTTGACCAGGCTCTCGACCACCTCGCGGTGCACGCGCGCGGGGTCGATCCGCTGGAAGAAGTCCATGAAGCCCTCGAACGCGCCGTCCTCGCGCGCCTCCAGAATGGCTTCCACCGCGCCGCGGCCCACGTTCTTGACCGCGCTCAGGCCGAAGGTGATCTTGTGCGCGTCCACGGGGTAGAAGTCGACGCGGCTCTCGTCGATGCTGGGCGGGCTCACCTGGATGCCCAGCTCGCGGCACGCGTTGATGTAGTCGGCCACCTTGTCGGAGTTGTTCGAGACGCTGGAGAGCAGCGCGGCCATGTAGTGCACGGGGTGGTTGGCCTTCATGTAGGCCGTCCAGTACGAGATGAGCGCATACGCCGTGCTGTGCGACTTGTTGAAGCCGTAGCGCGAGAACTTCTCGATGTCGCCGAACACCTTTTCGGCCTTGGCCCGCTCGATGCCGTTGTCGACGCAGCCCTGGATGAAGCGGTCGCGCATCTCGGCCATGCGGGACTTGACCTTCTTGCCGATGGCGTAGCGCAGCTCGTCGGCGTCGCTCAGGGAAAAGCACGCCAGCACCTGGGCCATCTGCATGAGCTGCTCCTGGTAGATGGGCAAGCCGTAGGTCGCCCCCAGCACGCTCTCGAGGTCGGGGTGGTCGTAGGCGACGGCCTGTCGGCCGTGCTTGCGCTCGATGTAGTCGTCGGCCATGCCGCTCTCCAGCGGGCCGGGCCGGTAGAGCGCGCCCCAGGCGATGATGTCGTTGAAGTCGCTGGGCCGCAGGCGCTTGCCCAGCTCGGTGATCCCCGAGCCCTCGAACTGGAACACGCCCTTGGTCATGCCCTTTTGCAGCAGTGTGTAGCTGGCCTCGTCGTCGAGCGGGAGATTTAAAAGGTCGAGCCGCTCGCCCGTCTCGCGCGCGAGCGTGTTGAGCGCGTCGTCGAGCACGGTGAGCGTGCGCAGGCCCAAAAAGTCCATCTTGAGCAGGCCGATGGCCTCGGCGTCCTTCATGTTGAACTGCGTGACCACGGCCTGGTCCTCGCCCGAGCCCACGCGCTGCAGCGGGCAGTACTCGATCATGGGGCCGGGGGCGATCACGACCCCCGCGGCGTGGGTCGAGTTGTTGCGTGCGAGCCCTTCGAGCTGCTTGGCGGTGTCGAGCAGTTGCTGGACCTGCGGGTTCTGGGTGTACTCGGTTTTGAGCTCCTTGGATTGGAGCAGCGCCTCGTCCAGCGAGCTGCCGAACGGGATGAGCTTGGCGATGCGGTTGGCCTCGCCGAAGGACAACCCCTGGACGCGGGCCACGTCCCGCAGTGCGCCGCGCGCCTTCATGGTCGAGGAGGTCACGATCTGGGCCACCTGCTCCGAGCCGTACTTGCGCTCGACGTAGCGGATCACCTCCTCGCGCCTGCGCTCGCAGAAGTCGATGTCGATGTCGGGCATGTTGACGCGCGCCGGGTTCAGGAAGCGCTCGAACAGGAGGTCGAATTCCAACGGGTCGACGTCGGTGATGCGCAGGCAGTAGGTCACCACCGAGCCGGCCGCCGAGCCGCGCCCCGGGCCCACGGGGATGCCCTGGGCGCGCGCGAAGTTGACGAAGTCCTGCACGATGAGGAAGTAGGCCGAGTAGCCCATCGCGGCGATGATCGAGAGCTCCTTCTCGATGCGCGCGCGCACCGCGTCGCCGAGCGCGCCGTAGCGCGTTTCGGCCCCCTGCCAGGTGAGTTGGGCCAGGTAGTCGTCCGCACTGCCGTGCTCGGGCGGCAGCTCGAAGGTGGGCAGGTGGTAGGTGCCGGCGTCGGCGCCCACGGTGCAGCGCTCGGCCAGCGCCAGCGTGTTTTCCAACGCGTCGGGCACCTCCGGGAAGAGAGCGCGCATCTCGTCGGGCGACTTGAAGTAGTACTGGTCGCTGTCGTAGCCCCGCCCGCCGCCCGACTTGCTCTGGACGTTGAGCAGCACCTGGTGCGCCTCGTGGTCGGCGTGGTTGAGGTAGTGCACGTCGTTGGTGGCGATCACGGGCAGGCCGAACTCGCGCGCCAGCGACACGAGCTGCCGGTTCAGGTCGCGCTCGACCTCGACCCGGTGGTTTTGGATCTCGACGTAGAAGTTGGCCTCGCCGAAGATGTCCACGTATTCCTGGAGCGCCCGGCGCGCGCCGTCCAGGTCGCCGCTCATCACCAGGCGGGGGATTTCGCCGCTGCGGCAGCTGGTGGTGGCCACCAGGCCGCGGCTGAATTGCCGCAAGAGCTCCTTGTCCACGCGCGGGCGGTAGTAGAAGCCCTCCAGGTAGCCGTAGCTCGAGAGCTTGATCAGGTTTCGATAGCCCTGCTCGTCCAGCGCCAGCGCGAGCAGGTGGTAGTACTTCTTGCCCCCCGGCGTGCTGACCCGGTCGTGCCGGCTGCCGGCCGCCAGATACAGCTCGCAGCCCAGGATGGGTTTGACCCCGAACTTGTCGGCCTTGTGGCGGAACTGAACCAGCCCGCTGAGCGTCCCGTGGTCGGTGAGGGCCAGCGCGGGCATCTCGTACTCGGCCGCGCGCTCGAGCAACGCGTTCAACCGGCAAGTGGCATCCAGCAGGCTGTACTCCGAGTGCGTGTGCAGGTGGACGAAGCTCATATCAGGGGAAGCTCGGCGGCAAAATGACCTTGACCTCGCCGGGGGCGATCAGGCCCAGCTGCTCGCGCGCCAGGTAGGCCATGTAGTCGGGGTCGTCTCGGTGATTCAGGCGCTCGGCCAGCGCGCGGTTGGCCTCGCTTACGTCCTCGGTTCGCGCCGAGAGCGCCGCGTGCTCGGCGCGCAGGCTCAGGACTTGGCTGATCTGGCCGTAGAAGGCGTACCCGATCGCGCCGAGCAAAAGCGCCAGGCACGCCAGCAACGCGCGCCGGCCCCAGCGCCGCAGCCGCGCGCGCCGCGCGCTCACCCGACCCGAAAGGGCCATCGCAGTCCTTTGAGGGCCGGCGCATACGGCAGGCCGTGGCGGGCCTCCAGGCGCAGGAGCTGGTTGTACTTGGCCGTGCGCTCGCCGCGCGACAGCGACCCGGTCTTGATCTGACCCGCGCCCGTGCCGGTGGCCAAATCGGCGATGAACGGGTCCTCGGTCTCGCCCGAGCGGTGCGAGACGACGTTGTTCCAGCCCGCGCTCGCCGCCAGGTCCATGGCCGCAAGCGTCTCGCTCAGCGTGCCGATCTGGTTCGGCTTGATCAGGATCGCGTTGGCGCATGCTTCGCGGATCCCGCGCGCCAGGCGCTCGACGTTGGTCACCAGCAGGTCGTCGCCCACGAGCTGGACCCGCGAGCCGAGTTTCTCTTGCAGTTGGCTCCAGCCGGCCCAGTCCTCCTCGGCCAGCCCGTCCTCGATCGAGAGGATCGGGTAGGCCGCGAGCCAGCCCTCGTAGAGGGCGATCAGGTCGGCGGCCGACTTGGACTCGCCGCGCAGCTGGTAGCCGCCGTCGGCGTGGAACTCGCTGGCGGCGCAGTCGAGCGCGAGGCCGATTTGCTCGCCGGGGCGGTAGCCCGCGCCCTCGATGGCGCTCACGAGCAGCTCGAGGGCGCGCTCGTCGGAGTCGAGGTCCGGGGCAAAGCCCCCCTCGTCGCCCACGGCCGTGCTCAAGCCCTCGGCCTTGAGCAGGGCCTTGAGCCGGTGGAACACCTCGGCCGCCCAGCGCAGGGCCTCGCCGAAGCGGTCGGCCCCGTGCGGGACGATCATGAACTCCTGCACGTCCAGGTTGTTGTCGGCGTGCTGGCCGCCGTTGAGCACGTTGAGCATGGGCACGGGCAGCACGGCCTGGCGCGCCCCGCCCAGGTAGCGCCACAGGGGCAGCTGCAGCGAGGCGGCCGCGGCGCGCGCGCTCGCCAGCGAGGCGCCCAGCAGGGCGTTGGCCCCGAGCTTGTCCTTGTTGGGCGTGCCGTCCAGCTCCAGCAGCGCGCGGTCCAGGCCCGGCTGGTCGTAGGCGTCCAGGCCGCAGAGCTCGAGCGCGATCTGCTTGTTGACGTGTTCGACCGCCTTGCGCACGCCCTTGCCGCCGTAGCGCCCGGTCTCGCCGTCGCGCATCTCCAGGGCCTCGAATTGGCCCGTGGAGGCGCCGGAGGGCACGGCGGCCCAGCCCTGCGCCCCGTCCTCGAGCGCGACCTCGACCTCGACCGTGGGGTTGCCTCGGGAATCCAGAATTTCGCGTCCCAATACGGATTTAATGCGCATAAACTCCTCTCGTGCCGAGTATATCCGCGCGCGCCCCGGCCCTTCAAGGCCCCCCGCGGCGGCCCGGGGAGGTCGTCTTTGTCCCTTGGGTTGGACGTTTTGACGGGTATTTCAGCATAGCGCGTGGGATTTTGGTATGATGGGCGCGAGGAAGTGGTGACATGGAACAAGGGCGCTATCAAGTCCACCCTTGTGCGGTGAGCACGTGCACGCGACAGGGCAAAGTGCCGCTTTGCTCGGGCGAGTTGCACCTCTGCAACGCCCACTTCGACTGCTGGGTGATGTACCTGCGCGAAAACCCGCTTCAAGTGGAAAAGTGGAGCACCGAGAACTTCGCGGCCTGGGACCAGCACTTCAACCAATTCGTCGACGAACAGGTCCAGGTCCACAGCCCCTTCTGACGCGCGTTGGCCGGCAGGTTTCAGCCGTCCGGCAGCCGAGGCGAGACAAGCTTTGCGCGCGGCTTTTCGCCCCGCGCTTGCCCGTCACGCCTCGTCCGGTACCAGTTTGAGCCCCTTGACCCGCCTCAGTTGCTCCATGCGCAACCCCCGCCGCCGGCAGATGCGCTTTGCTTGGCTGGCGGTGAGCACGGCGCGCCGGCCCAGGTAGCCGATGTAGCGCTGTCGCACGCCCTTGACGGTTTTGTCGTAGTAGTTCTCCCGCAGTTCCAGGAATTCGTAGCTCGGTCCCGAAGCCGGCTGTTTGC
>CAZNGF010000069.1:8463-11755 GCA_964572855.1 uncultured Thermotogae bacterium | reverse complement strand
GTATGAAGGTATTGACCTCAGGGTCATGGACTGTGAGAATCTCAAGTTCAAAGACGCGGAATTTGATATAATACTTGCAAGGAGCATCCTTCATCATGTTCCGCATCCGAAGAAGGCCCTTCACGAGATGAGGCGCTGTCTGAAGAAGGATGGTATTTTGTTTGTCTCAGAACCGAAAAAGCATTTCCTGACGACATTTCCAAGGTATTTCATCAAGAAGCTGGTCACGTTCGAGGACGTGCCGGGCTTCCTGCCCGGCACCGATCAGGAGTGGAACGGGATCATCAAGCACGGGGCCAAGCTGCTCTACGCCTTTGCCGAGGCCACCGTGCCCAAGCTCACGGTCATCACGCGCAAAGCCTACGGCGGCGCCTACGACGTGATGAGCTCCAAGCACATCCGGGGCGACTTCAACGTGGCCTGGCCCACGGCCCAGATCGCGGTCATGGGCGCGCAGGGCGCGGTCGAGATCCTGTATCGGCACCAGCTTTCCCAATCGGACGATCCCGACGCGCTCAAGCGGGAGTTGATCGCCGAATACGAATCGAAATTCGCCAACCCCTACACCGCGGCCGAGCGCGGCTACGTGGACGACGTAATCACGCCGGCCAAAACGCGCCCCGCGCTGATCCGGGCGCTGGAGATGCTGGCCAGCAAGCGCGATGCCAACCCCAGCAAGAAGCACGGCAACATCCCGCTGTGAGCCTCGCGTGGCTGCTCGACACCGGCGCCGACCATCGGGCGCTCCACGCGGGCTGGCAAGGCGATTGGCGCCTGTCTCGGCGCGTGCGTTTTTGCAGGGGCGGCGGGTGCGGCCTGATGGACGGGCACGCCCGTTTTGTGTCCGTGGACGCACACACGCTTCGCTACGAGGAACGGGGCGAGTTGCGATTGGGAGACGGGACGCATTACGCCTGCTTTCGACGCCAGCGCTATCGCTGCGAGCGGGATCGCGTGGCCGTCCATTTCGACGACGGCGCCTTGCTCTGCGCGCTCGTCTTCTACGAGGGAATCGCGCGGGCGCAGCACCGGTGCGGGGATGATCGCTACCGGCTGACGCTCGAGTGGCTTGCCGAGACCGCGTTCCTCACGCGCTGGCAGGTCACGGGGCCGCGCAAAGACGGGGTGATCGAGACGGTTTACCGTCGCGTTGATCCGTTGCCGCGGGGACCGTATCGTGGCGTTTGGGAGGGGCCGCATGGGCAAGCCTGAGTACGAGGAGCGGGCGCGCGAGCTCAAGCAGCAGCGCGCCGAATTCAAGAAATTTTTCGATCACCTGGCCAGCTTCGTGAGCGTCAACCTGGGGTTGTTTGCCATCGACTGGCTCACGGGGGGCGGCTGGTGGTTCTACTGGCCGCTGTTGGGTTGGGGGATCGGGCTGGTCTCGCACGGGGTGAGCGTGTGGAGCCGGCCCAAGATCGACCGGCTCGTGCACCGCTTCGACGAGCGCGAGCTGGAACAGTACATCACGGAGAAGGTGTCCAAAGGCACCGCCCAGATCAAGCCCTTCACCGAAAAGCTCAAGGCCGCGCTCGACTCGGATTCGCTCAAGCAGATCGGCGAGGAGCTCTCCGGTGCGATGAGGGAGCTGGAGCACGAACTGGGCGACTTAGGCCTCAACTGGGAGCGCGGTCACGCCGAATCCACGCGCAAAGCCAAGCATGGCCCCGAGGCGCGAGAAAAGGGGCGGCCCAAGGCAACGGGGTTGCCGGATGGCCTGACCGTGTTGATGTTCACCGACCTGGCCGGTTTCACGACCTACGTCGAACGCGAAGGGGACGAGGCGGGTCACGCGCTGCTCAAGCAACACAACCGCATCTTGAAGGAGTCCGTGGCGCGGCACGACGGGATCGAGGTCAAGAACCTGGGCGACGGGGCCATGCTGTGCTTCGTGAGCGTGCGCAAGGCGCTGGCCTGCGCGGCCGAGATCCAGGCGCGGCTGGCTCAGGAGCGGTTTCCGCTCCCGATGCGCATCGGGCTGCACGCCGGCGAGCCCATCCGCGCGGGCGAGGACATGATCGGCCGCACGGTCAACGTGGCCGCGCGCGTGATGGACCAGGCCGACGGCGGGCAGATCCTGGTCACCGGGGTGATCCGCAACCTGGCCGGCGCGCAAAAAGGGTTTCAATACGTGGACCAGGGCCTGCGGCGCCTCCCGGGCATGACCGACCCCGTGCACCTGTACGCCTATCAGCCGATCGAACCGCTCACCACGCCGCTCGACTCCGCGGTGGATTCGCAGCTCGACGCGCTTGAACGGCGCGTGCAGGACGGGTAACCTGCTCACCTTGCCCAACAACTGATCGAGGAGCCACCATGTTGAAGCGGTACGTGCGGGACACGTTGGTCGGAGCGCTCGAGGCGTTGGACGCGCCCGGCGAGGACGTGGAAGTCACCGCGACCGACAAGCCGGAGTTCGGCGACTACGCCTCCAACGTGGCCTTTGCCCTGGCCAAGCATTTCAAGCGCGCGCCGCGCGAGGTCGGTTCGCTCATCCTGGACAAGCTCGACCGGTCGGCCTTCGAAAAGGTCGAGGTGGCCGGCGGCGGCTTTTTGAACTTCACGCTGCGCTGGGAGACGTTATACGAGGTCGTGCGCGCGGCGTTATCCAGGGGAGACGACTTCGGCCGGCTCGACATCGGCGCGGGCCAGCGCGTGCAGGTCGAGTACGTCTCCGCCAACCCCACGGGCCCGCTCACCGTGGGCCACGGGCGCAACGCCGTGCTGGGCGACACGCTGGCCAACCTGTTCGACGCGCTCGGCTACGCGGTCACGCGCGAGTACTACTACAACGACGCCGGCCGGCAGATGCGCGTGCTGGGCGAGTCGGTCAAGCTGCGCCTGCGGGAGTTGTTGGGTGAGTCCGTCGAGTTTCCCGAAGACCATTACCAAGGGCAGTACCTGGTCGACGTGGCGCAGGCCATCCTGGACGAGCGCGGGCCGGAAGCGCTCGAGGAGGACTGGACCTACTTCAAGGACCGGGCGCGCGCGGCCATCTTCGACGACATCCAGGCCACGCTGGCGCGGCTCGGCATCCGGCACGACGTGCACACCAACGAGGCGAGCTTCTTCGAAAACGGCGCCATCTGGGACGTGCTGGAAAAACTCAGGGAAGCTGGCTACGCCTACGACGCCGAGGGCGCCGTCTGGTTCAAGGCCACGGCCTTCGGCGCCGAAAAGGACCGTGTCCTGGTGCGCTCCAACGGCGAGCCGACCTACCGGCTGCCCGATGTCGCCTACCACGTCGACAAGCTCGAGCGCGGCTTCGACCTCGTGGTCGACGTGCTGGGCA
>CAZNGF010000069.1:0-8363 GCA_964572855.1 uncultured Thermotogae bacterium | reverse complement strand
CTGGCTCTCGCCAAGCGCCAGAGCAAGGACAACCCCGTCTACTACATCCAGTACGCCCATACCCGCATCGCCAGCATCCTGCGGGAGTTCGAGGGGAAGGTGGATCCGGAGGCCGACCTGTCCTCCCTCACCGAGCCCGAATCCCGCGAGCTGATCAAGAAGCTCGACGCCTACTCCGAAGCGCTGCTGGAGGCGTTCCGGCTGCGCTCGCCGCACGTGATCGCCAACTACGCGCACCAACTGGCCGGGCTGTTCCACAACTTCTACGAGCGCCACAAGGTGCTCACCCACGACCCGGCCGTGAGCGCGGCGCGCCTGAGCCTGGTGCGCGCCACCCAGGTCGCGCTCAAGAGCGCGCTGGATGTGCTGGGCGTGTCGGCGCCGGAGCGCATGTGAATCTGGCGCCCCAACTCAGTATCCCCTATGCTCGATTGAGATAGATCATGGTTAGCCGTGCGATTGTCGGTGCGTTGTTGGTGGGGATCCTCTTGGCTCAGGAGGCCGAGGTGTCCATTCCCTTTTCCCAGCACGCGACGCTGTTGGCGCTGACCCCGGACGGCCGGCGACTTGTGACGGTGAACCCCGATTCGAACAGCATCTCAATGGTGGACCTCCCCACGCACCGCGTAGTCGCCGAAATTTCCTTAGGGCGCGACCCGCAAACGGTGGCGCTGGACGCGGAGGGCCGCAGAGCATACGTCACCAACCGGGCCGACGACACGCTTTCGGCCGTCGATCTGGAGGCACGCCAAGTGGTCAGAACGATCCCCACCGGCGACGAGCCGTTTGCGGCCCTGGTGAGCGACGACGGTCGGATCTTCGTGTCCAACGCCGGGTCGGGTTCGCTGAGCGTCTATCGGGTTGCATCACTCGAACCGCTCGCCACCGTCGAAACCTCACCTCACCCGCGTGGTTTGGCGCTCTCGGCCGACGGGGCGCGGCTCTACGTGACGCACTTCGGCAGCGGCGAGCTGACCGTCGTCGACACGGAGACCCTTCGTATCGAGGCGGTGATCTCGACGGGCCCCGACAGCAACCTGTCGCAGGGGATCGCGCTCGACCCGCTGTCCAAGCGTGCCTACCTGCCGCAGACGCGTTCCAACGCCACCAACCGCGCACTCCTGTTCGACACGACGGTGTTCCCGGTGGTTTCGGCGGTGGATCTGGACACACGGGAAAACCTGCGCCGGGAGCGCATCGCGCTCGACCTCGTCGACGAGCCGGTTGGCATCCCGCTGGACGCCGTGATCGTCCCCGAGACGCGCGCCCTCTACGTGGTGAACGCCGCCAGCAACGACGTCTCCGTGATCGACCTCGACAGCGGGAAGGGAATCGCTCACGTCGAGGTCGGTGACAACCCCCGGGGAATCGTGCTTGCGCCCGACGGGCGGCGGGCTTATGTCAACAACACGCTGAGCGGGACGGTCTCGGTGATCGACACGCGGGCTCACACCGTGACGGGCACGTTCTCGGTCACCCAGATTCCGCTGCCTGAAGACGTTTGGGCCGGCAAGATCCTGTTCAACAGTTCGGACGACCCGCGCCTGGCCCGCGATCAGTGGGTGTCGTGTGCGACCTGCCACTTCGACGGCGGCGCCGACGGGCGCACGTGGTTATTCCGCGACGGACCGCGCAACACGCCCAGCCTGCTCGGCGTGGCCGGCACGGGGCCCTTCCACTGGTCCGGCGATTTAGACGAGCTGTACGACGTCGAGTCCACGATCCGCAACGTGCAGGCGGGCACGGGGCTGATCGAGGGCCCCGACGGTTGCGATCCCGCCTGCGATCAGGGACCGTCCAACGCCGGCCGCTCCGAATCGCTGGACCAACTGGTCGCCTACCTCAACACGCTGCGCCTGCCGCCCAACCCCAACCTGGACGCGGACGGGATGCTTACAGCGGCGGCCGAGCGCGGCAAGGCGCTTTTCTTCTCGGAGTCGACCGGCTGCGCGTCGTGCCACGGAAAGCCGCACTACACGGATCGTCAACAACACGACGTGGGCACGGGCGTCAGCCCGTTGGAGCGTAAGGGAACGGCGTTCGACACGCCTTCGCTCGCCGGGATTCACGCCACGGCGCCCTACCTGCACGACGGCCGCGCCGAGACGTTGCTGGACGTGCTCACGGCGGGCAACTCGGGGGATCGGCACGGGATCCCCTCGCATTTAACCGAGGACGAATTGGCGGATTTGGTGGCGTTTCTCAAGTCCCTACCCTACTAGGAGGTTCGGTTGTCCCTCAGACGTGCGTGTCGCAGCGGGCGGGTTGTGCTGGCCCTGGTGCTGGTCTTGTCGCTTTTTTTGGGATGGGCCGTTGGCTACGCACCCACGCGGGCACAGTCCGCCGACGGTGAGGACGCGGCGTTCCTTCCCAAAGCTTCGCTGATCGCACTCAGCGAATCCGGTGCCGAGCGCGTGCGCATCGAGGGCCGAGCCGGCAGCGTGCCGGGGAGCTCGACCGTGGTGGCGGTGAATTTGGAGACCGGGGAGATCGCCAGCGGCCGATCCCAAGCTGACGGCCGGTTCTCGCTCACGACGCCCGGCGTGGCGCAGACGCCGTTCGAACTCTACGCCACGACCGCCGAGCCGGCCTTTCGCACGGCGCAGCAGGACTTCAAGGGGCTGGGCACGCTTGTCTACAACGGGGAACCGAGCCCGCGTGCCGACGGGAGTGCCTCGTTTGTCACCTCGGGACGCATCAACCGCACCAGCGGGCGCTTCGTCGTGCAGGGGACACTGAACAACACGGCCTTGCCCCGCGGCGGGCGGCCCGCGCTGGAGGCCGAGCTGACCGTGCGCTCGCCGGCCGTGAACGCGTCTCTCTTTTCCAGCCCGTTTTGGGTGCAAGCTGTACTGGTCCTGGCTCCGGTGAGCGACGCGCAGGGCAACCCCGTTTTCATGCCCTTCGACCACGTGGGCTATTCGCCGTTGCTTGCGCCCACCGGCCTGGGAATCAAGGGTGTCTCGGGGTTGATCCGGCCCGGCTACACCGACGTGCCCTCAAGCCAAATCGCGCGGGATGGAAACGCGCTGTCGACGGAATTCACCGTCGAAGCCGATCCGGCATTCCGTCTTCCAGAAGGGACCTACGCGGTGGGTCTGGAGCTGTTCATCGGACGTTCCCGCTCCTCGATGGAATCGCTCCTTGACAACAGCTTACTGCAAGCACCCGCCCCGCAAGGGTTTTTGGGCGAGGTGGCCTTCCCCGCCTGGACGGGCGCCACGGTGCAAGTGGGCAACCCGTCATCTGCGCGTTTGCCGTGGGCGCTGCTTTGGAACACGGTCTCCGACGGCAGCCGCGGCGCCGTGGCGCAAGAAGACCAGTCGCACTTCTCGCTGCGCAACAAGGTCGTCTTCGACGCGGAGTACTTCGTCGTGCCCCGGATGGACGAGCGCACGGGCGAGCCGATTGCGTATCGGCTGGAGCCGTTCCTGCCCACGCTGTTCCAGAACAACAAGGCCAACATCCACCCGCCGGTGGTGCGTCTGAAACTGCCCTCGGGCCAACTGAACGTGACGGTCGAAAAGCCCGACGGCACGGTAGAAGACCTGGGCAGCGCCCCGTTTCGACAGTACCGTCTTGGCGAATTGAGCGAGTCCTATCCGTCGTTTCGCTACGGGGAGACCAGCGTGATGACGCCGCTGGAGCTGACCACGCTCGACCCGCGCTTCGAGTACGTCTTCAAGCAGTACGGCCGACACGTGATCACGATGCGCGGGGCGGTCGAGGACGCCTACGGCCACAGCTACGAGGGCGGCGGGATCTACGAGGTCTGGGTGGCCAAGCCGCTTAACGTCGTCGAACTTGGCACGTTCCTGGGCACGCCCTTCGAAGTGGGCGACGTCTATTCGCCCACGGTCCGGGTCGAGCCCGGCGTGCCGGCCGAGGTGGAGATCGACTTCCGCCTGCACGTCAACTCCAGTCCCACGGACGTGGTGACGCATACGTTTTCGGGTCGGGCCAACCGCTACGGTTATTTCCACCCCGAAGCCGGCGGCGACGCGCTGGAGATTCCCGCCCCCGGCGAGTACGTCGTCGACGTATCCGCCCGATACTGGGCGCCGGACGGCACGCTCTGGATGGGTAGCCGGCGCGGCGCCAACGTGGTCGAGACCCCGAACGGGCAGTTGGTGGCACACGGGCGGCGCGGCATGGACCGGGTGAAGTTGCCCAACCGGCCGCAGTGGTTCTTCTACGACGACTTCGCCGACCTGTTCGCCCGCATCGGCGCGTCCACGCCGGACTTCACCTTTCCCGCCCCGTTCCAGTCGGGCGACGTGGTCTGGGCCGCCGACCTCATGTTCGATCGGCGAGGCAACGGCGAGATCGCGCCCGTCGTTCGCATTCAAGACTTGGCCGGCGACATCGCCGCGGACATCACCAGACGCATGGCCGGCTACGAGGACGGGCTCGACGGCACGATTCAAGAACTAGCCGCGGGCGGGGAAATCCCGCTGTTCACGCCCATGCCGATCACGCCCGGCAACCCCGTGCCCGATCGAAGTGACGTGCGCCACTGGGGCTACTTCTACCACGTCACGATGCGCCCCGGCGTGGGCGTGCGGGCCATCCTGAGCGCGGACGACCACGGCGGCATCGGCAAGTACTGGACCTTCGGCGACCCTTACAACCTGCAGCCCGGCAGCGGTCCCAACGGCGACCTGCCCGGCGACATCAAGCTCATGTTCGGGGGCGCGGTCTATCGCGATCTCGAGCGCGGGATCCACGAGTACGCGATCCACGGCTCGATGGCCGTCATCGTCGACAACGACGACCCGCTGGGCGAGCGCACCGCGCCCCCGTTCCGCGGCGCAGGTGGCGGGCCCGACGGCGGGCCGCTGCTCACGCTGCGCGGCGAGGAGATCGACCTGTTCGTCACGCCCACCGGCGTGCGCCCCGGCGAGGTGCTCGAAGTGGGGGACACGTTTAGCTTTGCCGGCCAGTTCTGGCCGCTGCTGCCGTCCAAGCTGAGCGTGACGGTGACCTCGCCGAGCGGTCGCGCGCGGCAGTTCGAGGGACAGGCCAACAAGATCGGCTACGTCTACGACCCCATGAATGATTTCGTCGTGGACGAGCCGGGGCGCTGGTCGGTCACGGTGGATGGGTTCCACGACGGCCTGACCTCCGCCGGGCCCGTGTCGCCGCCGTTCCCGCGAGGCGACGTCCTGGGCGCCGACGGCGGGACGTATGCCTTCTACGTCCTGCCGCGGGACGCAAGCGAGCCGACCCTGCAAACGACCTTCGTCCAGCCCGCGCTCAGCCCGCTGACGCTCACGGGCGAGCTGCCCGACGACTTTGAGGGAGCGAAAGCGCATTATACGCTCACGATGCCGGGGTTCATTTTGGAGCAGGGATCGCTCGAAACCCGGAACGGGCGATTCAGTTACACGTACGATCCCGTGGTCCTGCAGCGGGACTTCCCCAACATCGACATCCGCGATCAGGGCAACGAGGGGGCCACGGCGCAGTCCGTGGACACGATCACGCTCACGGTGTTGTTCGAGTCCGATGGCGAGCTTGCGGTACGGCGGGCGCTGCTCCAGGGCGAGGCGTTGATCCAGGAGTCCGACGTCGCGCTCTCGTTCCAGCCGCCGTTGGAGAACCTGGCCCGGGGCAAGACCGTGCGCGCCTCGAGGTCGCTGGCGGAGAATCCGCCTGAACTGGCTGTCGATGGAAATTTCGAGAACTGGTGGGGCGCCGGCGCCGGGGCGCCGCAGTGGATCGAGATCGACCTGGGCGCGATGGCCACGGTGGAGGAATTCCGCTTGGCCGTCAGCCAGTTCCCCGAGGGGCGTACGACGCACCGGCTCGGTGTGAAGTCGGAACTCGCCGGCGCGTACAGAACCGTGCACCAGTTCCGCGGCGTGACGCAGGACAACCAAGTCCTGACCCACCGTCCCGAGGTCCCGCTTGAAAACGTCCGCTTCGTGCGGATCGACACGACCGAAAGCCCGTCCTGGGTGTCGTGGCGTGAGATCGTCGTGATTGGGCGCCCTGGGGAACGGTCGGATGCCGCGAGCGAAGCGGGCGCGCCCCTGGGGGCGGACTCGGACGGAGACGGCGTGCCCGATGCGGAGGATCTGTGCCCGACATTCCCCGGGCGGCCGGAGGCGGACGGCTGCTAGGCTAGAAGGCAGGCACCGGAAAGCGGCAGCTGATCCCTTCCAGCTCCTCAATGCGACGGCCCGAGGTCGGGTGGGTGCTGAGCAGCTCGATTCCCGCGTCGCTTCCGAGCCGTTGGAACAACTCGAACACCGCCAGCATGGCACCGGGGTCGTATCCGCTCACGCAGCTCAAGACGTAGCCGAAGGCGTCGGACTGCGTTTCCTGGTCGCGGGAGTAGCCCAGCTGCAACAGCAAGTTCACGCCACTGGCCACGTCGTAACTGAGATCTTCGCCCACGGCCGTGCCCAGCACCCAGAGGAGCAGGTCGCCCTTGAACTGCGCCTCGAACGCCTTGGCCGTGTGTCGCAACAGGACGTGGCCGATCTCGTGGGCCAGCACCGCCGCGAGCATGTCGTCGCTGTCGAGATGCTGGAGTAGGCCGGCTGTGATGTAGATCGGTCCGCCGGGCAGGGCGAAGGCGTTGATCTGCGGGCTTGCGAGCACTTGGAAATCGTAGGCGAACCCGGTCCAGTGCGGGTTGACCCCGGCGCGCGCCCGCGTGTCCCGTTCGAGCTCCCCGAGCGCTTGGAGCAAGGCGGCGCCCACGCGCGCGACCCGGTCCTGACGCGCGTCGCGCACGGGGCCGCCCAGCTGGCGCTCGAATTCCGAGGCCATGTCAGCCCCCAGCTCGATTTGCTCCGGGACGCTGAGCGCGGTTCTGTCCCGCTCAAGCTGGAGGGGGTTGAGATAGACGTCCGCTTCGCTGGTCGAGACCCAGATCCACAGGCCCGCTGCCAGCAGCGCGACCAGCACGATCACCCACAGAGGATTGTTATCCATGCGTTCACTCCTAAACGCACAGCTTAGCCCAGCCGACGCGTTTGGCGCAACGCGCCGGGGGCGATACGCTCCAGGGACCCTGAGCGACGAGGTGAGCCATGTCCGTCAAACGACTCGAAGGCATTCCGGGCTTCTCGATCGACCGCGTGGCCGCGGCCGCCGGCGACGACCCGACTGTGTTGCGTCTGGAGAACCTGGATACCGATATCCCGCCCCCCGAGATCGCCATCGACGTCACGCGCGCGGCCATCGAA
This sequence comes from uncultured Thermotogae bacterium, assembly GCA_964572855.1. Taxonomy (GTDB): domain Bacteria; phylum Bipolaricaulota; class Bipolaricaulia; order RBG-16-55-9; family JAJCYT01; genus CAZNGF01. The sequence goes on along the minus strand of CAZNGF010000069.1, from coordinate 1,164 downwards.
GATGACGACGCCAACAGCTATCTCCCCTTCACCGGCAAGGAATCGCTCTGCCGTGCCGTGGCGCAGCATGCGGCCAAGCTTTCGGGCCAGCACTACAGCCCCGGCAACGTCGTGATCACCTGCGGGGGCACCGAGGCCATGTTCGACGCGTTGCTCGCGCTCACCGACCCCGGCGACGAGGTCGTGCTGACCGATCCCACCTACGCCGGCATGACCTATCGTGTCAAGCTGGCGGGCGCGGTGCCGAAGCTGGTCCCGTACGTGCTTGAAGCGAACGCGTGGCGGCTCGACCTGGACGCGCTCAAGCGGAGCGTCAACGAGCGCACGCGTGTGTTGTTTCTCATGAACCCGTCGATGCCCTCCGGTGCGCTGCTCAACCGCGACGAATGGGAAGCCATCGCCACCATTTGCCGCGAGCGCGACCTGTGGCTGCTCTACAACGCGGCCATGGAGCGCATTCTCTACGACGGGCGCGCCTACCTGCACCCGGCCTCGCTGGAGGGCATGGCCGAGCGGACCGTGACGATCGGCTCGGTGAGCAAGGAGTACCGCATGATCGGCTGGCGCGTGGGCTGGGCCGTTGGTCCGGCGCGGGCGATCAAGGACGTGGCGCGTGCCCACATCTACAACGTGGTCACGCCCACCGGCATCGCGCAGTTCGCGGCGCAGGCCGCGCTGGAGTCGCCCGAGGAGGAAGTCAGGGGAGCCGTGCGGGAATGGGAACGGCGCCGCGACGCCGTGGCGGATCAACTTCGGGACTTCCGGATCATCCCGGCCGCCGGCGGCTGGTCCATGCTGCTGGACGTGGGCGCGCTGGGGCTGGATTCGTTCACGGCCTCGCATCGCTTGCTGGAGCGCGGCAAGGTGGCCGCCACGCCCATGCGCGACTGGGGCGAGGTCAACGCGGACCAGTACGTGCGACTCGTGTTCAGCAACGAGCCGGTGTCGAGACTGGCCAAGCTGGGCGAGCGCGTCCGCCGGGCGTTGGTGGACTAGTAGACGACCACAGTGGTTCTTGGGTGTAGGGGCGCGCTTCATCGCGCCCGTGGGCACGCGCTTTGGCCGCCCGTGAAGTCTATCTGGTCACGAACCGGACGTGTAGGCCGGGTCCCATGAATGGGACCTCTACGCAGTAAAATCAGCGTGGTCCTGTACTAGGAGACG
>CAZNGF010000068.1:0-12109 GCA_964572855.1 uncultured Thermotogae bacterium | reverse complement strand
CGAGGCGCGTCCAGCCGGGGCCGCGGTTCAGCCCCGCCTGGCCCAGGCCCGTGATCGTGGGCGGGAACGCCTGCGGCGGCAGCGCCAGGTAGAAGGCGCGGTGGCCCGGCAAACCGTGCTCGGCCTCGAGCGCGCCGATGCGCTCGGCCAGCGCCTCGTAGTCCTCGGGCGCGCCCTCGCCCAGCGGCTGGTAGTGGACCTGTGCCTCGCACCAGCGCGCGGCCTCGTCGCGCGGGACGCCCGCCGCTTCCAGCGACTCGGTCGCAAGCGCCCGGAACGAGGCGTCGTCGTGCGAGCTGCGCGCGACCCCCAGCAGCCGGCACCGCTCGAGCCGGCCCTCCCGCTCGAGCGCGCGGTAGAAGGCCGGCAGCAGCTTGCGGCGGTTGAGGTCGCCCGTGGCGCCCAGCACGACGAACAGGTGAGGCGCGATGTCGGGGCGCGGCGTCATCCGTTCGCCTCCTTGACCGCGTGGCCGCCGAACTGGTTGCGCATCGCGGCCAGGACGCGGTCGTAGAAGGCGCGCTCGTCGCGCGAGCGCAGCCGCTGCAGCAGCGCCAGCGTGATCACGGGCGCGGGCACGTCGAGGTCGATGGCTTCAGCCACGGTCCAGCGCCCCTCGCCCGAGTCCGAGACGTAGGGGGCGATCTCCTCCAGGCGCGGGTCTTCCTCCAGCGCGTTGGAGGTCAGGTCCAGCAGCCAGGAGCGGATCACGCTGCCGTGGCGCCAGATCTCGGCCACCTGGTGCAGGTCGAGGTCGTACTCGGGCTTCTCCTCCATGATGCCGAACCCCTCGGCGTAGGCCTGCATCAGGCCGTATTCGATCCCGTTGTGGACCATCTTGACGAAGTGGCCCGCGCCGCTGGGACCGACGTGGCCCCAGCCCTGGTCCTTGCCGGGCGCCAGCGTCTCCAGCGCCGGGCGCACGCGCGCCACGGCCTCGTCGGCGCCGCCGACCATGAGGCTGTAGCCCTCCGTCAGGCCCCAGACCCCGCCGCTGGTGCCGGCGTCCACGTAGCCGATGCCGTTGGACTTGAGCTCCTGTGCGCGGCGCACGGTGTCCTTGTAGAAGCTGTTGCCGCCGTCGATCACGACGTCCTCGGGGTCGAGCAGCTCGCCCAGCGCCGTCACGGTCTCCTCGGTGGGGGCCCCGGCGGGGATCATGCACCACAGCGCGCGCGGCGGCGCCAGCTCGCCGACGAGCTCCTCGAGCGATTCGGCCGTTCGCGCGCCCGCCCGGCGCGCCTCGGCCACGGGCTCGGGGCTGCGGTTGTAGGCCACGACCTTGTGCCCGTCCTGCAGCAGCCGCTTGGTCATGTTGAGGCCCATCTTGCCCAGTCCGATCATGCCCAGTTCCATGGGTTCCTCCTTCAATTGTGGTCGTCGTTCACAGCGCGATCGTGCCCAGCATGAGCGCCGCGATCAGGATAAACAGCACGCCGAGGCCGCGCTCCAGCAGGCGCTGCGGGATGCGGTCGGCCACCGCCGAGCCGATCTGGCCGCCCACCACGACGCCGGGCACCGTGAAGATCAACAGGCTCAGCACAGTGTTCAGCACCTCGGGCCCGCTCTCGACGAAGCGCACGACGTGGCCCGCCGAGGCCGCCAGCGCGGTCACGGCCACCACGAACACGCCCGTGGCCACCGACACGCGGCTCGGCACGCGGCAGCGCCGCAGCAGGAAGTAGCCGTTGAGCTCGCCCAGGCCGGTCGAGAGCATCCCGATGAACAGCCCCCCGACCCCCGAGATGAGCCCGCCTTCGGTCCGGTTGCACACCGTGTAGCAGATCTCCTCGCCGTCGGCGGCGCGCAGGCAGGTGCGGGCGCGCTCGGGCGGGAAGTCCTGCCCGATGTGCCCGTCCAAGCGCGCGACCTCGCCGTGGTCGGGGCTCTTGAGGAAGCTGAGCGCCACCGCCAGCAGCGCCAGCCCCAGCATGGCCTTGAGCGCCTCCGGCGGCACCGAGCCCGAGAGCCACGTCCCCAGCAGCGCGGCGGGCACGCTCACCGCCAGCAGCGTGCCGCCCAGCTTCAGGTCGATCAGGCGCTTGCGCGCGTAGGAGAACAGCCCGCTGGCGAAGCCGAACACCTCGGTGATCAGCCCCGTGCCGATGGCCACCTCGGGCGGCAGCTTGAGCCCCAGCAGAAACAGCGGCGCGAAGAAGGTGGCGCCCTCGACGCCCGAGGCCATGGCCGTGGTCGCGATCAGCACCGAGATCGGAAACAGGTACCAGTACTCAAAGCTCACTTGCGACCTCCGCCAGCGCCCGCACGCCCTCGGTCGCCGACGCGAAGTGCAGGCGCAGGACGCGCCGATCCGCTCCCCGGAGCGCCTCGAAATCGCCCAGGGCCTGCGCCGCCTTGAGCGTTCCGAACGTGAGGCCGCTTGCCTTGCGGCCGGCCTCGTCGGGGATCGGCAGGTCGTCCGGGTCGTCGCAGGTGATCTGCAGGAAGAGTCCGTTGCCGCGGTCGCCCTTGTGGAGTTGCCCGGTCGAATGCAGGAAGCGCGGGCCGTAGCCCAGCGTCGTGGCCAGCTTGAGCCGGTCGCGCAGCCTCAGCCGCAGGCCCCGCAGCGCGGCGTCCGTCTCGTCCGAGGGCGGGACGTAGGCCTGCAGCGCGAGGTAGTCGCCGGAGCGCGCCTGATCCAGAAAGGTGTGCAGCAGGCCCTTCAGATCCTCGCCGGGGACGTCCGCATACGCCCGCACCCCGTCGGCGACAAGCGCCGGCTCGGGCTCGGGCAGCGTGCCGCTTTCCAGGTAGGCTGAGACGAAGTCGCGCGCCCGGTCCTTGGCGGACTCGACGTTGGGCTGGTCGAACGGGTGGATGCCCAGGCGCCAGCCGGCCAGCGCGGTGGCGAACTCCCAGCGCAGGAACTCTGAGCCCAGGTCGTAGGCGTTTCGAATCGGGATCTCCACGACCGGGTGGCCGGCTGCGGCCAGTTGGGAAAGCGCGTTGTCGAAGCCCGTCTCGCCCCCGAGCTTGAACAGGACGAACAGCCGGTCGTCGCCGTAGACCTCGGGCGCGCCCGGCGGCTCGCGGTCCACCGGCAGGATGCCGGTGCCGTCCTTGCCCGTGCTCTCGGCCACCAGCTGCTCCAGCCAGGCGCCAAACGGCGCCACCCCCGGCGAGGCCAGCAGCGTGAGCTTGTCGCGCCCGGCGCGGCCCAACGCCCCCAGCGCCGCGCCCAGCCGGACGCCGTCGGAGTCGTTCCGTTGCAGCGCCTCGGCCTGCGCGGCCGCGCGGTCCAGCAGCGCGCCCAAATCGAGTCCCAGCAGTGCGGCCGGCACCAGCCCCACCAGCGAGAGCGCGGCGTAGCGCCCGCCGTAGTTGGGGTCGTTTTCGAACGTCTCGCGGAAGCCGTGCTCCCCGGCCAGCTCCGCCAACTTGGAGCCGGGGTCGGTGATGGCGACGAAACGGCTGCCCGCCCGCTCGGCGCCCAGCGCGTCCCGCGTTCGATTGAAGAAAAACTTGAACAGCGACAGGGTCTCGACCGTGCCGCCGGACTTGGTCGAGACCAGATGGAGCGTCGTGCGCGGGTCGAGTTGGTCCGCCAGCGCTTGGACCGCGGCCGGGTCGGTGCTGTCGAGCACGTGCAGGGTCAGGAAGCTTTCCTGCGTGCCGAACACCTGGGCAAACACCTCGGGCGCCAGGCTGGAGCCGCCCATCCCTAGCAGGAGTGCGTCCGTGAACCCCGCGCGCCGCGCCTCGTCGGCAAACGCCGCCAGCCGCGGCAGATGAACGCGCATGGTCTCGTGCGCCCGCAGCCAGCCCAGGCGGTTGCCGATCTCGTCGGGCTCGGGCGACCAGACCGTGTGGTCCTCGTCCCAGATTCTCTGGACGACCCGCTCGCGTTCGATCTCTCGCAGGGTCGTTTCGACCGTGTCCGCGTGCGATCCGAGATGAAACGTGGCTCGTGTCATGCATAGCCTCCTGGTACAAGCCCCTCGATGATAGGGAACGCCCCGCCGGGGGTCGAACGCGCGGGGCGTTCGAGCGAGGTTGCTCCATGCATAACAGAACGCTGATTGAAACGTCGTAAGGGGGCTTACAAGGATTCGGGAGATCGGTCAATCAACCCCGAAGCCCCTCCAACGCGTGCGCCGCCGCGCCCCAGAGCGCGGCCTTGGGCTCCAGGATGACGTGGACGGGCATGCCCGAGGCCAGCTCGCGGAAGCGGCCCTTGTTGCTGAACGCGTCCAGGAACGCGCCGCGCTCCAGCCAGGGGAGGAGCTTGGGCGGCATGCCGCCGCCCAGGAAGACGCCGCCGGTGGCCAGCACCTTGAGCGCCAGGTTGCCGGCTTCAGCCCCCAGAATCGAGACGAACAACTCGAGCGTCTGGCGGCAGAGGTCGCTCGGGCGGTCCTCGTCCTGCGCGGCCGCCACGATCACGGGCGTGAGGTCGTCGGCCTCGGCCAGCGCGGCGCGCAGCCAGTCGGGCTCGGGGGCGACGCCCTCGGCTTTCAGGAAGGCGTAGAGGTTGGGCAGGCCCGACCCCGAGCAGAGGCGCTCGTAGCTCACGCGCTCGTGTTTTTTCAGCATGAAGCGCAGCAGCGCGATCTGGCGCTCGTCGGTGGGGCCGAAGTCGGTGTGGCCCCCTTCCGAGGCGTGCGCGCGGTACCCCTTCCCGTCCCAGGTGAGGTAGGCCTCGCCCAGCCCGGTGCCGGGGGCGATCACGGCGCACGCGCCCGTCGGCTCGGGCGTCCCGGCGTTGAGCGTGTGCAGGTCGTCCCGCGCCAGCACGGGCACGGCGTAGGCGACCGCTTCCAGGTCGTTGAGGAGCTCGACGTGCGACAACCCGAGCGCGCGCTGTAGCGCGTCGGCCTCGATCACCCAGGGGAGATTGGTGGTCTTGACCCGGCCGCCCACCACGGGGCCGGCCACGGCCAGGCAGGCGGCCTCGGCTTCGCAGCCGCTCTCGTCCAGGAAGGCGCGGGCCAGCGCCTCGAAGCTGCCGGCGCCCTCGCTGGGCAATCGGCGCTCGAACCGCGGCGCGCGTGGGCCGGCGTTGGACTCGAACAGTGCCAAGTCGGTCTTCGTGCCGCCAACGTCGGCCACCAAGATGCGTGCCATGCAGGGATTGTGCGCGTTCCGGCCGGTTGAGGCAAGCGACGCGCCGGCCGTCGCGCCGCTCGTAAGACCCCGTGCGTTCATGTTCTCCAACTTACAGTCCTCCCGGCGCTCGCTCGATATACTTGGGGCAAAAGGGAGGATAACGCTGGTATTTCTTGGCAAACGAATGTTCTTTGACAGCCGTTCCGACCCATCAAAAGGAGGCCTCATGTTCAGACGCACCCTTCCCATCGTGGTCGCGCTGCTCGTGCTAGCCATCGGCGCGACGGCGATGGCCCGCGAGCTGCGCGTGCCCGACAACTTCTCGACCATCCAGCGGGCGGTGGACGCCGCCGCCAGCGGCGACGAGATCGTCATCCTGGACGGCACCTACAACGAGAACGTCGTGATCGAAAACAAGAACAACCTTACCGTACGCGCCCGCAACGAGGGGCGCGTCACGATCCAGAGCCGCTTCTCCAACGCGGTCTTGCTGATCCGCGATTCGGAGAACGTCGTGCTGCAGGACCTGATCGTCACCAGCGGCCTGGAGATCGCCCAAAGCGGCGAGCGCCAGGTGCCCGTGGGCGAGGGCGGCGTCCTGATCGAGGACAGCGACAACGTCTCCTTCGACGGCGTCGTGCTGGAGGACAACATCGGCCCCGGCCTGGAGCTGGTGGATTCCAGCGCCTCCATGCTGGAGAGCGCGATCCGGAACAACGCGCGCCTCGACGCCGACAACCTGGGCCACGGGATCCTGCTGGTCAACGCCCGGCTCTCGCTCGAGGACAGCGACGTCACCGGCAACGACGGCGACGGGGTGCGCATCACGCAGGGCTCGCGCCTGGTACTGGACCAGTCCGACCTGCGCGCCAACCGCGGGCACGCCGTGCACATCACCGACCGCGCCGAGACGCGCTCCGAGCTGATCTTCACCGAGGTCACCGTGCGCGACCACGACGGCAACGCGATCATGGCCTTCCAGGGCCTGACGCTCAGCGTGACCGACGGCGAGTTCAGCGCCAACGGCGGCGAGGCGATCGCCATCGACGAGGACGCCGAGCTCGCCTCCGAGCTCACGCTGGTCGACGTCGAGATCTCGGGTCACGGAGCCGACGCCTTCCGCATCGAGCGGCGCACGGCCCTCACCCTGGAGCAGGTCGACGTGACCGACAGCGACGGCCGCGGGATCTACCTCACCGACGGCTCGACGCTCTCGGCCAGCGAGCTCACGCTCACCAACAACGCGGGAATCGGGCTGATGCTGGAGGCGGATGCCAGCGCCTCCGTAACCACCGGGACCTTCGAGGACAACACGGGCGCGGGCGTCTACCTCACCGAGCGGTCCGAGGCGAGCCTGAACGACATCACGATCCAGAACACGGCGGCTGACAGCAGCCGCGGCGGCCTGGGGGGCGCCGGCGCGCGCGTCGAGGACGACTCGCGCCTGTTGCTGGACGACGTCGTGATCCAGGACAACGCCGCCGACGGCGTCTCGCTCGTCCTCTCGACGCTGCGCGCCACGCGGGTCGACATCCTGGACAACGGGGGCGACGGCGTGGACGCGCTCAACCGCGCCACGGTCGAGATCAGCCGCGACAGCGAGCTCAGCGGCAACCGCGGGCACGCCCTGCGCCTGCTGGACGCCACCAGCGACCCGCGCGCGATCAATCGCGGCGAGGACCTGCGCCGCCTCGGCGACGAACAGCTGACCCTGCGCGCCGACGACGTCCCCGGCGCCCGCGTGAGCAACTCGCGGGTCGAGGACAACGGCGGCGCCGCGGCCGTGCTGGATCTGGCCTCGGCCACGTTCAGCGACGTCGAGGTGCGTAACAACGGCGGCGACCCGGTCTTCTCGCTCGTGACCCACGCGACCCTGACCGTGGACGGGGGCAGCGTAATCGAGCGCAACGCCGGCGACGTGTTCGCCGTCGTCGAGGGGGTCGTGCGCGTGCGCGACACCGAGATCAAGGACAACGCGGGCGGCACGCTGCGCGCCCGGAACGCGGAGTTGACCCTGACGAACGTGAGCGCCATCAACGGCGGCGGCGACGGGCTGCGGCTGGAGGGCAGCGCCGTCCAGATCGAGGGCCTGGAGCTGCGCAACCACCGCGGCGCGAGCCTGACCGCCACGGCGGGCAGCGCGCTGACCGCCCGCAACGCTCAGCTGTCGGACAACGGCGCGGGCGTGACCGTGAGCGACTCGGTGGCCACGTTCGAAGGCGGCGAGCTCACCAACAACGGGACCATTGGCCTCACGCTGAGCGACCGGGCCAGCGCCAGGCTCGACGACGTGTTGATCACGACCAACCCGCAGGGCGGGGTCGCGCTGGGCGGGGCCTCCTCGCTGGTTCTGAACGGCAGCGAGGTGCGCGCCAACGGCGGCATCGGCCTCAACGTCCTGGAGCGCTCGCTGGTGACGCTGGACGACAGCGAGGTGGCCAACCACAACGACTTTGGGATCGTGCTCGACGATGCGAGCCTGGAGGGCACGGCGCTGCAACTGCTCAACAACGGGCGCGGCGGCGCGAGCGCTGCCGGCGGGAGCACGCTCACGCTGCGGGAGAGCGTGATCCGCGACAACGGCGGCGCCGGCGTGCAGGCCGACGACGCCGTCGTCCAGCTTGAGGCCACCACGGTGCGCAACAACCGCGGGACCGGCCTGGACGCCGCCAACGGCTCGGCCGTGACCGGCGCCGACCTGGTCGTCGAGGGCAACCTTGGCGCCGGCGCGAGCCTGAGCGCCTCGACGCTGCGCGCCTCGAACCTGAGCCTGGTCGACAACGCTGGGATCGCGCTCCGGCTCGAGAGCGAGGCCTTTGCGGCCGTGCGCGCGGGGACGATCAACGGCCACGCCGACGACGCCGTCACGCTCAGCGGCGCCTCGGCCGAGCTGCGCGACCTGACGATCGAGGACAACGCGGGCGTCGGCGTCGAGGTGGTTAACGATGGCTTCGTCCTGCTGGCCAAGGTCACGGTCAGCCGCAACGGCGAGGAGGGCTTGAGCCTGAACGGCTCGGCCGCGCGCCTGAGCGAGGTCAGCTTCGAGGAGAACCAGGAAGCCGGGGTGACCGCCGCCGACGGCGCGTCGCTCATCTGGCGCGGCGGCGGCGTCACGGCCAGCCGCGGCCACGGGCTGACGCTGGCCGAGTCGGACGCCGAACTCGACGGCGTGACCCTGCGGGGCAACCGCGGGTTCGGCGTCGTGGTGGAGCGAAACGCCTCGCTGACGCTCTCGAACGCGACGGTCGCCGAAAGCGATCGGGACGGGATCACGGTCAACGCCTCCACGCTGCGGCTCGACACCGTGGTGAGCGAGAACAACCAGGGACGCGGCCTGCTGGCCGGCGGCTTTGCCGACGTGCGCCTGACGGGCGTGACCTTGCGGGGCAACCGCGACGAGGGCCTGTCGGCCACCGAGGCCTCGCTCGAGGCCACCGACCTGCTCGCTTCCGAAAACGGCAAGACCGGCCTGCTGCTGGAGCGCCAGGCGACCCTCGTGCTGGACAGGGGCGTGGTGAGCAACAACGGCTCGGACGGCCTGAACCTGAACAACGCCTTGCTGGACGCCCGCGCGCTGGTGGTCACGGACAACCGCGACGTCGGGATCAACGCCTCCAACGGCGCGCTGCTGGTGCTGGTCAACGGCCGCGTGGCCGGGCACGGCCGCGAGGGGCTCATCCTGGACGGCGTCAACGCCGAGCTGCGCAGCTCGATGGTCGAATCCAACGGGCGGGCGGGGGTGTTGGCACAAGGCGGCGCCGTGCTGAGCTTTAGCGACGGCGCGGTCAACGACAACGGCGACGACGGCGTCGCCGTCACGCGCGCCAACGTCCGGATCCGCAACGCCAGTATCCAGAACAACGCCGACGTCGGGATCGACATCGAGGACGACGCCAGCCTCACGCTCAGCGGCTCCGACGTGGCCCAAAACGGCTCCCATGGGCTGGAGCTGACGCGCTCGACCGCCGAGGTGTCGGGCAGCGCCTTCTTCCAGAACGACGGCGCCGGTCTGCACGCTTCGGACGAGTCCACGCTGACGCTGGCGGGTAGCACGCTCTCCAGTAATGACCGCGGCCTCTGGCTCGAGGGCGCCACCGCCAGCCTGCGCGACAACCGGGTCACGGCCAACGCGCGCTGCGGGATCGAGCTCGACGAGCAGGTCACGCTCATCGGGAGCCGCAACGCCGTGAGCGACAACGGCACCGACGTCTGCGGCGATCTGACGGCCGGCCTGCTGGGCGAGCCCGAGGGCACGCCCGCGCCCGCCCCGGCGCCCGAGGGCGACGGCGAATAGGACGACGTCTCAACCGACCGAAACGAGCGGAGCGCCCCGACGCCGGGGCGCTCCGCCTTTTCTGGCGCGCGAAGCGCGCGCCGCTACACTGGCCCGCATGAGCGCGCCGCTGACCGCCCGCCTGCTGCAACTGCCCAACGCGGACCACGTCGACGAGTTGCGTGCGCGGGTGGACGAGGGCGTGCGCGTGCTGAACGGGGATGACCCGGCCGACCCCGCGCGCGACGAGGTGCTGGTGGCCGGCCGGCCAACTGAGGCCGACTTGGACGCCCGCCCGCGGCTGCGCGCGCTGGTGATCCCCTGGACCGGCCTGCCGCCCGAGACGTGCGCGCTTGCGCGGGCTCGCCCCGGCTTGGAAGTCTACAACCTGCACCACAACGCGATCCCCGTCTCCGAGATGGCCCTGGCGCTGCTGCTGGGCGCGTCCCAGCGAATCGTGCCTATGGACCGGCGCCTGCGCGCCGGCGACTGGCGCCCGCGCTACGAGCCGAACCCCGCGATCCTGCTGCACGGGCGCACGGCGCTCGTGCTGGGGTACGGCGCCATCGGCCGGCGCGTCGCGCGGCTCTGCCGGGCGCTGGGCATGAGCGTGCTGGCCACGCGGCGCTCGCAAGTCGAGCCCGAAGACGATGGGGTGGCGGCAATCCACCCGCCGTCCGCGTTGCCCGACCTGCTGCCCCGAGCGCACGCGGTGATCGTCTGCCTCCCGCTCACCGAGGAGACGCGCGGCCTGCTGGGCCAGAGGGAGTTCGGCCGGCTGCCCGCGCACGCCGTGCTGGTCAACGTGGGCCGGGGCGAGGTGGTCGAGGAAGAAGCGCTCTACCGCGCCCTGACCGAGGGCCCGCTGGGCGCCGCCGGATTGGACGTGTGGTATCACTATCCACAAGACGAGGCTGCACGGGCGCACACGCCCCCGTCGCGCTTCCCCTTCCACGAGCTGGACCACGTCGTGCTGAGCCCGCACCGCGCGGGCGGCGTGCACACGCTTGAAACCGAGCGGCTGCGCGTGGAGGCGCTGGCCGCGCTCTTCAACGCGCTGGCGTGCGGCCAAGACCCGCCCAACCGCGTCGACGTCGGGCGCGGGTACTAGTACAAGGCCACGGTGGGCGCGATTTGTCCCCGCCGGCGCGTTCGGCCTATACTGCAAACGCATTCACGCAAAGGGGGAGCGATATGGAACGACTGATCGCGCTGGTCGTGGGGCTGGTGGTGGCCGGGTCGCTGGCGTTCTGGCTGCTGGTGCCCGACGGGGCGGCGCCGCCGGTGGCCAACGTCGTGGCCGTGGTGGCCCGCGACACGCGCTTCGAGCTGCAGCCGTCCGTGCCGGCCGGGCTGACGACCTTCCGGCTCTTCAACGAGGGGAACCTATTGCACCACGCCCAGCTCTACCGCGTCCCGCCCGAGCGCGGGCTCGACCTGGCCCTGCGCGCGCTGGAGCAGAACGGCGCGCCTCCCGACTGGCTGGTGGACCTGGGCGGCCCCAACGCCGTGGGGCCCGGCCAGGACGCCAGCGCCACGCTCGTGCTCGAGCCCGGGGAGTACCTGTTCGTCTCCAACATCCCGGGCGAAGACGGGCAGCCGCAGTGGGCGCAGGGGTTGGTCGAGCCGTTCAAGGTCGTGGCGCGCGGCGGGGGCGAGGCGCGCGCGCCTCGCGCCGACCTGGCGCTGGCCATGTTCGACTACGGCTACGAGTTCTCCGCGCCCGTGACCCGCGGGCGCCACACGATCCGCGTCGAAAACCGCGGCCCGCAGCCGCACGAGGTCGCCTTCTTCCGCTTCCCGCCGGGCCGCAGCATGCCGGACGTGATGCGCTGGATCGAGTCCGGCTTCGACGGTCCGCCACCGGTGCAGTTTTTGGGTGGCGTGGCGAGCCTGGAGCCCGGTCGGTCCAACTGGGTCACGCTCGACTTCAGGCTGGGCGAGTACGGCATGCTCTGTTTCGTGCCCGACCGCGGCGACGGCCGGCCGCACATCGCCCACGGCATGGCCCAGACCTTCCGCGTGAATAAGTAGCGCGCGGCGCCTCAGCGCGCCAGCGCCAGGCCCGCGCCCTGCCAGGCCTCGACCCCGCCGTCGAGGTTGTAGAGCCGTTCGAACCCCATCGCCTGCATCATGGCGATGGCCTCGCCCGAGCGGTTGTCCGTGCGGCAGTACACCAGGTAGGTCACGTCCCGGTCGAGCCGGTCCAGTTGCTGTCGAAAGCCGTCGGCGTAGAAGTCCAGGTTGAGCAGCGTCCCGTCCCCCACCGGCAGGTGGCCCGCCGCGAACTCCTCGGGCGTGCGCACGTCGAGCACGACGAAGTCGGCCCGGTCGGCGCGCTTGTCGATCAGGCCGCGTGCCTGGCGCACGTCCACGTCCCCGAAGGCCGCGCCCTCGTTGGCCGAAAACGGGTTGAGCCACACGACCCCGACGGCCACCACGGCCAGCAGCGCCAGAATGGCGGCGATCCAGCGCGGTTTACGATGGTCCTTGATGGATGCCATACGCCTCCCCTCCGGCTCCATTTTACCCCATAAGAACACGAAAGGGAACGTCCCCCTTGGTGGAGTGGAGAGGAACCCCTCCTTTGTCAAAGGGGGATGGCAGTTAACGGCACAGCTCGACCACGGTCGCCTCGCCTTGCCCCACCCCGACGCAGAGCGTCGCCAGGCCGTAGCGCACGGACTGGCCTGCGGCGGCCCGCCGGCGCATGGCGTGGAGCAGCGTGGTCAGGATGCGCGCCCCGGAGCAGCCCAGCGGGTGGCCGAGCGCGATCGCGCCGCCGTGAAC
>CAZNGF010000067.1:0-13032 GCA_964572855.1 uncultured Thermotogae bacterium | reverse complement strand
GCAACAGCTTCAGCTCGTCGTAGCCGAAGCGGCCGTCGAGCGCCTGGTGTACGGGGCCCAAGCGCTCGGTCCCGTGGCGTTCAAAGGTGCGGAAAACCGTGGCTTGATCGTTCGCGGACAACCCCGAGGCCTCCAGCAACCGTTCCGCCGGCAGCGCGTGCCCGTCCAGCGCGTACTTGCGCAGGTGGTCGATGACCGTCGTGCGCTTGATGCCGTGCTGCTGCGCCAGCGTCTCGATCGGTTTCCCCGCGCAAAAGGCCTCCCCGACGATCACGTGCTTGCGGGCGTCGCTCTGAGCGGTGGGGGGCGTGCGTTGCGGTGCCTGGCCCGTCTCCACGCCGTGCGTTTGGCAGTACTCGCGGATCAACGCGAGAAACGCCCCGGCGTAGCGCTTGGCTTTGGCCTCGCCCACGCCGTGCAGCGTGCGGAATGCCTCTTCCGTTTGGGGGTAGCGCGCGGCCATCTCGATCAGGGTCTTGTCCGGGAACACCACGTAGGGCGGCACGTTGCCCTCGTCGGCCAGCGCCTTGCGCTTCTGGCGCAGCAGCTCGAACAGGTCGCGGTCGTGCTCGGGGGCCTCCTGCTTGGCTTTGGCCGGCGCGGCGCGGTCGGGCTCAATGTGGCCCGTCACGCCGGCCCTATCCAGCATGACCTCGTAGGCCTGCGGCGTGAGCTTGAGGCTGCCGTACTGCAGGTCCTGCTCCAGCAAGCCCTTTTGCACGAACTGGCGCGACAGGTGCAGCCACTGCTTCTTAGAATACTCTTTGCCGACCCCGTGGGTGGGCAGCAGGTGGTGGCGGAACTTGAGCACCTTCTGCGACTCCGAGCCGCGCAGCACGTCGACGATGTGGGTCGCGCCGAAGCGCTCGCCCGTGCGCTTGACGCACGAGAGGAACTTCTGGGCGGGGATCGTGAGGTCGTCCTGCGGCTTTGCTTCGGTCGTGCAGTTGTCGCAGGCGCCGCACGCCTCGCCGGGCGGCGTTTCCCCGAAGTACTTGAGCAGCGGCACGCGCCGGCACAGATCGGTCTCGGCCAGGCCCAGCAGCGCGTTCAGGTGCAGCGTGGCCACGCGGCGCTCCTGCTCGTCGGACATTTGGCTGATGAAGAACTTGACCTTGGCCGTGTCGCCGGGGCTGAACAGCAGCAGGCAGTGCGCGGGCAGCCCGTCCCGCCCGGCGCGGCCGATCTCCTGGTAGTACGACTCGATGTTCTTGGGCAGGTCGTGGTGCAGCACGAAGCGCACGTTGGGCTTGTTGATGCCCATGCCAAAGGCGATGGTGGCCACGATCACCTGGACGTCGTCGCGCACGAAGCGCTCCTGGTTCTCGCTGCGGGCCCGCTCGCTGAGCCCGGCGTGGTAGGGCCGCACCGAGAAGCCCTCGCGCGCCAGCCGCTGGGCGAGCGCGTCGACCTGCTTGCGCGAGAAGCAGTAAATGATCCCCGACTGGTCCGGGAACTTTTTCAGGAAGTCGATCGTCTGTGCGGTCGGGTCGTGCTTGGGGGCGACCTCCAGAAACAGGTTCTCGCGGTTGAAGCTGGCCACGAACGCCTCGGACTCGTCGAAACCCAGGCTGGCGGCGATGTCCTCGCGCACGCGCGGGGTGGCCGTGGCCGTGAGCGCGATGCAGACCGTCTCGGGGAAGCGCGTCCGGACCCGGGCCAGTTGGCGGTACTCGGGCCGGAAGTCGTGCCCCCACTCCGAGATGCAGTGGGCTTCGTCGATCGAAAGGCAGGACACGTCAACGGCTTCGAGCAGGTTCAACACGTTGGCCTTGAGCAGCGTCTCGGGCGCCAAGTAGAGCAGCTTGGCCTCGCCGCTGCGGACGCGCGACACGTTGCGGCGGTAGGCTTCGTCGGAGAGCGCGCTGTTGAGCAGGGCCGCCTCCACGCCCAGCGCGCGCAACTGGTCCACCTGGTCCTTCATGAGCGAGATGAGCGGCGAGACGACCACGGTGAGCCCGTCCAGCATGAGGGCGGGGAGCTGGTAGCACAGCGACTTCCCGCCCCCCGTGGGCATGACGGCCAGCGTGTCCCGGCCGGCCAACACGTTGGCGACGATCTCCGCTTGCAGCGGCCGGAATGTGTCGTAGCCAAAAACTTGTCTTAACACATGTTGCATCTGAGCTTGCATGGCCCTCAGTGTCGGCGGGCCGGGGCGGGATGTCAAGTGGTGGGGTGGGCGCGGGCGCGATGAATCGCGCCCGTAGCGGGGACGCCTACATGGCTTGGATAAGCGCCACGGCCCAGGCGGCCATGCCCTCCCCGTTCCCGACGAAGCCGAGCCCCTCGGAGGTGGTGGCCTTGAGGTTGACGCGGTTGACGTCCAGCGAGAGCGCCCGCGCCAGCGCGGTACTCATCTGCGCGAAGTACGGGGTCAGCTTGGGGGCTTGCGCGATCACGGTGGCGTCCACGTTCGCGATGGCGCACTCGCGTGCGGCGAGCATCCCGGCGACCCGTTCCAGCAGGATCAGGCTCGACACGTCCCTGTACGTCTCGTCGGTGTCCGGGAAATGCCGGCCGATGTCCCCCAGCCCCGCCGCTCCCAGCAGCGCGTCGCAGACCGCGTGGGTCAGGACGTCGGCGTCCGAATGGCCGGCCAAGCCCCGATCGAACGGGACCACAATCCCGCCCAGCACGAGCCGCCGCCCTGCTTGCAGCCGATGGAAGTCGATCCCGATGCCGACCCGCATGCGGGGAGTGTAACGTCCGTCACGCAGTGGACACAAGACCTTGTAAGGGCGGCCCGGGGCGCCTAGGGTGCGTCCATGCTCATCGGCATCGGATTGGCTGCCCTCGGTCTCGGCTGGGGGGGCACGTGGGCGCTCATCCTGTTCATGCGCCGGGTTCAACTGGGCCAATACATCCGCCAGTACGGCCCCGACATCCACGCCCACAAGCAGGGCACGCCCACCATGGGCGGCGTCGTGTTTCTGGCGGCGCTCCTGCTGGCGTGGCCGCTGGTGGCGCGCTCGTCGACGGCGTCGGCCGTCTTGCTGACGACGCTCGCCTTCGCGGGGGTCGGCCTGCTCGACGACTTGATGAAGTTCCTGCGGCGCGACTCGCTGGGCCTGAAGGCCCGCTACAAGCTCGCCCTCCAGGTGGGCCTGAGCGCCGGCGTCTGGGCCTTGTTCGGGACCGGGGCGCACGCGCTGTACGTGCCGGGGGTGGGGGAGGTCTGGACGCTGAGCGGGGTCGGGCTGCTGGCCTGGACCGCCCTCGTGTTCGCCGGCGCGACCAACGCGTTCAACCTCACCGACGGGCTCGACGGGCTGGCGGGGGGGATCGGCTTGATCGCGCTGGCGCCCCTGGGCCTGATCGCCGCTTGGCGGGGCGAGGGCGAGCTGGTCGCCGTGCTCGTCGCGCTGGCGGGCGCGGTGCTGGGCTTCCTGTGGTTCAACCGCCACCCGGCGCGCGTGTTCATGGGCGATACCGGCTCGTTCGCGTTGGGCGCGTTCGTGGCCGCCACGGCCTACGCGCTCGGGCTCGAACTCTATTTGCTGCTGTTCGCGCTCGTGCCCGTGGTCGAGACGCTCTCGGTGGCGGTTCAGCTCAGCTACTTCCGCTTCACGCGCCGAAGAATCTTCAAGGTGGCCCCGCTGCACCACCACTTCGAGGCCGCCCGCGGCGTGGACTACGCCTACCTGCTCCCGAGCGCGGACTGGCCCGAGGCGCGCGTGACGGCGGCGTTCTGCGCCCTGGCCGCCCTGGGCGCGCTGCTGGGGCTCGGGCTCTACCTTTGGTAGCATCCGCCCCCGGACGCGCGTCTACAATCCGGACGATCCCGGCATAATCAAGTGCGGGGGTTACAGGCCGTTTGTCGCGCAAACCGATACCAGTCACCCAAAGGAAAGGTTGAGGTCAGATGAACCGGACACAGATAGGTGTTCCCGCGGTCCGTATTGGCTTTGCCATTGCCAGCCTGGCGCTGCTGGTTGCGATCGGACCGGGCGTCGGAGGCCAGACGCCCCAGGCGCCCGAGGGTGACTACGGCGACGCGCCCGACGGCCTGTTCGCCAACTACGGCAACGTGGACCCGTTGCGCGAGGCGGGCTTTCCCTCCGCCTTCGACGACGAGGAGCGCGCCTTCATCGTGCACCGCTTTCCCAAGGAACGCGTCTTTCTCGGCGAGGACGTCACGCTCGAAAGCGACGGCAACCTGATCGACCAGGACGAAGCCGACGACGGCTGGGTCGTCCACAGCATGCAGACGTGTGCCCCGCAGGCCCTGGAGCTGCGCGTCCAGGTGCCGCAGGACGCACCCGCCGGCCCGCTCTACCTGAACGCGCTGTTCGACTGGGACCACAACGGGTTCTGGCAGGGGGCCGATGCGGCCTGCCCCGCCGGGGCGCCGCTGCCGGCCAACCTCGACCCCAGCGCGCGCGAGTGGGCCATCCGCAACCTGCGTCTCGACCTGCCGCCGTATGAGATCGGCCCCGGCTTCGACGAATTCGTCCTGTTGCCCGAGATCCTGACGGGGTCGCTCCCCGGCGAGCTCTGGCTGCGCTGGACCGTGACCACCGAACCCGTGGACGAGTCGGCCTTCCCGCCCGTGTCCCAGGGCGGCGCGGGCTGGGACGGGCGCGGCGACTTCGTCTTCGGCGAGAGCGAGGACTACATCACGTGCCTGCTGACCTCGCGTGAAACGGTGCTTCCGGGCTGCCCGCCGCCGGGCGAACCCGGTCCGCCCGCGGGCCCTGCCGCCGAGGCGAGCCAACCCGGCGGCGACGGCGGGGAGGAAGCCGAGCAACCCGGCGACGACGAGGGCGGGCCCGCCTCGGTGGGCGGCATCGACCCCCGGCAACAGGGACCGGGGTTGATCGACCTGAGCCTGACCAAGTCCGTGGACGATCCGACCCCGAACGTGGGCCAGACCGTCCTGTTTACGATCGAGCTCGGCAACGACGGCCCCGACCCGGCCAGCGGCGTGGCCGTCTCCGACCCGCTGCCGGGGGGGCTCGAGTTCCTGAGCAGCTCGGCCACGCGCGGCTTCTACGACCCCGACAGCGCGCTTTGGACGATCGGCGAGCTGGGCGTCGACGAGTCGGTCAACCTCCAGATCAGCGCCCGCGTGGTCGCCAGCGGCAGCGCGACCAACACGGCCCAGGTGTTCTTGGCCAACGAGCCCGACCTCGACTCCACGCCGGGCAACGACAGCCCCGAGGAGGACGACCAGGACAGCGTCCAGCTCCTGACCCCGCCGGCCGCGGACCTGAGCCTGACCAAGGCGGTCGACGAGGTCAACCCCGCGGTGGGCGACACCGTCACGTTCACGATCGCGCTTGGCAACGACGGACCCGACCCGGCCAGCGGCGTGCGGGTGCGCGACGCGCTCCCGGCGGGCTTGAGCTTTGTGGGCGCGAGCCCGGCCCAGGGCAGCTACAGCGCCGGCAGCGGAATCTGGGACGTGGGGAGCCTGGGCGTGGGCGAGAGCACGACGCTCCAGCTGAGCGCCCAGGTGACCGAAGGCGGCGCGATTCTCAACACGGCGCAGGTGAGCGCGGCCAACGAGTTCGACCCCGACTCGACGCCCGACAACGGCAACCCGGCCGAGGACGACCAGGACAGCGCCTCGGTCAACAGCGCCTCCGACCTCTCGGTCCAGAAGGTGGGGCCGTCCGAGCCCGTCTCGGTGGGCCAGAACCTGACTTGGTCCCTGACGGTCCAGAACGCCGGCCCCTCGGAGGCGGCCAACGTGATCCTGACCGACCCGCTGGCTGCGGGGCTCACGTTCGTGGGCGCCACGCCCAGCCAGGGCAGCTGCAGCCTGGTCGTGACCACGGTGACCTGCAACCTGGCGTCGATCCCCAGCGGCGGCAGCGCCAACGTGACCATCGAGGTGACGGTCGAGCCGACCTTCGGGCAGACGAGCCTGACCAACGCGGCCGCGGTCGACAGCGACAGCTCCGACCCCGACCCGGGCGACAACGCCGACGAGGAAACGACCACGATCCTGCTGGAAGCCGACCTCGCGATCAGCAAAGTGGACGTCTCGGACCCGGTCGTCGCGGGCCAGCAGGTGAGCTGGACGCTGCAAGTGGACAACGCCGGCCCCGGCACGGCCACCAGCGCCCAGATCACCGACGCGTTGCCCGCGGGCACGAGCTTCGTGAGCGCCAGCGCCAGCCAGGGGAGCTGCAGCCACGCGGGCGGCACGGTGACCTGCGCCCTGGGCAACCTCGCCGAGGGATCAAGCGCCACGGCCACGGTCACGGCGCTGGTCTCGGCGGACTTCAGCGGGGGGAGCTTGAGCAACACGGCCTCGGTCAGCAGCGGCACGCCCGACCCCCAGCCGGGCGACAACGAGGACTCCGAGGACACGGCGGTCGACGCGGAAGCCGACCTAAGCATCCTCAAGACCGACGCGCCCGACCCCGTGATCGCCGGCGAGCAGTTGACCTACACGCTGGCCGTGACCAACAACGGCCCGTCCAGCGCGCAAAACGTCTCCGTGAGCGACCCGCTGCCCGGCGGCCTCACGCTGGCCAGCGCCGTCGGGACGGGCTGGGATTGCACGGCCTCCACCGCCACCGCGGTGAGCTGCAGCCGGCCGTCGCTGAGCGTCACGGCCGCCCCGGCCATCACGGTGACCGCCGACGTGAGCCCCTCGCTGACCAGCAGCCCGATCTCGAACACGGCCACGGTCGCGGCCGACACGCCCGATCCCGTGCCGGGCAACAACAGCGACTCCGAGGACACCGAGCTCGACACGCTCACCGACCTGGCCCTGACCAAGACCGTCAGCCCGACCACGGCCGTGGCCGGGCAGGACACGGTGACGTGGTCGATTGAGGTCGTCAACAACGGGCCGTCCGACGCGCAGAACGCGGAGGTCAGCGACACGCTGCCGGCGGGCGTGACCTTCGTCTCGGCCAGCGCGGGCTGCAGCGAGTCCGGCGGCACGGTCACCTGCTCTTTGGGCACGCTGGCCGCCGGCGACACCGCCAACCTGAGCGTCGACACCTCCGTGGACGCCGACGCGACCGGCACGCTGCTCAACCCGGCCAGCGTCAGCACGACCACCCCCGAAACCACGCTGGCCAACAACGACGACGACGCCCAGGTCACGGTCGAGGCCGAGGCCGACCTCACGGTCCTCAAGCTCGACAGCCCCGACCCCGTGCTGGCCGGGGAGCAGCTCAGCTACACGCTGCAGGTGAGCAACCTGGGCCCCTCGGTCGCGCAGAACGTCACGGTCACCGACACGCTGCCGGCCGAGGTGAGCGGCGCCAGCGGCACGGGCGCGGGCTGGAGCTGTTCCGGCACGAGCCCGCTCATTTGCACGCGCGCCTCGCTGGCGGCCGGCGCCGCGCCGGACATCACGATCACGGCCACGGTCGCACCCGGCACCGCGGGCACGATCACCAACGACGTCTCCGTGTCCAGCGACACGCCCGACCCCGCGCCGGGCAACAACGACGATTCCGAACCCACCGAGGTCGACCCCGGCGTCGACCTCGGGATCACGAAGGCCGACAGCGTCGAACCCGTGCTGGCCGGTAATCAGCTCGTCTACACGCTGAGCGTGGTCAACAACGGCCCCGGCACGGCCGACAACGTGTCGGTCACGGACGCGCTCCCGGCCGGCGTGAGCCTGGCCAACGCCACCGGTACGGGCTGGACCTGCTCCGGCGCGTCCACGATCACCTGCACCCGCAGCAGCCTCGGGGTCACGACCGCCCCCGACATCACGATCACGGTCGACGTCGACCCGGCGCTGGCCGACGGCACGACCTTGACCAACACGGCCAGCGTGACCAGCGACAACATCGACACGAACGCGGCCAACGACAACGATTCCGAAGACACGCTGGTCAACACAGAGACCGACTTGGTTCTGACCAAGACCGCCAGCCCGACCACGGCCGTGGCCGGGCAAGATACCGTGACCTGGTCGATTGAGGTCGTCAACAACGGCCCGTCCGACGCGCAGAGCGTCGAGGTCACTGACACGCTGCCCGCCGGTGTGACCTTCGTCTCGGCCCCCGGCTGTTCGGAATCCGGCGGCACGGTCACCTGCTCCCTGGGGACGCTGGCCGCCGGCGACACCGCCAACCTGAGCGTCGACACCTCGGTGGACGCCGACGCGACCGGCACGCTGCTCAACCCGGCCAGCGTCAGCACGACCACCCCCGAAACCACGCTGGCCAACAACGACGACGACGCCCAGGTCACGGTCGAGACCTCGGCCGACCTCGGCATCACCAAGGACGATTCACCCGATCCCGTGCTGGCCGGCGAGGACATCACCTACACGCTGGTCGTGACCAACAACGGGCCCTCGGATGCACAGAGCGTGACGGTTTCCGACCCGGTGCCGGCCAACACGACCTTCGTGAGCGCGACACCCGACAACGGGGGGAGCTGCGATTCGAGCGTGAGCTGTGCGCTGGGGACGATCCCCGACGGCGGGGTCGTCAACGTAACCATTGTGGTCACGGCCGACAGCGGCTTCGCGGGCACGGTGACCAACACGGCGACGGTCTCCAGCGCCACGCCCGACCCCAACGCCGGCAACGACAGCGACGACGAGGACACGCTGGTGGACGCGGGGCTCGACCTGGCCCTCACCAAGACCGACGTGACCGACCCCGTGATCGCGGGCGAGACCGTCACCTGGACGCTTTCGGTGACCAACAACGGCCCGGCCGACGCCAGCAACGTGACCGTCACCGACACGCTGCCGGCCGAGGTGAGCGGCGCCAGCGGCACGGGCACGGGCTGGAGCTGCTCGGGGGCGAGCACGCTCACCTGCACGCTGGCCAGCCTGGCTGCCAGCACGACGTCGTCGGACCTGACCATCACGGCCACGGTCGACCCCGCTTTCACGGGAACGCTCAACAACACGGCCGCGGTCGACAGCGACAACGTG
This sequence comes from uncultured Thermotogae bacterium, assembly GCA_964572855.1. GTDB lineage: Bacteria > Bipolaricaulota > Bipolaricaulia > RBG-16-55-9 > JAJCYT01 > CAZNGF01. The sequence continues at coordinate 4,163 of CAZNGF010000067.1, read as the reverse complement.
GACACCAACAGCGCCAACGACAGCGATTCCGAGGAGACGACCGTCGACCCCGAGGCGGACCTCGCCATTACCAAGAGCGACAGCCCCGAGCCGGTCTTGGCCGGGAACGACGTGACCTACACGCTGGCAGTCACCAACAACGGTCCGTCCGTGGCCACCAGCGTGACAGTCACCGACACGCTGCCGGCCGAGGTGAGCTTCGTAAGCGCCACGGGCTCGGGCTGGACCTGCAGCGAGTCGGCCGGGACCGTCACCTGCGACGCCACCTCGCTGGCCGTGGGCGCCGCGCCGCCGATCACGATCACGGCCGCCGTGCCGCCGGATACGGCGCTGGGCACCGTGCTCAACAACTCGGCGACGGTCGGCAGCGCCACGCCCGACCCCAACGCGGGCAACGACAGCGACACCGAGGACACGACCGTCGACACCAGCGCCGACCTGGGCGTGACCAAGCAAAGCCCAAGCTCGGTCAAGGCTGGTGATACGTTCATATACCAAATTGTCGTCCAGAACAACGGGCCCTCGGACGCGCAGAACGTGCAGATCACGGACACCTTGCCGTCCGAGGTCACGCTGGTCAGCGCCTCCTCGGCCGACGGGACGTGCAGCGGGACGACCACGGTGACGTGCGACTTCGGCACCGTGGCCGCGGGGGACTTCGTCTCGGCCACGCTCAGCGTCGAGGTGGACTCGAGCTTCACGGGCAGCAGCATCAACAACACCGTGACCGCCAGCAGCGACACCAGCGACCCGGCCAGCGGCAACGACTCCACGGACGTCGACACGACGGTCATCCAGGAAACCGACATCTCGCTGGGCCTCAACGACGACCCCACCCAGGTGAAAGCGGGTGAGCAGTTGACTTATAGAATCACGATTGACAATAACGGCCCATCCAACGCCGAGAACGTCACGATGGATAACCCCTTCCCGGATGACGTCACGCTCATCAGCGGGCCGACGATCATCCAGGCGCCGCCTGGCAGTTCATGCACCTCGGGCGGCACGATTAGCTGCAACTTTGGGACTTTGCCGGTTGGGGACGATCAGGCTGTGGTCGAATACGTCGTCCTGGTCAACCAGGACTTCCCGACCAATTCGTTGAGCAACAACGCTTCGGCCTCGACCACAACCACCGACAGCCAGCCGGGCAACAACTCGGACTCGACCGCCACCACCGTGACCAAGGCCTCGGACATGGTGTTGGTCGAAATCCTCGACGACCCGGACCCGGTCAGCGCCGGCGGGCAGGTCACCTTCACGGCCACGGTGCGCAACGACGGCCCGTCGCAGTCCGCCACCACGACGGTGACCTTCGGGCTGCCAGGCGCCTTCACCTTCGCCTCCGGTTCGGGCTGCTCGGCCTCGGGAAGCGACGTGATCTGTGAACTGGGCGCGGTCAACAGTGGGGACACGGCACAAGCGATCATCACGGTCGACGTCGACCCCGGCGCCTCCGGCACGGTGTTCACCTTTGTCACTGTGGATACCTCTTCCACCGATGGAACGGCGGGGAACAACAGCGTTACGATTTCGACCACGATCGAGTGAGCCTCGGCAACGCAGGGCCGGCTGCGCGGGCCGCAAAACCCGCCTGCACAGCCGGCCCTAAGGTTGCGCTTTACAAACCCAACGTGTGGCGTAACGCTGCGTCGACCTTCTTGACCGCGGATTTGACCGCATAGGGTTACTCGGCGGTCAAGAGTGGTTTGAGCTTCTCTCTGATTGGGTCCAATTCATCAGAGATCGCGCTGGACACCTCGTCTTCCGTTGGCATCCAACAGTCATAGCGCGCCCATCGGCTTTGCTCTTCTAGAGAGCGATAGATGCGATAGAAACCCTTTAGGTCAGAATAGCAAAGCATGAGGTTTTTCCTGGTGGTGTGGTCTCCTGCTTTTCTGCCTTGCAAGCATAAGAAGGCATGGCGATCCCATACTTACTACACTGGGGGAGTTAGCAGGGTCAAAGTAGCGCGTTGAATCAATGTAATACGGTGTGCTATGATCGCGCCATGTTAAAGCCCACTGAGGACAAAACGACCTACTTTTATGTGGATGAAGCAGGGGACCCTAATTTTTACGCCAAAGGATCAAAAAAGACAATAGTGAGAGTTGGGGAAGATGGATGTTCAAATGCCCTCATTTTGGGATACGCAACAACCGAAAATCCCGACTCATTACGGGGTGCACTTGCAGACTTGCGTGAAGAAATCAAACATGATGAGTATCTGCGAGAAGTGAAATCGATAAAAAAGACCCTGCAAGCGTTTCATGGGAATAAGGACTGTGATGAAGTCAGAATGATGGTATACAAGCTGCTCCGTGAGCATGAGTTCTCATGCCAAATGCGAGTTGCGAGGAAGATCGAATCCCTATTCTCCAGCAAGTACGAACAAAAGCAGAATCTCTTTTACGATGACTTGGTGGGGCGTTTGTTCCAGAACGTTCTTCACAAATCCTCTCGCAATGTTATTTGCTTTGCACAGAGGGGTAATAAAGATCGGCAAGAATCCTTGTGGGCAGCCATCGAAAGAAGTGTTGACGCCTTCCGAGAGAAATGGCAGGCGGAATTTGATGTGGATATTGAAGTATACACGAGTGTGCCGAGTGAAGAACCGTTGTTGCAAGTAGTGGATTATGCCAATTGGGCTCTCCAAAGAGCCTTCGAGCGTGGTCAGATGAGATATTTTAACTTTTTGAGAGAGAAGTATGAATTAGTCGTGGATGAATTCGATTTCGCCAAGTATGGCGAGCAACCTAGCAATTTCTACTCAAGAGAGAAGAACCCCTTTGAAATCAAAAAGGCTAACCCCCCTTGGCTGAGTCTCGATTAGAGACAACGGCATGGAGCCGACTTTCACCAAGGCAGAATTAGCCCAAAACTAATATAGCACAGAATTCATCAAAAGACAAGTAGCGGCAGACACGTTAGCCCACCCCACCAGCTCCCGATACCGCATATGCCGCTGCTCACAGTTGCCCAGCAGCAGCGAGAGCATGCAATCGGCGTCCCGTTCGTTGAACCGGAATACAAACTCGTTCCGTAGCAAGGTAGGGCCCGCTGAGCGGGCCGAACAATCAAATCCGCCTGCACAGCCGGCCCTAAGGTTGCGCTTTACAAACCCAACGTGTGGCGCAAGGCCGCGTCGACCTCGGTCATCGCCAGCGTCCCGATGACCCGATCGATCTCTGATTCGGCGACCGTGGCCAAGTTATCGGTCATCACAACCGAGTCGGTCAGCAAGCCGGATTGCCGCCCCTCCGGCGTGGAACGGCGCACGGTGACGCGGCTGGGATGGTTCGCACGGGCCAAGTTGCTGGTCACCATAGCGACGATGAATTGCGGTAACCCAGTTTGAAGCTGATCGGCTTGGACAACGAGTGCCGGGCGGGGCTTGGCCGTGCGCAGGTTGGTGTGCGGGAAGAGCACGAGAACGACGTCACCGCGTTTCGGCATAGGCGTCGTAGTCGTCGTAGATGGTCATCTCGGGGCTGTCCCAGTCCTCGGCGAAGCGGGCCAAGCGGGCACGCAGAGCGGCCGCCTGGGTTTCGTCGATGCCACGGGCGCCCAAGTCGACGCTTGAGGTAGGAAGGAACGTGACGATGACGCGCGTTTCGTCCTGCACGTCGTCGGGCGCTTCGACCAACTCGATTTTGCCGTTTCGGTAAACCCCCGCTATGGTCGTGAGCATGAACGGCCTCCTGTATTCACCTAAATCCTACCCCAATTCGCGGCCAAGTGCAATCCAAAAGTAAGGTAGGGCCCGCTGTGCGGGCCGAAACCAAAGAATCAACCTGCCCAGATCCTACGTTTGGCAGTGCGAGCAATAAAAGCTGGACCGCTGCCCCTGGGTGATCCGTGCGATCTCGGCGCCGCAGGACAGGCACGGCTCGCCTTCCCGGCCGTACACCTGGAAGCGGTCCTGAAAGCCCCCCTGTGCCCCGCTGAGCGTGCGGTAGTCGCCCACCGAGTTGCCCAGCGTGCTGCCGTGGTGCCGGATGGCCTCGGCGAGCACGTCACGGATCGCGGCGTGCAGCTTCCGGATGCGTTTGGCATCGACCTCGCACGCCGGGCTGCGCGGATGAATCCCCGCACGATACAGCGCCTCGCAGACGTAGATGTTGCCCAGGCCGGTCACGCGGGTTTGATCCAAGAGCAGAAGC
>CAZNGF010000066.1:0-13460 GCA_964572855.1 uncultured Thermotogae bacterium | reverse complement strand
GCTCATTCGCACGCTCCTTTCGCTTGCAACCCAGCATCCCCTGGCTTCAGCCATGAGGAGTATGTCAAATCCACTTCTTGCGCTTGAAGATGGATCTCGCGCATGATTTCCCGGTTGGGATCATCGGTGATCTGGTCTTCCAGCGCCTCGACCGCATCCCCCAGCTTTACGAGCAAGGCGAAGAGGATGTCCTCTAGCACGAGCGGGTGGATTTCGAATACCTGACCGAGCGTCCGGATGACGTCGGTATCGTGCAGGCCGTCCACGTTGATCCAACTCACCGACCGTGTGGATTGTGTCCCGAACGGTTTGCCAAAGCAAACCGGCGTGCACGACACGGCGGCTTGGTTACAATGGCGGGACCGATTCCAAGGAGGGAGCCCATGCTGAGCAAGAAGATGCAAAGCGCGCTCAACGACCAGATCAAGCACGAACTGGACTCGGCCTACGTCTACCTCTCGATGGCTGCCTACTTCGAGGCCGAGAACCTGCCGGGTTTCGCCCACTGGATGTACATGCAGCGCGAGGAAGAGCTCGAGCACGCCATGAAGCTGTTCCGGCACGTCAACGAGCGCGGCGGGCGCGTCAAGCTCGAGGCGCTCGACGAACCGCCCGCCAGCTTCAAGTCGCCGCTGGACGTGTTCGAAAAGTCCCTGAAGCACGAGCAGAAGATCACGGGGCTTATCCACGAGCTCTACGACCTGGCGCTCAAGGAGAAGGACTACCCGGCCCAGGTCATGCTGCAGTGGTTCATCGACGAACAGGTCGAGGAGGAGGACAACGCCGGCAGCGTGGTGGACACGCTCAAGCGCGCCGGCGACAACGACGCCGCGCTGCTCATGCTCGACCGCGAGCTGGCCAAGCGCCAGCCCGAGGAGGACGAGTAGGTCCGGAGACGGTGCGTCCCCTCGCCGGAGGGCGCGGGGACGTTACTGGACCGGCCGCTTGAAGATGTAGATCTGGAAGTCCCCGCTCGGCACGAACGTGACCAGCTCCCAGCCCTCGTCGCCGCGGGCGTTGAGCTTGGTGCGAAAGTCCGCGTCCCGCGACGACGCCGTGAGCGTGAAGTACTCCCATTGCGTGGCCTGCGAGCTGTCCTGGGCGCCGGCCCAGAGCGAAGCGCCCGCCACGGCGAGCAAAGCGGTCAGCGCGACGGCCAGGCCGACGGCCCGGCGTTGGCGATGGTCCATGAAACCTCCCTTCAAAACGCCCAACTAAACCCGAACAGCAACAGCGGCCGGCGCGCAAGCGGGACGGACTCGCGTTGCGTGCCGAACCCCTGTGCGAACTGCGCGTTCAGGAAGAACGAGGCACGCGCGCCGCCGTAGATGATCTGTTCCGGACCGACGTGGTAGCGCACGTCGAAGCCCACGTAGGGCCCCTGGGCCAGCAGCGCCACCGGCACGTTGCGGAAGCGCCCGCCCTTCTGCAAGAATCCCACGCCCAGCGAGGTCTGCAGCTCGAACTGCGGCTGAACCGGGAAACGCCCCACCAACTCGGCCAGCACGGTCATGCCGCCCACGAACACGCGCGTGTTGAACGTCGGCACGAACACATCGTGCGCGCTCAGCAGGTACGACACGCCCGCGCCCGCGCCCCAGCCGTCCGGTCGTTGACCGAGCACCTGGAACTGCCAGCCCATACCAAATTGTCCCACGAACCCAAATCCGCTGTGGAGGCCCCAGTTGACGGTTGGCTCGAATTCCCCCTCGGGGGGCTCTGCTTGGGCCAAGCTCGGGGGCGCCGCGCTCAGCAACACGCACAGCGCAGCAACGCCCGCGATCACGATCCTCAACGCCACCCACCTCCTTGTTGTGGCCACACCCGCCAACCGCCGCCCGTTGTGGAAAACGCCACCCACTGACAACGGAGGTCAATTCGCGGCGGTACACTTACCCTCTCACACGCCAGCGCCCACGTCAAGTCCGGGCGACGCGTCGCGGTCGCCATGACAGCGCTATGTTGGATTATAGCACAAAAGAAGAGGGTTTGGGACGCATGAGCCAGATCATTGCGGTGCCGGGGCGCGGGCCGATAAGGTGCTCGGGATGGCGCTCGGTCGCCCGAACGGGGGGCTTAGCCTATACTCCCGGAGAGACAAAGAATTCAATGCGAGTCAACGCGAGGAGGCCCATGATCCAACTGCATAAGACGGACGAAGCGCAACTGGAGCGGACCGCGCAGCGCGCCCGCGAAAAGAAAATCCTGATGCCCACGTTCAAACAGATGCGCGATCCCTCCCTGGTGCCGGCTGAGGTCAAGGCCGGCCTCAAGAACGTCGGTCTGTGGGACCTGCACCCGCTCAATTTGTTCCGCATCACGTGGAAGAACGCTCCCCAGGAGGAGGGCGGTGGCTACGGCGGCGTCAACTACATGGAGATCCCGCCGAGCCTGACGGGCGTCAAGGCACGGGTCATCGCGCTGGTGGGCAAGTGGTTCCCGACGGGCGCGCACAAGGTGGGCGCGACCTACGGCTGCCTGGCCCCGAGCCTGGCCACGGGGCAGTTCGACCCCACCAGGGACTGGGCCGTGTGGCCCTCGACCGGCAACTACTGCCGCGGCGGCGCCTACGTGTCCAACCTGCTGGCCTGCGAGTCGATCGCCATCCTGCCCGAAGGCATGAGCCGCGAGCGCTTCGAGTGGCTGGCCCAGGTGGCCGGCGAGGTGATCCCGACCCCGGGCACGGAGTCCAACGTCTGGGAGATCTTTCAGAAGTGCAAGGAGCTCAAGGCCACGCGCGAGCACGTCGTGATCTTCGACCAGTTCGAGGAGTTCGGCAACCACCTGTGGCACTACGCGGTCACCGGTCCGGCCATGCAGGAGGTGTACGAGGCCGAGGCGCGCAACGGCGACCGCTTCGCGGGCGTGGCGCTTACCTCGGGCTCGGCGGGTACGCTTGGGTGCGGCGATTACGTGAAGGACCACTATCGCGACGCCAGGATCGCGGTGGGCGAGGCACTGGAGTGCCCGACGCTGCTGTACAACGGCTTCGGCTCGCACCGCATCGAGGGCATCGGCGACAAGCACGTGCCCTGGATCCACAACGTGCGCAACACGGACCTGGTGGTGGGCGTGGACGACGAGCGCCCCATGCACCTGATCCGCCTGTTCAACGAGCCCGCCGGGCGTGACTTCCTAGCCGCGCAAGGGGTCCCGCAGGGCGTGACCGACCAGCTCCACCTGCTGGGCATTTCGGGCGTGGGCAACCTGTTGAGCGCGATCAAGATGGCCAAGTACTACGAGATGAACGAGCAGGACGTGATCTTCACGGTGTTCACCGACTCGATGGAGCTGTACGCCTCGCGGCTCGAAGAGCTGCGGGCCGAACACGGCGCGTACACGGAGCGGGACGCCGCGGTGGACTACGAGCGCTTCCTGCAGGGCACGCGCATCGACCACGTGCTGGAGCCCAACTACTACGAGCGCAAGCGCATCCACAACCTCAAGTACTTCACCTGGGTCGAGCAGATGGAGCGCGACTCCGACGAGCTGGAGGCGCAGTGGCACGACTGGCCCGGCTACTGGGACCGTATCCATCAGCAGGTGGACGCCATCGACGAGCGCATCGAGGCGTTCAACGAGCGCACCGGGGTGTTGCAGACGCTCTAGGGCCTCGGCCGGTACGGATTCCCCGCACGGAGTTTGGAAGCGAAAAAGGGGCCGCGCATGCGGTCCCTTTTGTCTTGGGTGGTGAAAGGCGACGTCTAGTGCAACACGGCGAGCTTCTGGAGCTGGCCTCGCTGCATGCCATTGGGTGTCTGAACCGTAATCAGGTAGAAGTAAACGCCGTTGGCCACGCGCTCGCCGCTCTTGTGCAGCAGGTTCCAGCGCAGCGCGCCGGGCGCCGTCCAGTCGCTTCCGAACACTTGCTGCCCCCCGAGATCGAACACCTCGACACGGGCGCGCTCGACGTCGTCGGACGCCGGAAGCTGGAAGCTCACGGTCCGCTTTCCTAGCAGCGCCGAGGCCGCACGCGGGGCCGCGCCGCGCTCGGGTGCCTCGTAGACATCCCGCTTGGCGCCGAAATCGAGCGTCCAGTACCAGCGGTAGGGCGCGTGCCGGTTGTAAACCAAGCTCACGCCGACCGAGCGCCAGCTCGGGTCCAGCATGTTGCGGTTGTGCGACGGGCTCCCCTGCCACATGCGGAACACGCGCGCGGCGCTGCCCGACCCTGCGGCGATGTTCTCGCCCACGCCGCGGTACCAGCTGTAGTCCGCGTCCTCCATGCGGTCTGTCAGGGACGGCTCGCCCGCGCACCGGTGCGCAAAGCAACGGTTGTCGGCCATCCAGGCGCTGTGGAAGCGGGCGGCCCCGTTCAGCTTGGGCGAGAGCGTCACGGGCCGCAGCCCGTGGTCCTGGCGATAGTCGTTGACGAGATCGAGCATGGCCCGTTCCGACTCCGACGGCTCGGCTGCGGCGATTGACGCGACAGATAGAAGAACGAGTGCAGCGACAACCCCCACCGAGAGCACCTTCGACATGGGAAACCGACCTCCAAGACGATTTTCCGCCATCATAGCCCGGTCCGGCGCGGGCGTCGGTGGAAGGAAGGTGAAAACGGGTTTTTGCTGCGCCTTTACGGGCCGACGCGCACCGCGCTATGGTGGAAGGGCCCGTCGAAAGGGGCTTGCTTGACCCGAGCCGAGGTCGTCTGTGGAGCGGGCGTCCCGGCCGCGTGCCACTTGGCCCTGGAACGGAGCGTGACGGACGTCGTCCTGGTCGACGAGCGACCGCCGCTCACGCTCTAGGCGATGCGCACCGCGTTGACGTGCCGCGGCCGGATCTCGAGCACGACGCGCCGCTGTTGCTCCGGGTCGTCGGCCGGTTTGATGCCCCCGTAGTAGGGCTTGCCGGTGTAGGCGCGCGCGGTCCGGTTGATGAAGCCGACCGCGTCCTCCTCGCTGATCGTCGCCTCGCCGCGCACCTCCAGGTAGCGGTAGGGGTTCTCGGGGTCGAAGGCCAGCACGGTGGCCTTGGGGCGTTTCAGGAGGTTTTTCGCCTTCTGGCGCTCGCGCGTCGTGCTGACCCGGATCGTCTCGCCGTCGAAGTCGCACCACACGACCGAGGCCTGCGGCTGGCCGTCGGACATCGTGGTCGTGATCGTGACGGGAACCGGCGCTTTAAGCAAGTCCTGAAACCCTTCGGGAACGGTTGCGGTCATGGGACGATCATCCTTTCGTTTTGGCTGGATCTCTACAGACTACCGTCCGGGGGTGTCGTGCGCTGTGAGGTGGCCCACAATCGTCTCGGACTGGAGCCGTCCCAGCGCGCGTAGCGCCAGCGCCCCGAGCAGGGGACCGGGAGCCAGGAAGACCAAGGCCCACTGCCACCCGACCGCCTGGGCGATCCACGGCAGCAACTGGATCGAGACGGCCGTGACCGCGAAACCGATCCCGTTTTGAATCGTGAGCGCCGTGCCCGTGTAGCCGGGCGGCGCGTGGCGCGCGGCCAGCGCCGAGAACTGCGGCGAGTCGGCGATCACGAAGACGCCCCACAACAGGACCAGCGGGACGAGCAACGCCGGCGGCCAGTCGAACGCCCAGCCCGAAAGCACGCACAAGGACGCGCTCGCCAGCAGCGCAGCCAGCGCCACGGGACGCTCCCCCCACGTCCGCGACATCCAGCCGCCCAGGACGCAGCCCCCCACGCCGACGCCGATGGCCGCGAACGCCCAGAGCGGCACCCAGGCGTCGAGGCCGGGCCGTTCCGCGAAGCTGGCGCCCAGGTAGAGCGCGATCATGGACCAGAACGCGTAGAGCTCCCACATGTGTCCGAAGTAGCCCAGCGCCGTGTAGCGAAACGGCGCGTGCCGGAAGACCGCGACCATCACGCGCAGATCGAGCTTGGCCCGCCCGCGCAGGTAGGGCCCGTCGCCCACCGCCGCTACGATGAGCCCGCCGCCCAGCGCCGCGCCCACGGACCCCGTCAGGACGAGTCCCTGCCAGGGCAGCCCCGCGCCCAGCGCCTGGAACAAGTACGGCGCGGCCGTGCCCAGCGTGAGCGCGCCCACCATCACGCCCAGGCGCCAGCCGAGGCCGTCGCGGAACCAGGAGGCCACGATCTTCATGCCCACCGGATAGACCCCGGCCAGCGTAACGCCGGTGAGAAAGCGGAAGGCGAGCGCGAGCGTCAAACCGTCCGAGAGCAACGCAAACCCCGCGTTGCAAGCCGCCCCGAGCCACGCCGAGATCAGAAATACGCGCCGCGCGTTGAACAGGTCGGCCAGGTTGAGCGCCGCGTACAGCAGCGTGCCCGCGATGAAGCCCAACTGCACCGAGATCGTGAGCCACGCCGCGCCCGCCTCGCTCAGGTTCCACGCTGAAATGAGCGCGGGGGTGGCCGCCGTGCCGGAGAACCACGTCGAGGAGGCCAGCAACACCGCAAGCGACGTCAACGCGAGCGCACGGTTGGCATGAGGAGCGGGAACTTGCATGTCACTCCTTTGGATGCTGCCAAGCGTAGGGCACCCGGCGCGGATTGCAAGCTGAGTGGGGGGCAACGAAAGAGGGAAGCACCGCACGCGGACCGTCCAGGAACAGCAGCTTCCACCCCGGTTCGGGCGCAACGTAGTCGAAATCAAGCCGCTCTATCGCTTAACGACACGCTTGTGGCCTTCAGCAACGATCGTGGCCCAATCTTTGTCACATTCGAGATAAACGCGCCTGGCTGTTATGCTTGAGTCAAGGGCACGATATCAATGAATCAATCACAACAACCAGAACGAGAACAAAAGAAACAGCCGAAGGGGATTGGACAAGCGCCACAAGGCATGAACCGTCAGGGCTTCTTCTTCCTGTTGATCCTCACACTGGTGGCGATCGGGGCGGCGAGTTTGTTTCAGCAGGCTGCGCGCGAATCGGACACCGAGGTGCCGTTTAGCGCGTTTATGGCGCAGGTGCGCGCCGGGAACGTGCGCGCGGTGACGATCACGGGGCAGAGAATTACGGGCTCGCTTTCGCGGTCGGCCCAGACGAACAGCGAGTCGGGCCAGCCCGTGACCTACACCGACTTCCGCACGACCTACCCGGCCTCGGAGGTGGACCCGGCCTTCATCGACCGGCTTGCCGAACACGACGTCGAGATCCGCGCCCGCGAGGCGGGCGGCGGGGTGCCCTGGCTCAGCATCCTCTTCAGCATCCTCCCGCTGGTGATCATCGTCGGGCTCTTCTACGTGTTCATGTCCCGCATGCGCTCGCAGGGACAGCAGTTCATGGGCATGGGCAAGAGCCGCGCCAAGCTCTACGAGCGCGACGATACCCACGTGCGGTTCGGCGACGTCGCAGGCGGCGAGGGAGCCAAGCGCGAGCTACAGGAGGTCATCGAGTTCCTGAAAAAGCCAGCACGATTCGAGCGCCTGGGTGGACAGATGCCCACCGGCGTGCTGCTGGTGGGACCGCCCGGCACGGGAAAGACCTTGCTTGCGCGCGCCGTCGCCGGCGAAGCCGAGGTGCCGTTTTTTAACATCTCGGGCTCGGACTTCATGGAGATGTTCGTGGGTGTGGGCGCCTCGCGCGTGCGCGACATGTTCAACGAGGCCAAGAAGTCGAGCCCGTCGATCATCTTCATCGACGAGCTGGACTCGATCGGCCGCCAGCGCGGCGCGGGGCTCGGCGGCGGCCACGACGAGCGCGAGCAGACCCTAAACCAGCTCCTGAGCGAGATGGACGGCTTCGAACCCAACGAGAACGTGATCGTGATGGCCGCCACCAACCGGCCGGACGTGCTCGACCCCGCCTTGCTGCGCCCGGGCCGCTTCGACCGGCGCATCACGGTCAACCTGCCCACCAAGGAGGACCGCCGCCAGATCCTGCACATCCACGCCCAGGGCAAGCCCTTGAGCGACGACGTGGACCTGGAGCGCGTGGCGCGCAGCACGCCGGGCTTCAGCGGCGCCGAGCTTGAAGAGCTGCTCAACGAGGCCGCGCTGCTGGGCGCGCGCCGTGAGAAGTCCGAAATCGAGATGCAGGACATCGACGACGCGCGCGACAAGATCCTGATGGGCCTGAAGCGCGAGAACCTGGCGCTCACCGAGGAGGAGGTCGAGCTGCTGGCCTACCACGAGGGCGGACACGCCCTACTGGGCGCGCTGCTGCCCAAGGCCGACCCGCTGCACAAGGTCACCATCGTCCCGCGCGGCAAGGCCATGGGCGTGACCCAGCAACTCCCGGACCGCGAGCTGTACCTCTACCGCAAGGACTACATCACGGAGCGCCTGGTGATGGCGCTGGGCGGGCGCGCGGCCGAGGAGCTCGTCTTCGACACGGCCACCAGCGGCGCCGAGGACGACCTCAAGCGTGTCACCCAACTCGCGCGCCGCATGGTGCTGGAGTGGGGCATGGGCGACCAGCTCAAGAACCTGGCGCTCGGCGGACGCCAGCAAAACGTCTTCCTGGGACAGGAGATCGCCCAGCAGCGCGAGTACAGCGACGCCACGGCGCGCATCATCGACGAGGAGATTCAGCGGATCGTGGACGCGGCCTACGAGCGAGCGCTGGGCTTGCTCAAGGACCACCGCGAGCAGCTCGACGCACTGGCCCAGTTGCTCCAGGACGAGGAAGAGATCTCGGGCGAGCGCGTGCTGCAACTGGTCGGCGCGGACGCCGAGGGTGCGGCGCCCTCTTTGGTGAAGCCGAAGTCATCCTAATCGTTCATCTCGCTGCAGGGGGGCACGGCCGTGCCCCCCTGCAGAACTAATAGACGACCACAGTGGTTCTTGGGTGTAGGGGCGCGCTTCATCGCGCCCGTGGGCACGCGCTTTGGCCGCCCGTGAAGTCTATCTGGTCATGAACCGGACGTGTAGGCCGGGTCCCATGAATGGGACCCCTACGCAGTAAAAACAGCGTGGCCCTGTACTAGGCCAACAGCAGTGCCTCGCTTTCGCGGGCCAAGCGGTCGGTGTGCTGGAGGGCGCGTCGGGCGCGGTGGGCGCGCAGCTTGTCCAACGCCTCGATTTGGATCTGCCGCACGCGCTCGCGGCTTATCTTAAGCGCCGAACCGATCTCCTCCAGCGTCTGCGGTGTTCGGTCCTCCACGGTCCAGCCGTGTTCGTCCCGCTGCCAGCGGATGCCGAAACGGCGCTCCAGAATGGCACGTTCACGACGGTCGAGCACCTCGAAGGCTTCCTTGAGGTGACCCAACTGGACGTCGGTGAAGAGCGCCCGCAAGCCCGAGACGGCGCCCTCGTCGCCGAAAAGCTCCTCGAGTGTGCTGTCCTCGTCGTCGCCGACGGACTCCTCCAGCGAACGAAGGTGGGGCGAAACGCCCTTAATGCGGTGGACCTCGGAGGCCGAGATCTCGAGATGCTCGGACAGCTCCTCGTCGCTGGGCAGGCGGCCGTGCGCCTCGCTGAAATCTTCCTGCAGTTCGTGGATCTTGCGCATGTACTCCGTCACGTGCTGCGGGATGCGCACCGTGCGGCTCTTGTCGGCCAGCGCGCGCGTCAGCGTCTGGCGAATCCACCAGGTGGCGTAGGTCGAGAACTTGAAGCCCTTGGTGTAGTCGAACTTGTCCACAGCCTTCATGAGTCCCACGTTGCCTTCCTGAATCAAGTCCAGAAAGGAGAGGCCGAAGCCCTGGTACCGTTTGGCCATTGAAACCACCAGGCGCAGGTTGGCCTCTGCCAGCTCTTCGCGGGCCCTTTGATCCCCGCGCTCGACGCGCTTGGCCAGCGCAACCTCTTGTGCGCGCGTGAGCAGGGGGACGCGGGCGATCTCGTTCAGATACGAGTCGAGCAAGTCCTCACTGAACGCGTTCGACTCCTCGGTCCCAGACGTGTCCAGCAGGGTGAACTCGCCGTTGAGCTCGTCCAAGCTCGGGTTGACCTCCAACACCTCCAGCACGTTTTCGCCCATGTTTCACTCCTTGCCTCTTGGTACACCGCCCAGGCTGCGGGCGTTTCCACCATGCTGTAGATCATAGTTGACAATTCTCGAATGCTATGTTATATATATTCGACAAGAAAGTCAAGTCGCCACCCTCAGAATCGATTCAACCGAAGAAGGAGTGGAAGAATGGGCGAGCGCAAGGGAGAAAACGCGGCCAACCGGATTCGGGTGGGTATCAGCACGTGCCTGCTCGGCGAGAACGTGCGCTTCGACGGCGGGCACAAGCGAGATCGCTTCATCACGGACACCTTAAGCGCCTACTTCGCCTGGGTGCCCGTGTGCCCCGAGGTCGAGGTGGGCATGGGCACGCCGCGCGAGACCGTGCGCTTGGTCAAGGGAGCGGACGGCGACCGCATGGTCGCGCCGAAGTCCGGCGCGGACTGGACCGAACGCATGCGCGCCTACTCCGCCAAGCGCGTCGAGTCGCTGCGCTCCCGACGGTTGCGTGGGTATATCTTAAAGAAGGACTCGCCTACCTGCGGGATGAGCCGCGTGCGCCGCTACGGCGCCAACGGCGCGCCAAGCCGCGACGGCGTTGGCCTTTACGCACAGTCGTTGCTGAACGCGTATCCCAACCTGCCCGTTGAAGAAGAAGGGCGCCTCAACGACCCGGCTCTGCGGGAGAACTTCGTCACGCGCGTGTTCACCTACGATCGCTGGCTGGCGATGCGCGAGCGCAACCCCGAGCCCAAGGATCTCGTCCACTTTCACACGGCGCACAAGATGCTGTTGCTCGCGCACGACGAAGCAACGTACCGCAAACTCGGCCCCCTGGTCGCTTCGGCCGGGGAAGCCGCAGACCTGAACGCGTTGCTTGATGATTACGGGACGCTCATGATGGGCGCGCTCAAGTCGGTGGCCACGCGCAAGCGCCACGTGAACGTTCTCCAACATCTGATGGGGTTCGTCAAACGGGCCATCGACGGTCAGGACAAGGACGAATTGCTGCGACTGATCGAGGAGTACCGCCGCGGCTGGGTACCGCTGGTGACGCCGCTGGCGCTGCTGCAGCACCATCTGCGACAGGCGCCCCACCCTTGGGTGGCAGCCCAGGTCTACCTGGAGCCCTACCCCCGCCCGCTGGCGCTGCGCAGCGCGGTGTAGACTGGCTGCAACATGGTAGCCATGAAGGATGTGCCGACCCTGCGCGTGCGTCAAGTCAACCAGTGCGAAGCCAACGCGGACGGCGCGTACGTCCTCTACTGGATGATCGCCCAACGGCGGCTGGGCTGGAACTTCGCGCTGCAGCGGGCAGTCGGGTGGGCGGCGCGCTTGGGCAAGCCGCTGTTCGTGCTGGAGCCGCTGCGCGCCAACTACCCGTGGGCCAGCCGCCGCCTGCACCGCTTCGTCCTGGACGGCATGGCCGAGCACGACGCCGCGCTGCGCGGGACGGGCGTGGGTTACTATCCCTACGTCGAGCCCGAAGCGGGCGCTGGCAAGGGACTGCTGCGTGCGCTTGCGGACCGGGCGTGCGTCGTGGTGACGGACGAGTACCCGGCCTTCTTTCTTCCGCGCATGGTTGAGGCCGCGGCGCTGCAGCTTCCCATGAAGCTCGAGGCGGTGGACTCAAACGGGCTGCTCCCGATGCGGGCAGCCGAACAAGCCTACCCGACGGCCTACGCGTTTCGCCGCTTGCTACAAAAGGCGCTGCCCGCGCATCTGGCGCCGTTCCCCCTTGCAAAACCGTTGGCGGCGACGTCGTTACCGCCTTTAGGGCAGTTGCCGGCGGACGTGGGGGCCCGCTGGCCGCGCGCCACGCGCGAGCTGCTCGAAGACGGGGAGGCGCTGGCCAACCTGCCGATCGATCAGGAGGTAGGGCCCGTGTCCGATTGCCCGGGCGGCACACGTGCGGCCGAAGCCAGGCTCCGGGCATTCCTCGACACGCGGCTGGCACGCTACGGGGAGCGGGGCGACCTTACCGACGAAAACACAAGCGGGCTCTCGCCCTACCTGCACTTCGGACACATCGCGCCGCACCAAATCTTTGCCGCGCTGGCCGAGCGCGAAGGCTGGGACGCGAAGCGGTTATCGTCTGAGAGCAAGGGAAAGCGCAGCGGCTGGTGGGGCCTGCCCGCACGGGCGGAGTCGTTCCTGGACGAGCTCGTGACGTGGCGCGAGCTCGGCTTCAACTTCTGCCATCACCGTGCGGATTACGCCCAGTACGAATCGCTGCCGGACTGGGCGCGCGCCACGCTGGCGGCACACGCCGACGACCCGCGCGACCCGCTTTACGCACGCGACGAGTTCGAGGCCGCCCAAACGCATGACCCGCTCTGGAACGCGGCCCAGACGCAACTCGCCCGCGAGGGGCGCATCCACGGCTACCTCCGCATGCTCTGGGGCAAAAAGATCGTGGAGTGGAGCGCCTCCCCGCGGGAAGCGCTTGCGATCATGCTCGAGCTGAACAACAAATACGCTCTGGACGGCCGCGACCCGAACTCCTATAGCGGGATCTTCTGGTGTCTGGGGCGTTTCGACCGGCCCTGGCGCGAGCGGCCCGTGTTCGGCAAAGTCCGCTACATGAGCAGCAAGAACACGGCCCGCAAGTTCGAGGTCGAAGCCTACTTGGCGCGCTTTGCGCCGGGGAGCGCCGCTGAATGCCCGTGATCCGGTCCAAGGGTCCCGCATCACGCCGGAGGCGATTGCAGAACTTCCCTGCCTCTCTGGCCTGAATTTGCGCCGACCCGGGGACGGCCCTTCAGAGCGCTCTGCCAGCGAGTCGGGCAAGACCGCGCTATAGAGCCTACCCCATTGCGCGCGGGCGGCGCGCTGTCGTACACCGTACGGGAAGGGAGAACGATGGAGCGAAACATCCTGTTCCTGTGCACGGGCAACGCCGCCCGCAGCCAGATGGGGGAGGCGCTGCTGCGCCACCACGCGGGCGGCCGCTTCCGCGCCTACAGCGCGGGGACCGACCCCAGGCCCGAGGTGTTCCCGCCCGTGATCGAAGTGATGCGCGAGCTCGGCATCGACGTCTCGGGCCAGCGGCCCAAAGGCCTACACGAGTTGCCGCAGGGCGTGCGCTTTTCGAAGGTCATCGTCGTGTGCGCCGAGGCGGACAGAAACTGCCCCGCGGTCTTTGCTTCCGGCCAGCGGCTCTCGTGGCCCACCGAGGACCCGGCCGCGGCCGCGGGTTCGAGAGAAGCGGTGCTGGCGTTCACCCGCCGCGTGCGGGACGAGCTGGATCGGCGCCTCTGCGATTGGCTCCGTGCACAGGGCATCGCGGCCACGCCGCTGGCGGGGTCAAGCAGCTAGCGCCGACCCTGGACCAGCCGGTCCACCACGCCGGGGTCGGCCAGCGTCGAGGTGTCGCCCATTTGTTCGGTGTCCCCGGCGCCGATCCTGCGCAGGATGCGGCGCATGATCTTGCCCGAACGCGTCTTGGGCAGCGCCGGGGTGAACTGGATCTTGTCCGGCACGGCGTGCGGGCCGATCAAGTCGCGCACGGTCTCGACGATGCCGGCCTCGATGGATTCGTGGGGCTCGACGCCGGCCATGAGCGTGACGAAGGCGTAGACCCCCTGGCCCTTGATCTCGTGGGGATAGCCGACCACCGCGGCCTCGGCCACGGCCGCG
>CAZNGF010000065.1:0-13782 GCA_964572855.1 uncultured Thermotogae bacterium | reverse complement strand
CAGACGGCAGGCACAGCCTGCTCTACTGGATCTGGACCGTGCCGGGCTCGAGCTTGACTTCTCCCAGGGGCTCGCCGTTGGCGTTCAACAACAGGTCGACCTCGGTGAGCCGCAGCGCGGTGGACTGGCCCGCCGTCCCCACGGCCCGCAGCGTGAGCTCGACCAGCGCGCCGTTGGCCACGCTGCCCGACGTGCTGCCGGCGGCCAGCGTGACCGTGCCCGCGGCGTTGTCGACCTCGTGGGCGAACACGGTCAGGCCCAGGCCCTCCACGGCCGTGACCTCGACCACGGCGGGGTCGAAGCGAATGGCGCCCTTGGGCCCGATTTGCAGGCTGTTGAGCCCCTGGAGCGCGCTGGCGCTCAGTTGCACCGTCCCGGTCGCGCCGGGGGCCAGCGTGAGCGAGCTGAAACTCAGCAGCTTGGACTGCAACAGGCCGCAGGCCGACAGGCCCAGGCTCAACCCCAACAGCGCGACGCCCAGTAGCATCCGTCTGTTCCTCATGAGTTCCTCCCTGACGAAGTTGGCTGGCCCGATGCTACCACATGGGGCGCGGTCCATGTAGGGGTGCACGGCCGTGCGCTCCTACAGAAACGAGGCGAGGGCGGTCCGGTCGGACCGCCCTCGCCCAAGATACGCGAATTTGTTGGTCGGTGCCTAGAACACGCCCTTGGTCACGAACGTCCCGTTTTCGATTTCCACCACGAACAGCGTCGTGATGCCGCTGTGGTTGTCCGGGGTGTAGCTCAGCGGCGGAATCAGGCCGTTGGTCCAGCCGCTGAACGACTCCAGCGCCGCGATGAACGACTCGCGCGTGAGCTCCTGGCCCTCGGAGGCGATGGCCAGCGCCTCGGTCACGACCTGGGCGCCCACGTAGGCGATCTCGCTGAAGCCGCCCGGCGTCTCGTCGGGGAAGCCGGTGTCGGGGTCCTGCAGCACCTCGGTGTAGAGCTGCACGGCCGGCAGGTCCGACAACAGGCGGCCCTCGGCGAAGCCCGGCGCCACCAACCCTTCGGCGGCCTCGGGCGAGGTCAGCTCGAACAGGCTCGGGTCGGTCACGGTGTTCAGGCCGATGAACTGTGGGGCGTAGCCCAGGTTGTCGGCCTCGGTCAACACGGCCGCGGCGGCCTGGATCGAGTCCTCCAGCAGGGCCACGGCCTCGGCGCCGGCCTGCTGGAGCTGGAGCACGATGTTGCTGAAGTTGGTCTCGCTCGGCGCGTGGGCGATCATGCGCACGGGTTCAATGCCCAGCTCGGCCAGTGCCTCCTCGAACGCCTGGCTTGTCTCCTCGCCGAAGGCGTTGTCCGGATAGACCGCGGCGATCTGGGTCAGGCCCAGGCGCTCGGCCGGGTAGCGCGCGGCGAAGCGGCCGAAGTCGCGGTTGTTGGGCTGGAGCGCGAACACGGTGGGCTTGAACGGCTCGGCCAGGAAGGTCGCGTTGGCGCCCGGCGAGACGACCGGCACGGCCTGCTCGACCAGCGTGTCGATCACGGCGGCCAGCGGCTGGGTGCCCAGCGGGTTCACGACCGCAAACACCTGGTCCTCCTCCAGCAGCTGCTGGACGCAGGCCACGGTCTGTGCGGGGTTAAAGCCGTCGTCGCAGGCGATGAATTCGATCTGGCGCCCGTTGATGCCGCCGTGGGCGTTGACCCAGTTGTACCAGGCCGAGGCGCCCCGGAAGAACGGGACGCCGATGAAGGCCACCCCGCCCGACTGCGCGATGAACGAGCCCAGCTTGATGGTGTCCTCGGAAACGCCCGGTGTGCTGGACTGCGCCTGGGAGCCCAGGGCCAGTCCACCCACCAACAACAAGACAAACAGCCAGCGGAAACCTTTCATGAAATCCTCCTTGAGGTATTGACGTTTTTGCAACCGCAATCCGTCCCGTCGAACCGTTGGTGTCGCGTGCGCATCACCTCCTCGAATCCCCTTCGGCCGTCCCGCCCAGGTAGAGCTGGCGGACGGTGTCGTCTTGTGCGAGTTGCGCCGCGGGGCCTTCCAGCGTGACCTCGCCCAGCGTGAGCACGTAGGCGTGGTCGGCCAGCTGCAGGGCCATGTTCGCGTTCTGTTCGGCCAGCAGCAGCGGGATGCCGTCGGCGTTGAGCCGGCGCAGGATGTCGTAGAGCTGCCGCACGAGCACGGGCGCAAGCCCCAGCGAGGGCTCGTCCAGCAGCAGCAGCTTGGGCCCGCTCATGAGCGCGCGCGCCAGCGCCAGCATCTGCTGCTCGCCGCCCGAGAGCGTGCCGGCGGGTTGGTCGAGCCGCTCGCGCAGGCGCGGGAAGTGTTCCAGCACCCGCTCGCGGTCGCGGCGCACGCCCTGCGAGTCGCGGCGGGCGAAGGCGCCCATGCGCAGGTTCTCGGCCACGCTCAGCTCGGGGAACAGTTGTCGCCCCTCGGGCACCTGGACGATCCCCCGCCTGACCAGGTGCTCCGGGCGGGCGCGGGCGATGGAGGCGCCCCTGAAGCGCAGCTCGCCGCCGCTGGGGCGCACGATGCCCGACACCGTGTTGATGAGCGTGCTCTTGCCCGCGCCGTTGGCGCCCAGCAGCGCCACGACCTGGTCCGGCTGCACGCTCAGGGACACGCCCTTGAGCGCGTGGATCGGGCCGTAGTGGGCGTGCACGTCGCGCAGCTCAAGCATCCTTGACCTCCGTCTGGCCCAGGTAGGCCTCGATCACCTGCGGGTGGTCCTGGATCTCGTCGGGCGTCCCGTGCGCGATCAGCTTGCCGAAGTCGAGCGCGGCCACGCGGTCGCAGGTGCGCATCACCAGGCTCATGTCGTGCTCGATCAACAGCACCGTGATGCCGAACTCGTCCCGCGAGCGCAGGATGAGCTGGCGGATGCGCTCGGTCTCGGCGCTGGTGAGCCCGGCGGCCGGTTCGTCCAGCAACACGAGCTTGGGCACCGAGACGAGCGCGCGCCCGATCTCGACGAACTTCTGGACGCCGTAGGGCAGGCTGGCGACGTAGGCGTCCGCGATGGGTTCGAGGCCGAGCCGCGCCAGCAGTTGACGCGCGCGCTCGCGCAACTCGTCCTCCTCGCGCCGCGCGCTCGGCGGGCGGAAGGGCTGCAGCAGCGGCGGGGTTCTCACTTGGTGGTGCTGGCCCAGCATCAGGTTCTGGGTCACGGTCAGGTAGGGGAACAACCCCAGGTTCTGGAACGTGCGCGCGATCCCGAACTCGATCAGTTGGTGCGGCCGGGCGCGCAGCACGTCGCGGTCCAGAAAGCGCACCGACCCGCCCGCGGCGGGCACGAAGCGGCTGATGGCGTTGAAGGCCGTGGTCTTGCCCGCCCCGTTGGGACCGATGAGCCCGACGATCTCGCCCTCGCCCACCTCGAGGCTCACGCCGTCCAGGGCCTTGAGGCCGCCGAAGCGCACCGTCAGCTCGCGCAGCTCAAGCATCCCCGCCCCCTTTGGCCTTGAACACGTCGCGCACCGAGCGGGTCCAGCCGCGGCCCTTGCCCCGGAAGCGCAGCCAAGCGCCCCAGAGGCCGTAGGGCAGGAACACCACCGCCCCCAATAGCGCCGCGCCGTAGACGAAGCTCGGCACCCACTGCGAGAACCCGCTCAAGGCGTTGGGCAGCAGCGTGATGAAGGCCGCGCCCAGCAGCGTGCCGGGCAGCGAGGCCATCCCGCCGATGGCGATCATGCTCAGCAGCGCGATCGAAGCCGCCAGCCCGAAGCTGCCCACGCTCATGAAGCCCACCAGGTTGGCGTACATGCCGCCGGCCACGCCGGTGAGGAACGCGCTCAGCAGGAAGGCGTAGCCCTTGGTCCACACCAGGCTCACCCCCAGCGCCTCGGCGGCCAGCTCGCGGTCGCGCACGGCCACGAACGAGCGGCCCAGGTCCGAGTTGAGCGCGTTGCGCGTCATCCACCAGAGCACGAGGCTTACGGCCACGAGGAACAGGTAGAGCACGATCTCCTCGGTGACCTGCACGGGGCCGAGGCTGAACTCGGCCTCGAGCCAGGCGTCCAGCGGCGCGCGCGCGACGTTGAGTCCCTGGTGGCCGCCGGTCCAGGGCAGCTGCGGCAGGAGCTGTTCGACGGCCACCCCGAAGCCCAGCGTGGCGATGGCCAGGTAGATCTCGCTCAGTCGCAGCGCGGGCACGAGCAGGACGAGCCCGAGGGCCCCCGAGATCAGGCCCGCCAGCGGGAGGCTGAGCCAGATCGGCAGGCCCAGCTGCATCTGCAGGATGGCGGCCGCGTAGCCGCCGATCGCGATGAAGCCGGCGTGTCCCAGCGAGACCTGGCCGGCAAAGCCGGTCAGCACGTTGAGCCCGAGCGCGGCCAGCGCGTTCACGGCCACCAGCGAGATCAAATAGACCTGGTAGTTCTTGAGGAAGAACGGCAGGGCCACCAGCAGGGCGAGCCCGAGAAGGAGCCCGCGCCGGTTCACGCGCGCCTCCCGGCCACGGGCGCCCCCAGCAGGCCGCGCGGGCGCACGGCCAGCACGACCACGATCAGCAAGAAGACGAACGTCGTCTGGAACTGGGTCGAGACGTAGAAGCCCAGCAGGTTCTCGACCACGCCCACGATGAGCCCGCCCACGAACGCCCCCGGCAGGCTGGTGAAGCCGCCCAGCACGGCGGCCGCAAAGCCCTTGATGAGCACGAGCACCATCGAGTTCAGGCTCAGGTTGACGCCCGGCGCGGGCGCCACCAGCACGCCGGCGATCGCGCCCATGGCCGCCCCGATGCCCCAGGCCAGGATCGAGACGTTGCGCACGTTCACGCCCATGAGCAGCGCGGCGCGGCTGTTCTGGGCCATGGCGCGCATGGCCGTGCCCAGCCGGGTGTACTTCAGGATGGCGAACAGCGTCAGCGCCAGGGCGCCGGCCATCCCGAACACGAGCGCGTTGTGCGGCGTGATGCGGACCACGTCGAACAGCACGAAGGGCCGGCCCCGGATGAGCGGCGGGAACGACTGCGGCTGGTAGCCGAAGAAGTTGCCGGCCAGCGCGTTGATCATCATCGAGATGCCCAGCGTGGCGATCATGAGGCTGAACACCGAGGCGCCGCGCGAGACCGCCGGGCGCAGCAGCAGGTTGGCCAGCGCCCCGACCAGGAAACCGGTGACCACGGCCGCCCCCAGCGCGGCCCAGAAGGGCCACGACCACGAACGCAGCGCCATGAGCGCGACGAAGGTCGAGACCATGGCCATGTCGCCGTGGGCGAAGTTGACCACGTCGGTGGTCTTGAAGATGAGCACGAAGCCCACGGCCATGAGCGCGTACAGGCTGCCCACGGCCAGGCCGCTGGCGATCAATTGGGGCAAAACGTCCACTAGGCCTCCTCCGGGGCGAGCACCTGAGCCTCGCCCGTCAGCACTTGCGAGCCGTCCTGGTTGACGCATTCGCACAAGAGCGTCATGCGCCGCCTCGCTTCGTCCCATGCGCGGACCTCGACGCGCGCGGTGACGGTGTCGCCCAGGTAGACCGGCGCCGTAAAGCGGGTGGTTTGCTGCAGGAAGATCGTACCGGGCCCGGGCAGCTTGGTCCCCAGCACGCCCGAGACGAGCGCGGCCGTGAGCGAGCCGTGGGCCACGCGCCGGCCGAAGCAGCTGCGCTTGGCGGCCTCGGCGTCGATGTGGACGGGGTTGAAGTCGCCCGTCACGCCGGCGAACAGGACGACGTCCGCCTCGGTGATCGTCTTGGACGCTTGCGCGCGCTGGCCGATCTCGAAAGTCAAGACGAACCCTCCTTGGTCAAAAAGCCCCAGGCCGCGGTCAGAAACGCCTCGGGCGCCTCCATGTGCGCGGCGTGCCCCGCGCCCGGCAGCGTGAGGAACTCGGCTCCCGGCACGGCGCGCTGGAGCTCGGCCATCAGCGCGGGCGGCTTGAGCGTGTCCAGCGCGCCGCAGAGGAACAGCGTCGGGGCCGACAGCTCGCTCAGCCGCTCTCGCAGGTCGAAGTCGCCGTACCCGCTCAACAGGCCCTCCATCGCGGTCAGGTCCAGCGCCCGGAAGCCCTCGCGCACGCGGTCCATGAGCGCCGGGTTGGCCGCCACGAAGCCGGGCGAGAAGATGTCCGGCGCGGCCACCGTGTAGAACAGCTCGGCGTCGCCGCCGCGGATGGCCGCCAGCCAGGCTTCGGCCCTTTGGGCCAGCGCGGGGTGGACCCAAGCCACGCAGTCCGCGGCGATCAATCGCTGAACCTGATGCGGGGCGTCCAGCGCCCAGCTCAACCCCACCTCGGCGCCGTAGGACACGCCCAGGTAGTGGACTCGCTCGAGCCCGAGGGTTTCCAGCAGCGCCGAGAGCCCTCGCGCTTGCGCTTCGACGCTCACGGGCCGGTCGAGCGCGTCCGAGCGGCCCTGGCCCGGGAAGTCGAAGCACAGCACGCGCAGGCGTTTTGCGAGCCGCGCGGCCAGCGGC
Source organism: uncultured Thermotogae bacterium (assembly GCA_964572855.1). Classification (GTDB taxonomy): domain Bacteria; phylum Bipolaricaulota; class Bipolaricaulia; order RBG-16-55-9; family JAJCYT01; genus CAZNGF01. The sequence goes on along the minus strand of CAZNGF010000065.1, from coordinate 7,408 downwards.
GCCCAGTTGCGCGCGTCGGCGAAGATCCCGTTGCCGAGCGCCACGACCGGCGCGTCCTCGGGGCCGGTCAGCTCGTAGTACCAGCGTGTGCCGTTCACCGTGACGTGTCCCATGCAACCCCTCACCAGCGGAACGCCGCCGCCGCCATCGCGTGCCCGCCGCCCGAGGCGCACAATACGACCAAATCGCCCGGCTGCGGCCCCTCCCCGCGCGTGATGTGATCGTCCAGCGCCATCGGGACGCAGGCCGAGCCCGTATAACCCCACTTGTCCATGATCCAGTGCGTGCGCTCCAGCGGCAGCTCGAGCTCGCCCATGACGTGCTTGATGGTGGGCAGGTTGATCTGGGTGAAGTAGATGCGACCGATCGAGGCCACGGGCTCCCCGGCCCGCTCGCACACCTCGCGCACCAGCGGCGGCCAGTGCGTCGCGTTCAGGTCCGGGGGAAAGCGCTTGGCGATCGCGAGCCAGTGGTCGCCGCGCGCCACCGCTTCAACCGTTGGAATCTGGTAGGTCCCGCCGACGTAGATGCCCATGTAGTCGTGGTACTGGCCGTCGGCTTCGAGCGACGAGCTCAAGAAGCCCGGCTCGTCGGACGCGCTCAGCACCGCGGCCCCCGCGCCGTCGGCGAACAGCGTGGCCGTCTTGTAGTCGTCCCAGTTGACGTACTTGCTCATGGCGTAGGTGCCCACGACGAGCGCGTGCCGGTAGCGCCCCGGCTCGGCTTGAAGCGCGTGGCTCGCCTGGATGACGCCCGTGACAAAGGCCGCGCAGGCGCAGTTGACGTCGAACACGCCCGCCTTGCTGGCGCCGAGTTTGTGCTGCACCACGCTGGCCGTGGCCGGCGAGATGTAGTCCGGCGTGTCGGTGGCCACGATCAACAGGTCGAGATCGGCCGGCGACAGCCCGGCGCGCTCCAGCGCCTGCCGGCTCGCGTGCACGGCCAAATCGGAGCCCAGTTCGTCCTCCGCGGCGAAGTGGCGCGCGCGGATGCCGACGTTCTCGACCAGCCAAGCGTCGACGTCCTTCCCGTAGCGCTCGTTGAACGCCTGGTTCGTGACGCATTGTTCGGGCACGTAGCGCCCCGTGCTCACGATGCGGGCGGAAGGCATCAGACCACCACGCCCCCGTCGACGCTTATCACCGCGCCGTTGATGTAGCTGGCCTCACTTGAGGCCAAAAAGGCGTAGACGTTGGCGATCTCCTCGGGCGTGCCCATGCGCTTCATCGGGACCTTCTCCACCATGGCGTCGATGATCTTCTGCGGCATGCTTTGGACCATCTCGGTGGCGATGAAGCCGGGCGCCACGGCGTTGACCGTGATCCCCTTGCGCCCCAGCTCGCGCGCCCAGACCTTGGTCATCCCGATGACCCCGGCCTTGCTGGCCACGTAGTTCGTCTGGCCGAAGTTGCCGTAGAGGCCCACCACCGAGGAGGCGCTCATGATGCGGCCCGAGCCCTGCTCGACCATGAACGGCGCCACGGCCTGGGTGCAGTTGAAGGCGCCCTTGAGGTTGACGGCGATCACCGCGTCGAAGTCTTCTTCCGTGAGCTTGAGCAGCTGCGCGTCGCGCAGGATGCCGGCGTTGTTGATCAGGCAATCGATGCGGCCGAAGTGGTCCTTGACCGTTTGAGCCATTTTCTGTGCTTGGTCGTGCTTGGACACGTCGGCCCGCACGAACAGCGCGTCGGTGTGCTGTTTTAGCTCTTCGGTGACGGCGCGGCCCGTCTCCTCGTTGAACTCGACCACCGCGACCTTGGCGCCCTCTTGGGCGAACTTGAGCGCGGTGGCCTTGCCAATTCCCTGCCCCGCGCCGGTGACGATCGCGACCTTGTCTTTCAAACGCATCGGAATCCTCTCCGTTCATGTAGGGGCAGGCCCCCGTGCCTGCCCCGGGACGCGTGCCTACGGGGCAACCACGGGGGGGTGCCCCTACGGCTCTTTGGATAAGAACGTCTTGATCGCGTTCCGGTCGACCTTGCCCGCGCCCGTCAGCGGCAGCGCGGGGACGAAGCGCCAGTGCTTGGGCAGCTTGTACCCGGCCAAGCACTCGCGTGAAAAGCTTTTCAATTCTTCTTCGTCGACCGCTTGCCCCGGATGAAGCACAATCGCCGCGAGCGGGACCTGGCCCCACTCGTCGTCCGACACGCCGGCCACGCCCGCCTGCGCCACGGCCGGGTGCCGGACCAGGGCTTGCTCGATCTCCTCGGGCGAGACGTTCTCGCCGCCGCTGATGAACATCTGGTCGGCCCGGCCCACGACCGTGACGAAGCCGTCCTCGTCCTCGCGGGCCAGGTCGCCCGAGTGGACCCAGCCGTCCCCGTCGACGACCTGGGCGGTGCGCTCGGGGTCGTTCAAATACCCTTCGAAACTGTGCGGGCTGCGGAAACAGAGTTCGCCTGCCTCGCCCTGACTGACGGGCTCGCCCGTCTCGCGGTCGACCCGCTTGACGTCGCAGTGGTACATGGGCCGGCCGATGCTGCCGGCGTGCGCTCTGATGTCCTCCATCCCGTAGCTGGCCTCGTCCGGCAGGAAGATGAAGTTCGAGGGCCCCGCCTCGGTGAGGCCGTAGGACTGGGTCACGGGCACGCCCTTGTCCCAGAAAGGCTGCATGACCTCGGGCGCGCAGGGCGCACCGGCGGAGTTGACGTACAAAACGCTGTCGAAGCTCGTCTCTTGGAACTTTGGATGGGCTATCATGAAGCGGAACATGGCCTCGACCCCGCCGAAGTGCGAAATGTGTTCCGCTTCGATCAGTTCGAGCGCCAGGCCGGGGTCGAACTCGCGCAGAAGGACGATCGAGCCGCCGATGTGGAACAACGGCGTCACCGTGTTCCAACCGCCCACGTGGAAGAACGGGAACGTGACCAGCTCCTTGCCCCCGATGCCGGTTCCCCCCGAGCCCGTGGCCAGCAAATCGAAGGAATTCCAGATCATCTGGCGGTGCGTGACCACGCAGATCTTGGGCGTGGCCGTGGTGCCGCCCGTGTGGACGTAGAGGAAGGGCGCGCTCATCGGCAGCGGCCGGTTGACCGGGCGCGGCTCGGTCGTCAGCACGCGGCGGTCGTAGTCGCTCTGCCCGTCGCCGAAGGCGATGCTCGCCTTGACCGAGTCCGGGAACGCCAGCGACTCGGCCAGCTCCGCGAAGTGACCCTCGTAAAAGACCGCCTTGGGCTGGATTCGTTCCAGCAGGTCGTCGAGTTCGGGTTTGGCCAGCCGGTAGCTCAGCGGCGCCAGGATCAGGCCCGTCTTGCCGCAGGCAAAATACAGGTCGATGGGTTCGACCTGGTTGCGCCCCAGAAAGCAGACGGCCTCACCCGGCTGCAAGCTCAGCTCGTCCAGCAGAAACGTCCCGACGCGATTGGCGCGTTCGTCCAGCTCGCGGTAGCGGAAGCGCCGTCCGTCGGCGGGGTCGTAGACGGCCTCGCGCTCGGGCGTGAGTGCTGCGCGCCGGCCGGCCCAGTCGCCGACCCAGCTCATTGGGACGTCGTCGTAGCTCCGGGGCAGGCTCATTCGTTCCCCTTCAAGAAGTCGATGACCGCCTGATTGAACGCCTCGGGCTGCTCGATGAAGCACAAATGCCCCGCGCCCTCGAACAGGTGCAGCTTGGCGTTCGGGATGCGCTCGGCCAGGCGCCGGGCGTTTTCGGGCGGGACGGCGCGGTCCGCGTCCCCCGAGAGCACGAGCGTGGGGTGGTCGATCTCGCCCAGGCGCGCCTCGACGTCGAAGTGAAGCGGGGCGTAGGCCTGGCGCTGGTAGGCGTCGTCGGGCTGGGGGTTCTTGCCCATTTCCTCCCGGATGAACGCCGCTTCCTGCGCGCGATGTCGACAAAAACCCTCGCTGAAGGCCAGCTGCATGCCGCGCTCGTAACGCTCCTCGGGCGTCCCGGCCCGCTGTGCCATGAACTGGATCACCTCGGGCTCGGGGAAGGCGACGTTGAGCCCGCCGTGGGTCGTGGCGCACAGGATCAGGCGGTCGACGCGTTCGGGGTGGCCCAGCGCCAGCTGCAGCGCGATCATCCCGCCCAGGGAGGTCCCGCAGACGTGGGCCCGCTCGATGTCGCACGCGTCCAGCAGGCCGAGCGCGTCCGCGGCCATCAGGGGGATGTCGTAGGGGGTCTCGGGCTTGTCGCTCGCGCCGACGCCGCGGTTGTCGAAGGCGATCGTCTTGAAGTGTTCGGAGAGCGCGGGGACTTGCCGCCGCCACACCCAGCCGCCGTAGCCCACGCCGGCGATCAACAGCAGCGCGGGGCCTTCTCCGGCGAGCTCGTGGTGCAGGCGGACCCCGTTGGCCTCAACGGCGGGCACGCGGGCTCGCTTTCCGTGCAATGGAAGTGGCGGTCACCTCGGGCGCTCGGGGATGATCGTGTTTCAACGCGGCTCCTTAACCTGATCCCTGACTCAGCTCTCATGTTATCATGTCCGATTTCCCCCTGTCAAGGTGCGTCCCCGCGATGGAGAAACCCGCGCGACAGGCCCCATTCTACCGCCGGGCGCCGGGCCCGAGATGATCCGGGTCACGGCCCGGCGCGCCCAGGCCGTTGCCGACCAGCCGCATGAGCGCGTCGAAGGTCGCCGGCGGCAGGGCTTCCCGTTCCTCCCAGACGAACCACTTCAGGCCGGCGAAATGCCCCAGGCCCATGAGACAGTAGGCCAGCGGCTCGACCGGGAAGGGGCGCACCTCGCCGCGGGCCATGGCCGCCTCCAGCCCCTTGACGTAGCCGGCCGCGATGCGGCGGTAGTAGCCCTGGCCCGCCTCCTCGTCCACGAACTCGGCCTCGCGCACGATGCGGTAGGCGAGCCGGTGCCGGCTGATGAAGCCGAAGAAGGCGCCAAAGCCCGCCCGTTCGACCTCACGCCGGTGGCGCAGGCCGGCGGTGGCCCGGCGCGTGGCGGCGATGAGCGCGGCGTTGATCTCGCGCACGAGCTGGGCGAAGATCGCGACCTTGCTGGGGAAGTACAGATAGAACGTCCCCTGAGCCACGCCGACCGCGCGCGTGATGTCGGCCACCGAGGTGGCGTAGAACCCGCGCGCGCCGAAGAGGGACTCGGCGGCCTCCAGCAGCGCCTTGCGCGTCGAGCCCTTGTCGGGTTCCGAGCGGGACGCGGAGCGCTCGTCCCCATTTGCGCCTTCGAGCGGGGCCGTGCCGCACCCCAGGCCGCCGCGCAGGAAGCGCTCCGAGGTCTCCAGCAACTCGTCCAGCGTGTGGGCGGCCGGGGGCTCCCACACGATCCAGCGCGTGGCCAGAAACGCCTGCGCGCCCAGCAGCCCCCAGGCAGACGCCTCGGGCGCGTCGCTGCACAGTTGCCCTTGGGCCACGCCCGAAGCGATCAGGGCGGCGTAGCGCTTGGCCAGCGGGCGGTAGAACGCCTGCGAGATGGCCAGGTCCACGAACTCGCTCTCGCGGAAGGCCTGATAGGACCGCGCCCGCTGGGCCACGGTCTCGAAGAAGGCGCGGTTGGCCCGCACGAGCCGGTCCAGCGGGTCGGCGCCGCGCGCCTCCGCCCGGCGCAGCCGGGCGTGCAGGTCAGCGGCCAGCCGATCCACCACGGCCTCGAAGATGGCGCGCTTGTCGTCGAAGTACTGGTAGAAGGTGCCGTTGGCTACCCCGGCCTCGCGGCAGACCGCGGCCACCGAGGCCTTCTGGTAACCGTGCGCGTGGAAGGCGCGCTCCGCGCCCCGCAGCAGTTGGGCGTGCGTCGCGCGGCCCCGGGTGGTCTGCGGGCGGCGGCGCGCGGGAGGGCGGGACATGGCGCCATTGTAAGCGCCGGGCGGCGCGGGCGACAACGCGCACCGGGGCACCAATGTCCCCTCGACCGCAGGCACGGGCGCTGGCCGCGCGCGCGGAGGTGTCCCACGATGGGCCCAAGCGTGATCGGTCGATCATGCTTGGGATTGCCAAGAGACCCCCTCTCCCTTGACGGGAGAGGGCTGGGGTGAGGGTGAAAGCACGTCGGCGCCCAGCGTTTCCCCCTCGTCCCATCCTTCTCCCGCCAGGGGAGAAGGGTGAGCGCAATGGGACAGACGGAGAGCAGTCGCTTTCAAGACTGACCGAAGAGGAGTGATCCGGATGCGACGGAGTGTTTCGGTGTTGTTGGTCTCAGGGCTGCTGGCGCTGAGCGGTTGGGTGTACTCGCAGAGCGAGCTGAGCTTCTTCCCGGGCGAGGCCGCGGCCACCTTCGCCGACTTCGGCGAGGCCAACGCCGTCAGAGATGCGATCCGGGCCGGCCTGCAGCGCGTGACGGGCGACGTGGACGTGGCCGTGGCCGACCTGAGCTCGGATGCGATCGGCCTGCTGCTCACGCGGCTGGGCGTCGGCAACCGCGTGCGGCTCCTGCTGGGCGAGGGGAGCGTCGACCTGGCCAATGAGCGCCGTATCTGCCAGGACCTCAACGACCTGCTCGACGTGCGCGTGATGGAGGACCTGCGCCACCGCTTCGCCGTCGTGGGCGACAGCGGCGTGCTGCTGACCGAGGTGGACTGGGTGGACGAGGCCATGGGCAGCGGCGCGCAGGGCGTGGTCGAGATCGACAGCCCCGAGCTCAACGCCCAGTTCCGCGCGCGCTTCGAGGCGCTTTGGGAAGGGGCCGACCGGGGATGTCCGTAGCCCGGACCGCCCGCTAGGGCGGACGTCCCCGCGAGAGCGGGGTTTGCGCCCCTCGAACGCCCGCCGTTATACTCCCCCGAACAAGGAGGATTCCCATGTCCTATATCATCACCGAGCCCTGCATCGGGACGAAATCCGGCGACTGCGTCACGGTCTGTCCCGTGGACTGCATCCATCCCCGCGAGGACGAGGACGACTTCGCCTCGGTCGAGCAGCTGTTCATCGACCCCGAGACGTGCATCAACTGCGGCGCGTGCGCGGCCGTCTGCCCCGTTGAGGCCATCTACCCCGAGGAGGACGTGCCCGAGAAGTGGCAGAACTACATCCAGATCAACGCGGACCACTACAAGTAAGCGCCCAAGAGACCGTCTGAGCGCCGCAGGGGCAAGCCGGTCTCTTTTCCTTTCCCGCCGGGAGCCCGAAACGCGCCTTCGGCTCCCGTTTGGTTTCGGCTCCAGCGATTTCCGTTCTTGACTCACAGGAAGTTGTACCCCAGCACCCCAAAGATCGTCCCGAGGGTGCTGCCGTCGCGCCCCTGGAGCTCGGCCGTGGCCAACAGCCCCGCCAGCGGGCACGCCGCTTGCAAGCCCATGTCGCCCAACGACGCCGGCTCGTGTATCGCCTATGATCGAAACTTTTGCTGTCGCCGCTTGCGGGCCTATGAAACCCTTGTGTTTTCAAACGATGGAAGCCCCCTGTGTCATGGAGCGGGTGATTCGATGGCCACCAAGCAAGCGCGGCAATTTAGCTTCACCGTCCTGTTCGAGCCCGTGGAGGAGGGCGGGTACGGGGTCAGAGTGC
>CAZNGF010000064.1:0-14635 GCA_964572855.1 uncultured Thermotogae bacterium | reverse complement strand
TCTGGTCATGAACCGGACGTGTAGGCCGGGTCCCATGAATGGGACCCCTACACAGCAAAAACAGCGTGGCCCTGTACTAGGCCCTGGCCCCGTACGCCGTGTTGTGCGCCCTCAGGCGTTCGTCCGACCCGTACAGAAAATGTTTCTCCATGTCGGGCGAGTAGCGCGAGGCGGGCGGGCGGCGGCCGATGGCCTCGGCTACGGTGCGGATGTGGACCGGCGTGGCGCCGCAGCACACGCCCAGGTAACGCATGCCGGATTCGTAAGCCTCGCGCGCGAACGCGGCGAGCTCGTAGCGGTTGCAGTAGAGCGGGTCGAGCGCGGTCGGGAACGTGCGCCCGCCGGGCAGCGCGCCGTCGGCGCCGGGGTCCTCGAGGTTGAAGAAGGTGGGATGCTTTTCGGTCGTACGGTAGGGCACGGGCAGCGCGGCCACCGGACACGAGACGGCGGCGCGGATCTTCTTCAGGTAGGGAAGCATGGTCGCCGGGCCGCGGAAGCAGTTCATCCCGACGACGGCGGCGCCTTCCTGCTCCAGCAACCGACACCCCTCCTCGACGCTGACCCCGTCGCGCAACACGTTCTCGCCCATGAGGCCGAAGGTCACCACCGCCGGCAGGCCGGCCGCCCGAATCACCTCGAGCGCGAGGCGCGCCTCGCCCAGGTAGTAAAACGTCTCGCCGATGACGAAGTCGACGCCCTCCTGGACGGCCCAGTCGACCATCTCCTCGAACATGGCGCGCACCTCGCGCGCTGACGTCGGGTCGTCGGGGTCGTAGATGTTCGTGTTCGAGATGTTGCCGGCCACCAGCGCGGGCTCTTCGGCTTGTGCGGCGGCGCGCTTGGCGGCGCGCAGCGCGCTGCGGTTGAGCGGCTCCAGCAGGTTTTCCTTGCCGACCAGCCGCAGCTTCTCGCGGTGGCCGTTGTAGGTGAAGGCCTCGACCACGTCCGAGCCCGCGCGCACGAACTCGCGGTGGACCTGTTCCAGCACGTCGGGGTGCTCCAGCGCGACCTCGGGGACGAAGCTGCCGGCCTGCAGGTAGCCGCGCCGTTCCAGTTCGAACAGGTAACCTTCGGCGCAGATCACGCCGCCGTCGTCGAGCCGCTGCTGCAGGCTCCGCTTCTGTGGTGCGGTCATGGGACCACCTCCCAGGGAGTCGGAGGCGACCATGCGAGTTGCGCTTCGTTCGCCGGGGAAAGTGCGGGCTGGAGGCATCCGCCCGGCCTTTTTAGCGCGTTGTTTTACGTGGCCGCAATAGGGCGCAAATCACCACGGTCGTCCGTTGAACGGGTACCCTAACACGGATTGCCCGGCGAGTCAACCCCCGGGCGGCTAGGCGGCGTCCAGAAAGCGCTTTACGTCGGTGACCAGCGCGCTCGAGGTGAAGTAGGTGTGCGCCTCGCAGGGCAGCGCGCCCAGGAAGTGCTTGCCGTAGCCCTTGTTGACGACGCGCACGTCGGTGATCACGACCGCGCCCCGGTCGGTCTTGGAGCGGATCAGGCGGCCGAAGCCCTGGCGCAGCGCCAGCACGGCCTGCGGCAACGAATACTCGGCAAAGGCCGAGCGGCCCAGCGCCCCGAGCCGCTCCTCCTCGGCGGCCACCAGCGGGTCGGTGGGGACCGGGAAGGGGAGCTTGGTGAGCACGAGGATCTCCAGCGCGTCGCCCGGCAGGTCGACGCCCTCCCAGAAGCTGTCCGTGCCCAACAGCAGCGCGGCGGGCGGTCCGTTGCGGAACTCGGCCAGGACGCGGCTGCGCGGCTCGCCGGGCCCCTGGGCGCGCACGAACAGGTCCTTGTCGCGCAGGAATTCCTGCACGGCCCGCAGCAACTTGTACGAGGTGAACAGCGCCAGCGTGCGCCGTTCCGCATAGCTGGCCAGCTCGAACAGCAGCTCGCCCAGCGCCTCGGCAAAGCCGCGCTCGTTGGGCTCGGGCAAGTAGGTCGGCACGCTCAAATGCACTGCCGAGGCGTGGTCGTAGGGGTGGGCGAAGTCCTGCGAGCGGAGTTGGCCCTCGGGCAGCCGGTCCAGCCCGACGCGCGCGCGGAAGTGCGCGAAGTCCCCGCCCACCGAGAGCGTGGCCGAGGTGAACACGGCCGTCCGCAGCCGTTCGTAGAGCGGCTGGAGCGATTCCCCCACGTCGAGCGGCGCGGCGTGGAGCTGGAGCAGGCTCTGGGACCGGTTGGGCAGCTCGAACCAGAACACGTGCGTCTCGTCCTCGGCGCGGAAGAGCCAGTCCCATTCCCCGCGCAGCAGTTCCAGGTTGCCGGCGGCCGCGTTGAGCGCGTCGACGGCTTCCTGGGCGGATTCGCCCAGCGCGCGCTCGGCGGCGTCGGCCGCGGCCTGGATCTGAACCGAAGCCGCCTCGAGCGCTTCGAGCAACGCGGCGTGCGAACCGGTCCAGTTGACGAAGGCGTCGGGGCCATAGCGCCGCCGCAGCGTGTACTCGGGCCGCGCGCGCTCCGGACCGGCGACCTCGTCGGTCAGTTGGCCGAACAGGCCCGACGTTTCGCGGCGCAGCTCGGCCAGCATCCCCGCCAGCGCCTCGACCCGCTGGGCCAGCTCGGCGGCGTCGGCGGGGATTTGGCGCTTGAGCAGCGCCAGCACACCCGTCTCGCGCCCGAGTTCGTCGCTGCGCAGCAGCTCGTCGAACACGCCCTTGAAGTGCCAGTAGCTCGCGCCCCGCTGCATGGCCTGGCGCGCCGACTTCTCCAGGTGGTGCGCCTCGTCGACGATCAGGTGCCCGTAGTCGCCCAGGATGCCACCCTCCAGGCTCAGGTCAGCCAGCAGCAGGGCGTGGTTGATCACGACGAGCTGGGCGCGTTTGGCCGCCTCGCGGGCGTGGATGGAGTAGCAGCGGTCGTGGAACGGGCAGCGCCGCCCGACGCAGTACTCGGGGTCGTCGTAGACCCAGCGGCGCACGTCGCGGTGCCACAGGGCGTGCACCTCCTCCAGGTCGCCGGTGTCGGTCTCGTCGAGCCAGCTGACCAGCGGCATGAGCGCGGCGCGCTCCTCGGCGCCCGGCTCCTCCTTGAGCAGGGCGTCCAGGCGGCGCAGACAGAGGTAGTTCTGGCGACCCTTGAGCAACACGGCGTTCCAGTTTTCCCCGAACGCCTCGCGCACCTTGGGGATGTCGTGCCGGTAGAGCTGGTCCTGCAGCGTCTTGGTCCGGGTCGAGAGCACGACGCGCCCGGCCGCGCCCGCGTTTTGATCCGACCAGGCGTGCGCCGGGACGAGGTAGGCGAACGACTTGCCCACCCCCGTGCCCGCCTCGGCCGCGAGGAACGTCCCCTCGTTGAAGGCTTGCGCCACGCCGCGAGCCATGGCCTGCTGCTCGGCTCGCTCCTCGAACCGGTCCAGGCTGCGCGCCAGCGGGCCGTCCTGGGCCAGCGCGCGTTCGAGCCCCTCCAGGCTCAGGGGCCGCAAGGGTCGGTCGTCCAGATCGAGCGGGAGCTCGGTCCACTTGGTGGGCTCGATGCGTTCGTACAGGTCGGCTGACGCGTCCCGTCCCAGCGCGGCCGCCTCCTCGAGCGCGCGAAAGAGCCTTCTGGACGCGCCCTCGGGCGCGAGCCGGGCCAGCAGCTCGAGCACCTTGGGGTCGAGCGCGAGCGCGCGCTCGACCAGCGCCAGCAGGGCCCTGCCGGTCGCCTCGGCGTCGTCGTGGGCGCGGTGGACGTCCAGGATGGGGACCTCGAGGTGGGCGGCCACGGTCTCGAGCTTGTGGTTGTAGAGCGTGGGCAGCAGCGCCCGGCTCAACAGCAGCGTGTCCAGACAGCGTTCGGACTCGATCGCCTCCCGGCCGGCGTCGCGGTTGAACGCGTTCAGGAACTTGAGCTCGAAGGGCGCGTTGTGCGCGGCCACCGTCCCGGCGGTCCAGCGGTCGAGCAAGGCGGGCAGCGCTTCGCGCGCGCGGGGCGCGTAGTCGACCTCCTCCTGCGTGATGCCGGTGAGCGCCGTGATGAACCCCGGCAGCGCCGTGCCGGGGTTGAACAGCTGCGAGACGCTGTCGGTCGGCTCGCCGCCCTCAAAGCGCACCGCGCCGAACTCGATGATCCGGTCTTGGGCGGGGTCCAACCCCGTGGTCTCGACGTCGACGACGGTGAAGGTCGCCAGGCCCAGGCGGGCCAGCGCCTCGCTACCCAGCGGCATGGCCGGCGGGGGCCGCGCGCTTTTGGGCGGCGCGCGCGCGGATGAGCGCTTCGAGTTCGTCGGCCAGTTCCGCTTCCGGCACGCGCTTGTGGGGCTCCCCGTCCAGGTAGATCGTGCCCGCGCCGTGCGCGCCCACCAGGCCGATCTCGCTGTGCAGCGCCTCGCCGGGGCCGTTGACCACGCACCCGATGAGCGAAACGCTCACCGGCTCGGCCACGTCGGCCACGCGCGCGTGCACCTCGTCCACGATTTTCTCCAGGTCGATGCCGATGCGCCCGCAGGTCGGGCACGAGGTGTACTGCACGCCGCGCAGCCGCTGGCCCAGCGCGTTGAGCATGCTGTAGGCCGCACGCACCTCCCTAACGGGGTCGCCCGTGAGCGAGACGCGCAGCGTGTCGCCAATGCCGGCCTCCAGCAACGTCCCGATCCCGACCGCGCTCTTGATGATCCCGCCGTCGCCCGAGCCGGCCTCGGTCACACCCAGGTGCAGCGGGTACGGCACTTGGTCCGCGATCAGGCGGTAGGACTGAATCATGGTGGGCACGTCGGTGGTCTTGAGCGAGATCACGATGTCGGAGAAGCCGTTGTCCTCCAAAATCTCGACCTCGCGCAGCGCGGCGGCGGTCATGGCCTCGGGCGTGGCGCCCTCGTATTGAACCAACAGGTCCTTCGGGAGCGAGCCGCCGTTGACGCCCACGCGGATGGGGATGTGAGCGTCCTTGGCGGCGTGGACCACTTGCTCGATTTTCTCGCGCTTGGTGATGTTGCCGGGGTTGAGCCTGAGCTTGTCCACGCCCTGGCGAATGGCTTCCAGCGCCAAGCGGTGGTCGAAGTGGATGTCGGCCACCAGCGGGATGTCGATGCGAGACTTGATTGTGCTCAGGTTTTGGGCCGCGTCCATGTTGAGCACGGCCACGCGCACGAGCTCGCAGCCCGCCGCCTGCAGGCGGCCGATCTGTTGAACCGTGGCCTCGACGTCGTGCGTCTGCGTGCTGGTCATGGACTGCACGACCACGGGGTTGCCCCCGCCGATTGAGACGTCCCGCACCCGCACCGTCTTGGCCTGTCGGCGGCGCTCCTGAATTGCACGCGTCGGGTTCATGGGGGGAGTTTATCGCAGCGTTTGGCGTGAATCAATCCGCGGGCCTCAGTCCGCGATGCGCTCCGTCACGTCGATGAATTGATAGGGCGCGCCGAGGTCGGGGAAGATGTGGCTGCGGTCGGGCAGCGGCGCGTAGCCGGCGCCGAAGTAGAGGTTGAACACGGTGCGGAAGCTGTTGACCGGCGTGATCGAGGGGTAGAGGACCTCCTCAGCGTCGACCCCCGGCAGGTAGTAGGCGTTCAGGATCTCCAGGTGGTTGCGCAGCGTCTCGTCGTCGAGCTCGGTCCAGCGCAATCCCTCGCCGCAGGTCTTGCGGAACCCCGGCAACGATTCGCAGGGCCCCTCGTCGGCCTGCAGGATGATGATCGGCTGCGGGTCGGAGCGCGCCAGCAGCTCGGCGATCAGCGCCTCCAGCAGGCGGTTGAGGCAGCGCAGCTGCCCCAGGTAGGCGCGCTGGTTGTCTTCAAGCGTGCGCTCGATGGGCTCGGCCGGCTCGTCCAACGGCTCGCAGTTGCGGTCGAACACGAACGGGGAGTGGGGGATCAGGAAGTGGGCGAAGGCGAACGTGGGCCCGTCGCTCCCGGCGAGCGCGGCCAGCTGCTCGAACTTGTAGCGCACCCGCTGGCGCTGCTCGCTGGCGAAATCCAGCGGCTCGGGGCCCAGCCCGAGGAAGAGCGAGACGGCCGAGTTCTCTAGCAGGGTGCGGGAAAACGAGCTCAGCGGCAGCGCCCGGTGGTTGAGGTTGACGTCGGCGTGCGGGTTGCGGTGCGTGGGCTCCCACCAGGACCCCAAGTGCACGAAGCGGTAGCCGTGGGCCTTGAGGATGCGCCAGACCCGGTAATCCTGCAGCATCTCGTAGACCACGGTCTGGTCGTCCCGGTCCGGGCCGACCTCGGGGGCCAGGCCGGTCAGGTGGCGCATGTTGAGCGCGGAGGCCAGCGACTGGAACGTTTTGGGGTAGTTGGCTCGGCTCTCCCGGGCCACGTAGAAGCCCCGCTCCTCCAAAAAGCCCAAAAAGGGCTCGTTGTCGAACCCGAACGCCCGCCGCAGCGTCCCGGCGCTGGCGTAGCGATCAACCACGATGTAGTAGACATCCCGGGGGCGCGCGGTCGGGGCCTGGGCGGCTTGCTCGGTGTCCGAGCGTCGCAGGCGGTTGAGCTCGGAGTCGGCCGGGGGGCGGGCGGTGAGCTCGTAGGCTGCAATCGAGCTCAGCGAGATCGCGATCACGGTGAGCGAGGCGACGTTGAGGAGCTGCGTCAGCGGCCGCAGGTCCCGCCGGGTGGTCCAGACGTGGCGCCCCCCCCAAGCCAGCAGCCCCAGCCAGGCCAGCGCCAGGGAAGCGCGCAGGTCGGTGCCCCAGCCGGTGAGCGCGATCCAACCGGCCTCGGCCAGTTTGACGGCCGGCCCGTAGCCGAAGAAGAGCACGATCGCCAGCGACAGGATCAGCGCCGCCTTGCGCCGGTCGGGTGCCAGGCGGCGGAGCGGGAACCAGGCCAGCGCCAGCGCGGCCAGCGTGACCCCCGCCGGCGCCCACAACACCCGCGGCACCAGCTGGACGATGTTGTGCTGGTAGAGAAACAGGATGGGCATGAGCGCGATCAACAGCGGGTGCAACGACACGCGGGCACTCATGGACTTCCCCTCTTGGCGCGCAGGTGGTAGAGCACGCGCCGGGACGAGGGCAGCGCCCAGCGCTCCTCCAAGGTGAAGTGCGCGCCGAAGGCGGCCTCGAACGCCTCCTGCGTGTAATCGTCGAACACGTCCGCGCGCGCGGCCAGCAGCCGCTGGGCCTGGGGGTCGTCCTTGGGGACGAACTCGACGACCAGCGCGCGGCACAGGTCCTTGAAGAACGCCGCCACGTGCGGCAACGGCACGTTGTGCCCCAGGGCCAGGTGGTGCACGAGCGCCAGCGCCAGGGCGACGTTGGCCGGGCCGCGCGCCAGCAGCGCGTCGCGCTCCCGATGGTGCCAGCCCAGCCCCGGGCTGGGGTTGGCCAGGTCGAGCCAGAGCGGGAGCACGCGGCTCTCCTCGCGCGCCCGGCAGGCGCGGTGGTGGCGCTCGACCGCGGCCGGGTCGAGGTCGAAGGCGACCACCCGGCTGCCCTGCTCGGCGGCCAAGCGGCTGAACGCGCCCCGGTTGGCGCCCAGGTCCCACACGGTCCGGGGACGCAGCCGCCCCAGCAGTTCGCCCACCAGCGCCCGCTTGCGCTCAAGGGCCTCGGGGGCGTAGCTGTCCCGCGCCTCGTAGTCGGCCCAGCCCGCACCGCGCGGGCGCCAGCGCAGCCGGCGCAGGGTCCCGCACAGGTGGTCGATCAGCCCCCGCAGCGCCACCGGGCTCAGCTTGCGCCCGCGCAGCGAGGCGGGCCGGTCGGCGTAGCGCGCCTGGCTGCGGGCGTGCAGGTGCAGGTGGGCCAGCAGCCCCGGGCGCAACCGCGTGCGCGCGGGCAGCAGCGCGCTGCTCAGGTCGAGCGGGATCCCGTCGAGGTGGACCCGCAGCAGCCCGCCCAGGCGCGCGTCGCGGTAGCTCATCAGGGCGAGCGGGGCCAGGAAGTGCTGGCAGAACTGGCGATAGGCCGTCCAGGGCCGCCCTTCCCGATAACGCTCGAAGGAGAGCGTGTCGATCAGCACCGGGTGGCCGTCCTTGAACTGGACGTTGTAAGCGCTGGCGTCCTTGAGCGTCATCCCGAAGGCCAGCGCGCGTTCCTGAATCGCCAGGGTGAGCTCGGCGGCCGCCTTGAGCTGACCGAAGCACCACTCGTAAGGGTAGGAGACGAACGGCACGGGCTCGGGGCGCAGGACGCGGTGGGCGCGCGCGGGCTCGAGTGGGGGGAGGTCGACCTCGTCGTGGGGGACGAGCTGGCCAGCTTCGACCAGCGCCTCGTAGAGGCCGGAGCCCATCAGGCGGTCGTAGTCCGGGCCGTAGCGGCGGTTGACCTGGCGCAGCAACTCGCCGTCGCGGCAGAACACGAACCCGCTGGGGTCGCGGAAGGACGCGGGTAAGGCCGCGGGTGACGTCATGGGCGGACGCGATCAGTGCGAAGGCTCGGAAGGCGCCTCGGTGTGGCGATCGTCGTCCCCGCGCCCGCTCAAAGCAGCCCTGAGCTTGTGCCAATAGCTCTTGATCAGGAACATGCCTCCGACAAACACCCCCAGCACGACCTGCAACAGGTAGCTGCCGATGCCGGGGTCGATGTAGGCATGGGCGCGCGGCGCGACGAACCAGAGGCCCAAGCCCGTCACGAGTAGCGCTTTGACCACGAATCCGTGTCTCATAATCCCCTCCTCCCACAGACAGTATAGCAGACAGGCCAGGCTTTTGCAGCGCGAGAGGTGAGTCAAGTTCTTATGAAATAAGGCTTGTCGACGCTGGCGGGCTCCACTAGGCTGACTGAAAGGGGGAAAGCGATGAGCACGTGGCGCTGGATTTTGCTGATCGGACTGGCCCTCGGCTGCGTCTTCGGGCTCTCGACGCTGGTCGAGCACGTGGTCTGGCTCACGGTCGAGGTCTGGCTCGACGGCGAGCCGGCCGACGCCGCGGTCAAGCTCCTGCGCCGGGGCGCCGTGGTCGGGGTGCACTATACCGACGTGCACACGCCGGGCGTGGCTCACTTCCCGCTGGTTGACCGGGCCCACCGCCTGCGCGTCGAGCGTGGAGCGGGCTACACCACCGTCCCGCGCACGCTCGAGGTGCTGGGGGAGGCCGACGCGCCCCTGCGCGTGCAAGTGACCCTGGAGCGGCGTTTCGACCCGCGCGAGCACGATTACTACGCGGCCGACCTCCACGCGCACACCGCGGCCAGCGCCCCGCCGATGGAGCGGGACTACGGCTTGAAGCGCCACGGCACCACCCCGGTCGACCAGGCCGTGGGCGTGCAGCTGGCGGCCGACTTGGACGTCGCCTTCATCAGCGACCACAACACGGTCGATGGCCACGCGCTGTTCGCCGAAACGGCGCGCGCGCGCGGCGTGCCCGCGCTGCTGAGCCAGGAGGTCACCACCCGCCACTGGGGCCACTTCAGTCCCTACGGGCTCGACGAGGGGCGAGGTGTGTCCTTCGACTTCGAGAAGCGCCCCGGAGCGCTATTCGCCGAGGCGCGGGCCAGCGGGGCGCAGGTCATCCAGGTCAACCACCCCTACTGGCCGGGCATCGGCTACTTCGAGCTCGAGGGGCGCCCGCTCTACCTGCCCTCGTTCGACGCGGTCGAGGTGTTCAACGGACCCTTCAGCGCGGGGGACCGCCGCACGATCCATCGGATGTACGGCTTCTGGGACGAGGGACGGCACTACGTGGCCACCGCCGGTTCCGACGATCACGACTGGGAAAAGCTCGACCTGGCATACGGCACGCCCCGGACCTACGTACGCCTCGAGGAGGCACTCACGACCGCCTCGTTCGTTGCGGCCCTCAAGGCCGGGCGCGCCTTCGTCACGTATGGCCCTCTGATCTACCTGACGCTGGACGGGGAGGCCGAACCCGGCGACACGCTGCGCCGGCGCGCCGGCGAGGCCGTCGAGGTGCGCGCTCGGGTCCAGGGAGTCGACCCCCTGGACGGGTTGGTGGCCGAGGTCGTGCGCAACCGCACGCTGGTCGAGCGGGTCCCACTCTTCGGGCACGACCAGGCGGTCGCGCTGGAGGACGCCGCTCCCGAAGGCGGCGGCTGGTACGCCCTGCGCGTGCTGGACCGGCGGGGACGGTACGTGGCGCTCACCAACCCGGTCTGGGTCGAGGCCGACCCGGCGGGCTAGCCGCCGTTCAGCGCAGCATCTTGAGCAAATCGATCCGCATCACGATGCCGGACAAGCGGCCCTCGTCGTTGACCACGGGGACGAGCTTGAGGTTGTTGCGGAAGATGAGGTCGGCGGCGTAGAGGTCGTCCTGGTGTTCTTGCAGCGTGATGACGGGGCTGGTCATGTGGTCGCCCACGGGGTCGTTTTCCATGTCGCCCAGCTTGCGGCTGCGCTCGTCGGGGTTGGGGGCAAAGGGCGTGCCTTGCAGCGTCTCGTGGTAGCCGGGCAAGAGCGCGCCGATGATGTCCCGCTCGGAGATGATCCCGACGATGCGGTCCTCCCCGTCGACCACGGGCAGGCTCGACAGGCCCGTGTGCTGCAGGATGTGGACGAACTCGCCCACGGGGGTGTCGGCCTCGATGGCCGACATGTCGCGCGTCATGATGTCCTTGACCTTCACAGCGCCACCTCCTCGACCCGCTCGGCGGCCTCCTCGATGTCGCGCCGGCTGATGACCACGGTCTGGTCCGACTCGGCGCTGGCCACGGCCGCGGCCATGCCGAAGCGGCCCGCCTCCCGCACGGGTTTGCCGCGCTGGAGCTTGAACATGAACCCGCCGATGAAGGCGTCGCCCGCGCCCACGCGGTTGTCGACCTTGACCTCGGTGGTGCGGTAGTCCCAGGCCCCCTCGCGCGTGACCACGAGCTGGTGGGCCACCGGCTGGGTCAGGTCGTGGCCGATGACGGCGATCTCGCTGCCGGTTTCCAGCAGCTTCCGCCCGGCGGCCAGCGCGTCCTCGACCGTCTTGACCGGCTTGCCCAGCACCTCGGCGCGCTCACGGATGTCGGGCTTGCTGATCCAGGGGCCCAGTTCGTAGGCTGCTGCGAACGCCGTGCCGCTGGCGTTGAACACGGTCTTGACCTCGGCTTCGTGGGCCAGGCGGATCAGCTCGCGGTAGAAATCCTCGGGAAGTCCCGGCGGCAGGCTCCCGCCCAGCATGACGCACGAGCTGCGCTTGAGCGCGTTGCGGTAGCGACGCATGAAGCGCTCGCGCGCCGAGTCGGACACGGCCGGTCCCGGCGCGTTGACCTCGAAGGGGTGGATCTCCTTGCCGGCCTCGATGATGGCCACGTTGGTGCGCGATTCGTGGTTGGTCCAGACGAAATTGGTGGTCACCTTCTCGGCGTGCAGCAGCCGCTCGATGGTCTTCCCGGTGGAGCCGGCGATGATGCCCATCGCGATGGACTCGACCCCGAGCCGGCCCAGTAGCACCGAGACGTTGATCCCCTTGCCGCCGGGCAGCGAACGCGTCTGCCGGGCGCGGGTGAGCAGCGCGGCCCCGGGGTCCTGCACGCGGTCGACCCAGTAGATCTGGTCGATGGTGGGGTTGGGCGTGACCGTGATGATCACGCCAGCTCCCCGTAGAGCCCCGCGATGTCGCCGCGCTCGATTCGAACTGCGACGCGCTTGCCGATCAGCCCTTCGTCGCCGGGGAAGATCGCGGTGCGGTTGTCGCGGGTCTTGCCCAGCAGCCGGACCCCGTCGCGGGCCTTGCCCTCGACCAGCACCTCGCGCGTCTGGCCGGCCAGCTTGGCGTTCTCCTCGTGGGCGATGCCCTTCTGGAGCTTGAGCAGTGTTTCCAGCCGGCGCTGCTTCTGGGCCGCCGGCACGTCGTCCACGTGCTTCAGGTAGCTGATCGTGCCGGGACGCGGGCTGTACTTGAAGATGAACGCCCCCCCGAAGCGCGCGCGCTCGACCAGGTCCACGGTCTCCTCGAAGTCTTCCTCGGTCTCGCCCGGGTAGCCCACGATGATGTCGGTGGTCACGTTGACGCCGCGAGCGCGCAGGTCGTCCATCAGGCGCAGGAAGCGCGCCTTGGTGTAGCCGCGGCGCATCTCTTCCAGCAGCCGGTCGCTGCCGGACTGCACGGCCATGTGCAGGTGCTCGCAGACGTTGTTGTGCTCGCCCAGCACGCGCACCACATCAGAGGTGATGTCCTGCGGGTGCGAGCTGGTGAAGCGGACCCGCGGGATGTCCAGGTGCGTCAGCGCGCGCAGCAGGTTGGCGAAGTGGATGTCGGGGTCTTTTAAATCGTTCCCGTAGGAATCGACATTTTGACCCAAAAGCTGCACCTCCTGATAGCCCCGCTCCTCGAGCTGTTTGGCTTCATGCAGGATTGCGCCCGGCAGCCGGCTGCGCAGCAGTCCGGTGGTGTAGGGCACGATGCAGAAGCTGCAGAAGTTGGAGCAGCCTTCGGTGATCGTGAGCTTGGCCTGAAAGGGGCTCACGCGGATGAAGGGCAGTTCTTCCAGCGCGTCGGGAATGCGCTCCATGGCCATCACGGGCCCGCCGTTGCGGTTGCGGGCCTCGTCCAGCAGGCGCGGGATCTCGCCGATCTGCGAGGAGCCGAAGATGAAATCGACGGTCCCGTGCGTGCGCTCGTGGAGCTGACCTTTGAGCGCCTGGGCCACGCAGCCACCGATCCCCAGCAGCACGTCGGGGTTCTGCGCCTTGAGCTTGCGCACCTCGCCGGCCTTGCTGAGCATCTTGTCCACGGCCTTCTCGCGCACCATGCACGTGTTGAAGACCACGACGTCGGCCGAGGCGGCGTCGTCGGTGAGTTCATACCCCTGCCGGGCCAGCACGCCGGCGATGCCCTCGGACTTGTGCTCGTTCATCTGACAGCCCCACGTGTGGACGTAGGCCCGTTTGGCCCGGCCGTTTTGCTCGGTCGCCATGCTGCAACACCCCTTGTGCAAGCTGACTATAGCGCTCGAGAACGTCGCTTTCAACTCCTGGCGCGCGCTGCGTCCCCTGGGCGGGGTGGCGGGCCGGGAGCACAGAACCGCGGCGCGAACTCACAGAACCCTCACGGAGTCTTCAAGCAACCCCGACCGGCGTCATGCATGGTGGATGCGGCGGGCTGGAAGCGGGCTTGCGTTTGTCCCGGCGTGCGAAAGGGCGTATCGTGAACGGCATGGCGACCAAGGTGCTGGTGGTGGACGACGAGGCCAAGCTGGTCAAGCTCGTGTGCGCCTACCTGGAACAGGCCGGCTACCGCGTCGCCGCCGCCTACGACGGGCCGCAGGCGCTGATCCAGTTCGAGCGCGAGTCGCCCGATCTGATCGTGCTGGACCTCATGCTGCCGGGGATCGACGGGCTCGAGGTGGCCAAGCGCGTGCGCCAAAGATCGAACGTCCCCATCATCATGCTCACGGCGCGCACCGAGGAGACCGACCGCGTCGTCGGGCTCGAGCTCGGGGCGGACGACTACGTGGTCAAGCCGTTCAGCCCGCGCGAGCTGGTGGCGCGCGTGCGGGCCGTGCTGCGCCGCGGGAGCGCCGCGCCGGTCGCGCGGTGTCTCGAGTTCGGTCGGCTGGTCATCGACCTGGCCGGGCACGAGGCGCGGCTCGACGGCCGCGCGCTGGAATTGACCCCCTCGGAGTACGAGCTGCTGCGTGCCATGGCCGAGCAGCCCGGCCGCGCCTTCACGCGGCGCCAGCTCATGGACGCCATCGGCGAGACGGGTTACGCCACGGTGGACCGGGCCGTGGACACGCACGTCAAGAACCTGCGCCGCAAGCTCGAGGACGACCCGTCCCAGCCTCGCTTCCTGCTCACCGTGCGGGGCGTGGGCTACAAGTTCCAGGCGCCCGAAGGCTGATGGGCGGGCTCTGGCGCCGCACGCCGTTTCGGGCCAAGCTGATCGGTGCGCTGTTGCTGGCCATCCTGCTGAGCGTGGGCACGGTGTACTTCATGGCCCAGCGCAGCGTCGTGCGCCAGTTCTCGCGCTTTGTCAACGTCCAGTTTTACCAGCAGGCCCAACAGTTGGAGTCGCTCTTCCTGTCCTACTACGCCGAGCACGGCGGATGGGAGGGGGTGCAGGACGCCTTCGAACTGCCCCAAGACCCGTTGGGCCCGGGCCCCGGTCCGGGCCCCGGGCGCCCGCCCTCCCGTCAGGGCGCGGACGCCTCCGGCAACCCGCTGGTCAACCTGCTGGGCCTGCTGCGCAACGACCTGCTGCTGGCCGACGCGCGGGGCACGGTCGTGTTCGACTGGGACGGCGGGCTGCTGGCCCGTACGTTGCCCGAGGACGTGATCGCCCAGGGGGTCCCGCTGACGTGGGAGGGCGCGCGCGTGGGCACGCTGCTGAGCGGGGGCGCGCTGGCGCGCTTTACGCCCATCGCCCAGGAGTTCCTGCGCTCGCTCAACGCCAACATCCTGCTGGCGGGCGTGCTCGGCGCGTTGGCCGCGCTGGCGCTGGGCGCGTTTTTGGTGCGGCAGCTGGCCAAACCGCTCAACGCCGTCACGGGCGCGGCCGAGCGCATCGCCGCCGGGGAGTTGGAGCAACGCGTCGAGGTGGGCGGCCAGGACGAGCTGGGCCGGCTGGGCACGGCCTTCAACGCCATGAGCGCGCGCCTCAAGGCCTCCGAGGAGCTGCGCCGCGGCATGGTGGCCGACGTCGCGCACGAGCTGCGCACGCCCGTGAGCGTGATCCAGGGCGACCTGGAGGCGCTGGTGGACGGGGTCTACCCGCCCGAGCGCGAGGCGTTCCAGTCGTTGCTGGAGGAGACCCGGCGCCTCACGCGCCTGATCGACGACCTGCGCGAGCTGAGCCTGCTGGAATCCGGCGAGCTGCGCCTGGAGACGCGCGGGATCGAT
>CAZNGF010000063.1:0-14707 GCA_964572855.1 uncultured Thermotogae bacterium | reverse complement strand
CAAGTGAGTTCCCACGGAGGTGGACGCTATGCCCGAACGACGCCAGAAGCAGACCGAACCTTGGCACAAATCGCCCGGCGAGGACGACGGGCCGCAGAAGCCCGACGTCGAGAGGCCCGATCGGCGCAAGCTGATGGACCGCATGAAGCGGGTCGACCCCAGATCCGCCCGGCGCTACCGCCAGCGCAGCGGTCAATGAGCGAGTCACTGGGCATCGGGGGCGATTTCCAGCGCCTGCTGCGCGCCCAGGGAATCGACGACGGGAGCGCGCCCCGCGTCGGGGAGCGCGCCCGACCCGGCACCGAGGCGGGGGCCGCGCACGGCACGACCGTGATCGCCGTCAAGTACGCCGACGGCGTGCTGAACGTCTCCGACCGGCGGGCCACGTCCAGCAACTTCATCCTCTACGACGAGGCCGAGAAGGTCATGGCGCTGGACGACACGACGCTGATCGCGATCGCGGGCGCGTACGCCTCGGCCATCCAGGCCGTGCGTTTTCTCAAACATTCCTTCAAGTACTACGCCCGCAGCCAGCTCCAGGAGCTGAGCCTGGAGGGCAAGCTGGCCGAGGTCACGCGCGTGCTGAACCAAGCCCTGGCCGGCGCGCTACAGGGCATCGGGGGCTTTTTGCCCGTGGTCAGCGCCTACGACCGCAAGGCCGGGGCGGGGCGCATTTTCTTCTACGACGTGATGGGCGCGCGCTTCGAGACGCGCGAGTACGGCGCGGCCGGCTCGGGCTCGGTCCAGATCAAGGGCGCGCTCGAATACGTCATCCGCCACAAGGGCCCGTTCCGCCAGATGTCCCTGAAGGGCGCGCTCAAGGAGGCCTTCGTCCTGCTCGACATCGCGGCCGCGCTCGACTCGGCCACCGGCGGGCTGGCGGGCGAGCTGCCCGTGACCAAGGTGGTCACGGCCGAGGGTGTGGCGAACGTGGACGAAAAGACGCTGCGGGCCGCGCACGACGCCGCGCTGGCCTCGCGGCGAAACGGGGGGGGCTGATGGCCTACACCGCCTACGACTGGCAGCAAACCCTGGCCGAGAAGGCCGACTACGCCGAGGGGCGCCTGCGCCGCGGCTCGCCGGTGGTGGCGCTCAGCGTCCCCGAGGGCGTGCTGCTGCTGTCGGTGCGGCGCGGCCAGGCCAAGCTGTTCGAGATCTACGACCGCCTCGCGCTGGGCGCGCTCGGCACGCCGTCGGACCTGGAGCTCGTGCGTCAGTGGTCCGTGGACTTCTCGCACGCGGAAGGGTTCCAGCGCAGCCCCGAGGACGTCACGATCCAGCGCGTGGTGGGCTTTGCGATCAGCCCGGCCTTCAAGCGCGCCTTCAGCGACCCGCTGCGCATGCCGCTCGTGCTCAAGGCCGCCTTCGCCCAGGTGGGGGACAGGATCGAGGACGACCACCTGTTCACGCTCGACTACGACGGTGAGTTCGCCCGCCGGGACCGCTACGCCGTCGTGGCGGGCTCGCGCGAGGCGGAAAGCCGCATGGACGAGCTGTTACACGGCGCCCAGCCCGACGACCTGAACGAGGCGTTGTCGCTCGCGCTGGGTGCCTGGGCGGCCGGCCAGTGGCAGCCCCCCGCCCCCGAGGACGACGCGCGCGCCGACAAAGACGCCTCCGTCCTCCCCTCCGAGCAGGAGCGCGCGGACGCGCTCAAACGGGTGCTGGCGGAAGGCGGCCGGGTCGAGGCCGCGCTGATCGAGCGCGACACCTCGCGCGAGCGGCGCTACCGCCCCCTGCGCGCCGACGAGCTGGCCCCCCACCTCCCGGGCGCATGACGCGCATCATCGGCATCGAGACCGAATTCGGTTGCCTGGTGCGCGACGACGCCCTGGGTCCGTCCGAGCGCGCCGTCGAGCGCATCAAGGACCGGGCCTTTGCTGACGGCTGGGGACTGCTGGACCGCCACGGGCACGACTCCTTCTTCGAGCCTTCGGAGTCGGGGGGCTTCCTGGTCAACGGCGGCCGGCTCTACGTGGACGCCGTGGGCAGCCACCTCGAGTTTGCCACCCCCGAGTGCACCTCGCTGGTCGACGCCGTGCGCTACGAGCGCGCCGGCCATCGCCTGATCCAGGACCTCGTCGACGAACTGGGCTGGCATGAGGACGTGAGCGTGTTCAACAACAGCGTGGACCACTTCGGCGGGCACACCTTCGGCTGCCACGAAAACTACTCGCTGCGCGAGGGGGGCCTGGCTTCGGGCCAGCTGGTCAACGCCCTGGTCCCGTTCCTGGTCACGCGCCAGATCTACGCCGGCGCCGGGCGCGTGGGCGCACACCGGCTCACCGCCAAGGTGCGCGAGTCCCACCTGCGCGACCTCTCGCGCCACCCGGCCGACTACATGTACCTGGACCAGATCTACGGCGTCGAGCCCGACCCGCGCGTGCGCTTCCAGCTCTCGCAGCGGGCCGACCACATCCTCTACGTGCTGAGCGGGCGCGTGCGCTTCCACCGCGCGCTCATCAACCCCAAGTGGGACGACACGCACTCGCTCTGTCGCTACCCGCGGCTGCACCTGCTGTTCGGCGAGGCCAACCCCAGCGAGTACGCCACCGCGCTCAAACTGGGCACCACCGCGCTCGTGCTGGACCTGATCGAGGACGGCTTCGAGGCCGCCCCGGTCGCGCTCAGCGATCCCGTGGGCGCGCTGCGCCGCGTCTCGCACGACCCCGAATGGAAGTGGCTCGTGCCGCGCCAGCAGGGCGGAACGATTCCCGCCATTGATCTGCAGCGGCTCTACCTGGAGGAAGCGCAGCGGCGCTACGCCCGCCGGGACGACCAGACCGACTGGGTGCTGCGCGAGTGGGCGTCCGTGCTCGACGCGCTCGAGGACGACCCCCGGCGGTTGGCCGACCGGCTCGACTGGGTGGCCAAGCGCCAGCTCATCGAGTCCTACATGACCGAGGCGGGCGCGGCCTGGCACGACGAAGTGCTGGTGAGCCTGGACATGGAGTACCACCACATTGACCCCGAGCAGGGGCTCTACGGCGCGCTGCAGGACATGGGCCAAGTGCGCACGCTCACCGACGAGGCCGCCATCCGTGCGGCCGTGCGCCAGCCCCCGGCCGACACGCGCGCCGCCGGCCGCGCCGAGGTCATCCACGGCCTGCTGCGTAACGACCAGGACCACTACGTGATCGAGTGGGACGGCATCCTGGCCGGCGACGACCGCGTGCTGCTGTTCGAGGACCCTTTTCACGACTACGTGGCCGAAGCCCGAGATTTCTTGAAGCTGTTCTGACTGCCTCCAACACCCCCTCTCCTCCTCATGGCCCCGAACAAGCAGCTCCCCGGCTTTTTCCGTGGGAGCGCGCATCCCCTTTGCTATGGCTACCCTCGCTATACGAAGGGCATCGACATTTGGATTCAAGCAGAGCACGACAACGTCGACCGTCTGATGCAGACATTGGATCAAGTCGGATTCGGCGCGTTGGGCATCACGGCGGAGGATTTCCTTGCACCCGGGCAAGTCATCCAACTGGGGTATCCTCCGGCGAGGATTGACTTGATCACATCACTGGAGGGGGTCAAGGTTTCTCCGTGTTTTTCTTCACGCATTCGCATTGACATCGCTGGCGTGCCAGTTAACTTCATCGATCTGGAAAACTTGCGCAGGCACAAACGCGCCTCCGGTCGCCATCAAGACCTGGCTGACCTGGAGAATTTGGATTGAACGCGACGGAGAAGGAGTGCCGGCGTGTTGCACTCCCCTCCGTCGCTTCTCAGTAGATGTTGCTCTTGCGCGCGCCGCCGGTGTAGTCCAGGAACACGGTCTTGAGCTCCGTGAAGAAGTGCAGGCCCTCCTTGGCCATCTCGCGGTCGCCCACGCCGCTGGCCTTGATGCCGCCGAAGGGCACCTGGGCCTCGCCGCCCAGCGTGGGCGAGTTGACGTGGACCATGCCGGCCTCGATTGAATCCACAAAGCGCATGGCCCGGTTGATGTCGCGCGTGTAGACCGAGCTGGACAGGCCGTAGCGGGTGCGGTTGGCGATCGAAACGGCCTCGTCGAAGTCCTGGGCCCGGATCACCGAGAGTACGGGGCCAAACAGCTCTTCTTGGGCGATCGTGGCGTCGGGGGCTACATGATCGAACACCGTCGGGGCGATGAAGAAGCCCTTGTCCAAACCGCCTTCGGTCAGGCGCGTCCCGCCGGCCCGCAGCTCGGCGCCCTCGTTCTTGCCGGCCTCGATCAGGCCCAGGATCGACTCCAGCTGCGACCGGTCGATCACCGGCCCCACGTCGACGTCGTCGTCCATGCCGGGCCCGACGCGCAGCTTCTTGGTGGCCTCGACCAGCTTCTCCACGAATTGGTCGGCGATCGGCTCGACCAGCACGAGCCGGCTGGTGGCCGTGCAGCGCTGGCCGGCCGCGCCGAAGGCGCCTTTCAGCACGCCGGCCAGCGCCGCGTCCAGGTCGGCGTCCTCCAGCACGACGCACGGGTTCTTGCCGCCCAACTCGCAGCAGAGCTTCTTGCCGCGCTCGCTGGCCTCCCGCTCGATGCCCTTGCCGACCTCGTTGGAGCCCGTAAAGGAGATGCCGCACACGCGCTCGGCCGTGATCAGCTCGTTGCCGACCTTGCTCCCTGACCCCACCACCAGGTTGAGCACGCCCGGCGGCATCCCGGCGTCTGAAAAGCACTTGACCAGATGGTAGGCGCTGGTGGGCGTGAAGCTGGCCGGCTTGAACACGACCGTGTTGCCGGCCACCAGCGCGGGTGAGACCTTCCAGCAGGGAATGGCCCAGGGGAAGTTCCAGGGCGTGATCAGGCTCACGACCCCCAACGGCTCGCGCTTGGTGAACAGCAGGTTGTTGGCCAACTCTGACGGCGCGGCGTCGCCCATCAGGCGCAGGCCCTCGCCCGCGTAGTACTCCAGCAGGTTGGCGCCCTTGACCACCTCGCCCCTGGCGTCGCTTAGCACCTTGCCCGCCTCCAGCACCATGTCGTGGGCGATTTGGTCCACGCGCTCCTCCACCAGCTGGAGCGCCTTGCGCACGATGCGGGCGCGCTGGGGCGGCGGCGTGGCGCGCCAGGCCGGAAACGCTTTCTGGGCGGCCTCGAGCGCGCTCCGGGTCTGGGCCACGTCGGCCTTGGAGAAGCGCGCCACGACCTCGTCGTGGTTGGCCGGGTTGCGCACCTCGAGCACCCCGTCGGCGCCCTCGATCCACTTGCCGTCGATGAAGTTGTGATGCACGGCGGTTGCGGTTGCCATGAAACCTCCTTTGGAGGGGGAAGAAGGAAAAGGGAGGAGGGAGAATGGGGAAAACCAGTTTCCTTTCTCCCTCCTCCCTTCTCCTCTAGTTGATTTGACTGTCCGTCCAACTGAGCGCCTGGTCCAACGCCTCGATGCCCTCGTCGATCTGTGCTTCCGTGATGATGAGCGGCGGGGCGACGATGAGCGTATTGTTCATCGGGACCAGGTAGGCGCCGGCCTGCATGGCCTTGCCGGCCGTCTGGGCCACGGCGCTTGGCAGCCCCTTGATCTTGGCGTCGTAAGGCGCGAACGGCTCCTTGGTCTTGCGGTCCTTGACCAGCTCGACGCCGCAGAACAGCCCCACGCCGCGCACGTCGCCCACGCAGGGGTGCTTCTCCTTGAGCTCGCAGAGCCGGTCCTTGAGGTACTTCCCCTTTCCCTTCGCGGCCGGGATCAGCCCTTCGTCCTCGTAGACCTGGATGGTCTCGACGGCCGCGGCTACGGTCATGGGGTGGCCCGAGTAGGTGTGCCCGATGTTGAAGAAGTTCTCCTCGAAGAACTGGGCGACCTCCTCGGTCACGATCGTGGCCGCCAGCGGCAGGTAGGCCGCCGTGATGCCCTTGGCCATGGTCAGGATGTCCGGCGTGACGTCCCAGAGGTCGCAGGCAAACCACTCGCCGCAGCGCCCGAAGCCGCTCATGACCTCGTCGGCGATCAAAAGCGCCCCGTGCTTGTGGCAGATGCGCTTGAGCTCGGGCATGTACTCGGGCGGCGGGACCAGGATGCCGTTGGAGCCCACCACGGGCTCGGCGATGACGGCGGCCACGGTGTCGCCCTCCAGGGTCATCATCTCGTCGATGTACTCCAGCGTCTGCATCGCGTTCTTGAACACCGTGC
The DNA here is from genome assembly GCA_964572855.1 of uncultured Thermotogae bacterium. Taxonomy (GTDB): domain Bacteria; phylum Bipolaricaulota; class Bipolaricaulia; order RBG-16-55-9; family JAJCYT01; genus CAZNGF01. The sequence goes on along the minus strand of CAZNGF010000063.1, from coordinate 8,618 downwards.
GGTAGTCGTAGGGCGCAGGCGCCTTCAAAATCCCGCTCACGGCCGGCTCGGTGGCCCAGCGCCGCGGCTCGCCGGTGAGCGCGGCCGAAGTGTAGGTCGAGCCGTGGTAGGAGTAGTAGCGCGAGATAATTTTGTGTTTGCCCGTGAACCAGCGCGCGATCATGATGGCAGCCTCGTTGGCCTCGGTGCCGCCGGGCGAGAAGAACGTCTTGGCCAGGTTCCCCGGCGTGATCTCGGCCAGCTTCTTGCCCAGCCGGGCGCGGGCCTCGTTGGTGAAGCCCGGCGCCATGAAGGCGAACTGCTCGGCCTGCTTGCGCATGGCCTCGTTGACCCGGGCGTTCTTGTGCCCCAGGTTGGAACACATCAACTGCGAGGCGAAGTCCAGGTAGCGGTTGCCGTCGGCGTCGGTGAAGTGGACGCCTTCGGCATCCACGATCTGTTTGGGGCTGTAGGCCTTCTGGAACCCCCAGGTCCCGAAGACGTATTGCTGATCCATGCGCTCGATCTCGTTCACGCCAGACCTCCTTGCGGCGGATGCCGCAGCACCTCGGGCGAGATGAAGCGCTCGACGAAGCGGCCCCGCCCCTTCTCGGCCTTCAGTTCCCCGTCCGCGACCACGACCTCGCCGCGCGAGATCGTCATCACGGGCCAGCCGGTGAGCTCGCGCCCCTCGTAGACCGTGTAGTCCACGTTGCTGTGCATGTTGTCGACGCTGATCGTCTTCTTGAGCTGCGGATCGACGATCGCGATGTCGGCGTCCTTGCCCACCTCGAGCGAGCCCTTGTCCTGCAGGCCGTGGATCTTGGCGGTGTTCTCGCTGGTGAGCTGGGCCAGGCGCGTGAGCGAGATGCGGCCCTGGTTGACGCCCTCGCTGTAGAGGTAGGGCAGCATGATCTCGGTGCCCATGATGCCGTTGGGCACCTTGCTAAACAGGTCCTTGCCCTGGTTCTTCTGCGCCAGCGTGAACACGCAGTGGTCCGTGCCCATGCAGTTGACGCTCCCGCCCTCGATGCCCGCCCAGAGCGCGTCCCGATCCTTGGGCGTGCGGAAGGGCGGCGTCATGTAGTACTTGAGCCCGTCGGGTTCGTTGTACTTCTCGTTGGTGAACTCCAAAAACTGCGGACACGTCTCGACGAACAGGGGGTAGCCTTGCGCCTGAGCCCGGTGCATGTGTTCGAGCCCCTCGCCCGTGCTCAGGTGCACGACGTAGAGGGCGGAGTCGGCCTGCTTGGTCAGCTCGATCGAGGTGGCGATCGAGGTGGCCTCGACGAAGTTGGGCCGGCTCTCGTAGTGCTGCATCCAGTTGACGTGGCCGCGGGCTTCCTGCTCCTCGACGAAGCGGGTCACGAGCCCGGCGTTCTCGGCGTGGATGAGCGCCAAGCCCCCCTGCTTTTTGGTCTCCTGCAGCATGCGGTAGAGGAAGCCGTCGCTGACCGCAAAGCCCTCGCGCACGTAGGGCAGGAGCATCTTGAAGGTGGGCACGCCCATCCCGACCAGCGTCTTGACGTGGTCGAGGTTCTGCTGGTGCTCGGCGGTGAAGCCGGCGTGGAAGCCGTAGTCGATCACGCTGTCGGGCTTGGCCAGGGCCTGCCGGTCGGCCAAGTGGTCCAGCATGTCCTTGTCGCGCGGGTGGATGGCGAAGTCGATGTAGGTGGTCACGCCCCCGAAGGCCGCGGCCACCGAGCCGTGGTAGTAGTCGTCGGCCGAGATCGCGCCCTGGAACGGGAGCGCAAAGTGGACGTGCGGGTCGATCGCGCCGGGCAACACGGTCTTGCCCGAGGCGTCGATCACGCGGTTGCCTTCCAGCTTGTCGGCGCTGAGCGCCTTGATTTTGCCGTCCTTGATCCCGATCGAATAGTCGTGCACCCCGCCGGGGGTCACGACCCGACCGTTTTCGATCACGAGATCGTACATGGGTTGGGCACCTCCTTGGCATTTTTCAAAAACGTAGGGCCGGCTGTGCCGGCCGCATAGCCCGCGCAGCGGGCCCTGCCTTGCTGATCCTTACGGAAGGTCCGCCGCCAGGCTGGCGTAGGCGTCCGGCCGCCGGTCGCGGAAGAACTGCCAGACCTTGCGCACTTCCTCGATCTGGTCCAGATCGAGCTCGGCCACGACCACCTCGTCCTCGTCCTCGCCGGCCTGGGCGATGAGCTCGCCGCGCGGGCTGCAGAAGTAGCTCGAGCCGTACCACTTGCCGATGTCCCAGGGCTGCTCGTGGCCCACGCGGTTGATCGCGCCCACGAAGTACTGGTTGGCCACGGCGTGCGCGGGCTGCTCCAGCTCCCAGAGGTATCTGCTCAGGCCCGCCACGGTGGCCGAGGGGTTGAACACGATCTCGGCGCCGTTGAGCCCCAGCGCGCGCGCCCCCTCCGGGAAGTGGCGGTCGTAGCAGATGTAGACGCCCACCTTGCCGTAGGCCGTCTGGAACACGGGGTAGCCCAAGTTGCCGGGGCGGAAGTAGAACTTCTCCCAGAAGCCGGGCTCGCAGTGCGGGATGTGGGTCTTGCGGTACTTGCCCAGGTACGTGCCGTCGGCGTCGATCACGGCGGCGGTGTTGTAGTACACGCCGGTCATGTCCTCCTCGTAGAGCGGGACGACCATGACCATGCCGTGCTTCTTGGCCAGCTCCTGCATCAGCTTGGTCGATTCGCCGTCGGGCACGGGCTCGGTGAGGTCGTACCAGCGCGTGTTCTGTTCGGCGCAGAAATACGGCCCGTAGAACAGCTCCTGCAAGCACATCACCTGCACGCCCTGCTCGGCCGCCTGGTCGATGAGCTTGACGTGCTTGTCGATCATGTTGCGCTTGATGACCTCGTTGGATTCGGTGGTGGGGGTGTTGAGGGACGCTTGAATCAACCCCCCTTTGACGATGCGCGTCATGAGGCCTCCTTTGAGTCGAAGTTCGGTCGACGATCAGCGGCCGGCCGCCAACGCGGTTCGGCACGGTGCGAACGGCCGTTCGAGAGGAACTGGCTGGCCGCGGACGGCTGAGCGTCGGCACGGGGTATTCTCTCTTTATCACAACGGGTGCGGCATGTCAACTCACCGCTTTTTAACCGGAAAGTAGCGCGGCCTGAGGTGCGCCCCCACCAACAGATCCCGCACCTGCTCCAGCGCCCCCTTGCGCGCCATCATGTGGACCGAGACCTCCCCGCGCCGCAGGCGCCCGGGGTCCTCGGTGAAGTAATAGGGCCCGTGCCACCCGCTGGCCTCGACCCGCTTGAGGTAGACAGTCTGGCCGATCTCGACCGCGCGGTCGGGGTCGCCCCGGGCGATTAGGCGCGCCCCGTCGACCGCCCGCACCAGCGCGAGCAACATGGGCGCGGGGAAACCGTCCGCCGGCGCGGTCAGGAACGTGAGCGACTCGACCTCCGCGCGCTGGTTGGTCCGCGTGCGCGCCGAGCTGCGCTGCGCCCCCGGCGCGGGGTGCGCGTCCAGAAACGCCGCTTGTGCCGGGCTCAGCGGCGCGCGCTTCAGGTTGGAGCGCCCGAGCAGGGTCACGAAGCTCTGGTTGAATAAACCGCCCGTGCTCTGACAAAGCGCCAGGCCCGACCGACCGACCTGCACGTCGGGCTCGACCTCGCGGCGCTGCTGGCGGGTGGCCTCGACGACCTGGGCCAGCCCCGAGGTGCTCACCGGGTGGCCGCGCGCCTTGAGCCCGCCGCTGGCGTTGACCGGGAACGCGCCGGAGGCGGCCGTGTCGCCGTCCACGGTGGCCTCGACCGCACTCTCCGGCGGGAACAGGGCGGCGTCCTCCAGGGTGAGCAGCTCGAACGGCGTGAAGGCGTCGTGGATCTCGGCGAAGGTCACGGCGTCGGGCCCGCGCTCGGCCATGCGGTAGGCCCGCAGCGCGGCCAGGCGCGTGGCGCGAAACGAGGCCACCTGACCCCGGTCGCAGAGCGAGAGCGTGTCCGTGCCCTGCCCCACGCCCCAGAGGCGCACGTCGCCGGGCCGGGTGCTCAGCACCAGCGCGGCCGCGCCGTCGGTGATCGGGGCGCAGTCGAACAGACGCAAGGGCGATGCGATCGAGCGGCTCGAAGCGTACTGCTCCGGCGTGATCGCTTCGCGGAACTGGGCGTGCGGGTTGTGCAGGCCGTTGGCGTGGTTCTTGAGCGCCACGGCCATGAGCGCATCCTGGCAACTTTGCGCGTCGGCGGCCTCGTGCATCCAGCGCCGCGTGACCAGCCCGGCCAGCGCGGGCATGGTGGCCCCGGCGCGCCGGTCGGCGTCGGCCACGACCTGGGACAGCAGTTGGGTCACCTTGCGCGTGGGCAAGTGGGTCATGGCGTCACCGGCCACCACCAGGGCGCGCTCGACCGCGCCCGAGGCCACCGCGTAAAACGCTTGGTGCAGCGCGGCCGCGCCCGTGGACGAGGTGGCCTCAACGCGCACGGCGGGGGCGCCGCTCAGCCCCAGCCGGTCGGCCAGCCAGGCCCCGTAGTTGCCGTCGCTCACGAATCCCTCGGGGTTCATGAGCCCGAGGTAGAGCGCATCGACCCCGGTATCACGGTCGTCGTCCAGCGCTTCCCGCGCGGCCGCCTCCAACAGGTCGATGAGCGGCTCGTGTCGCTTGCCAAAGCGCGTCAGGCCGGTCCCGGCGATGTAAACGGGCTTCATAGACCGCGATTATAACAGCGGCGGCGGCCAATGTTGAGGGGCCAATCCGGTTCGGCTCGGAACCTGCGCGAGGCGGCGCGCGCTGACAGGCCGGGGACCCACCCCCGTTGACGCCGTCCGACCGCTTCCGTACGATGAGCGGATCCCGAAGGAGGTCAATATGGCCGGTGGTCGCCTTTGTCGGCGCGCACGATAGGCCGAGCCCGCTGACCTCGTTCGTCCCCCTGTCTCCCCGCGCGCGCTTCCCGCGTTGTCGTCGCTGCATCTGTATCTCGGGGCGCGCCGCCGCCTGAGCGCCCGGCCCGCCCCATCAATCGTCACCCACGCTCCCCTCGAGAGACCGACGATGCGCCACCGAAAGGAGATACGGATGAAAGCCTACGTGCTCTACGAAAACCCGGATTGGATGCCTCCCTTGCGCCGAGAGCTCGAACGAGCCGCCCTCCCCTACGAGGAATGGGACCTGGCCGCAGGCCGAATCGACCTGGGACAGACGCCCCCCGAGGGCGTGTTCCTGAACCGCTGTAGCCCGTCGTCGCACACGCGCGGCCACGTCGCAAGCGTCGACTTCACGCGCGAGCTGCTCGTCTGGCTCGGGAGCCACGGGCGGCGCGTGCTCAACGGCAGCGACGCCTTTGCGCTCGAGGTGAGCAAGGTGCGACAGTACGAGGCGCTGCGGCTGGCGGGGCTGCCCGTCCCGCACACCGTGGCCGTGACCGGCGGGCCCCAAGCGCTCAAGGCCGCCGCCCGTGACATGGCCCCCCCGTTCATCACCAAACACAACCGGGGCGGCAAGGGGTTGGGCGTGTTCCTGTTCCGCTCGCTGGAGGCGTTCGACGCCTACGCCGACTCGCCCGAGTTCGTCCCAGGCCCCGACCACCTCACGCTGCTGCAGGAGTACGTCGAGCCGTGCGAGCCGTTCATCACGCGCGTCGAAATCGTGGACGGCCGGTTCCTCTACGCGCTCCGCGCCGACACCAGCCAGGGGTTCCAGCTCTGCCCGGCCGAGCGCTGCGAGACCGAGGACGCGTTCTGCCCCGCCCCCGAGCAAGCTGGGTCAACGACCAAGGCGGACCGCCAGGCGCTCTTCTCCCTGCACGAGGGGTTCGACGACCCCATCGTGACGCGCTACATCACGTTCATGCGGGCAAACGGCCTGGACCTGGCGGGGATCGAGTTCGTCGAGGATCGGCACGGCCGCAAGGTCACCTACGACGTCAACGGCACCACCAACTACGCCCCCGAGCTCGAACGGCGCCACGGCCTCAACGGCATGGCCGCCGTGGCCGCCCTGCTGCGCCGCGAGTTGGAGGCGTTGAGCTCGGTGCCTGTGTAACGCCGGACGCTGCGTTGCATCCGGGCTTGACCTGTGAGAAGTCCGTGGGAAAAGGAGAGCGGGGCTCGCACAAGAGCCCCGCTCCCTTACGTAGTCTCATGCCTCCCGATTCGCCGGGAAGCGCGTTTACAGATCCGTTACGGCTGGTGCGGCGCGTTGGCGCAGTTCGGCGTCTGACCCGGCAGGTCGCAGCGGAACTGCACGTCGCCGTTCTGCGCGCGCGCGAAGCCGCCCGTGTTGGAGACGCGGTCGATGCGCTCGGCGAACAGGGCGTTCTGCTGGGAGAGCATGAACCACAGCTCGTGCTCGCCCCACGCGGTCTGGTGCTGGTCGAAGCCCTCCTGCGCGCCCTCCACCGTCACGGCGTTGAAGCCCTGCAGGAAGCCATCCTCGACCACGGTCAAGCCCTCGATCGGCGCGTTGGCGTCGTCCGCCGGCGCGGCCGGGTCACACGTGGGCATGGCCAGCATGAGCGGAGCCCCGCACTGGAACACGTTCACGCCGCCCGCCGGGTCGTTGCCCGTCAGGCCGATCACGATGCTGCCGGTGTAGGTGCCGCCGAGCAGCTGCTGCACCAGCGTCGCAAACGAGGTCGAAGCCGCGTTGCAGCTGATGCCGAGCTGGCTCCAGCCGTTGCACACGATCTGCGCGTACTCCTCGCGGATCGTGTTGCCGGTGTTGGTCACGACCTGGGTCTCAAACGAGCCGCCCGGGTTCCCGATGACGGCATCGAGGTTCGCCGGGATGTCGCGCACGCCGTCGCCGTTGCTGTCCGTGACGCCCACGGAGTCCAGCAGCTCGCGCGCCGTGGCCAAGCAGCTCTCGTAGTCGTTCAAGCAGCTCAGGTGCTGCTGGTAGTTCGGATCCGTGGGCGAGGGCAGGAACGAGATGTTCAGCTCCGCGCCGTTGTCCAGCGTCCAGGTCCCGTTCTGGCACGTGTCGGCCGTGGCCAAGCCCGCGCCGATGAAGTCGTCGCAGGTGTTGTCGCGGCCGATGAAGAACGTGCCGTTGGCCATGGAGTTCGGCCCGTACTGCGGCGTGCCGATGCCCAGCAACACGTTGTTGACCAACGCGCCGCGGTCAATGGCCAGCGAGAGCGCCTTGCGCACCTCGCGCGTGCGGGCCGCGGCGGCCAAGTTCGGGTCCGGGTCGTTGAAGTTCACCGAGGCGAAGGTCGTGCCGGTGGTGGCCTGACCCGTGTTGATGCCCTGGTTGACGTTGAAGCCGCCCGAGGCCGCCTGGCTCAGGATCACCGCGATGTCCTGCGGGCGCGGACCGTACTTGTCGGTCGTGCCGTTGAGGAAGTTGCTCAAGGACAGGTTCTGACCCTGGGTCGGGATGATGATGAGCTGGTACTCGTCCAGGTAGGGCAGCTGCGTCCCGTTGGAGTCGACCTCGAAGAACTCGGGGTTGCGGGCGTAGCGGGCCAGCGCCTGGGAGTCGAAGGACTCGAGCTGGAACGGACCGAGACCGCGGAACTGGTCGATCGGCGCGCCCAGGCCCAGGAAGTCGCTCATGGCCACGGAAATCTCGACGTCGTCGCCGGCGGGGCTGGTCTCCAGCTCGCCGTTCTCGCCCACGCTGATCGACGCACCCACGACCTCGTCGTCGCCGGCGGGTTCCGTGTCGAGCAGGCCGTTGGGGCCGGCGCTCACGATCGTCTGCGTGTCGATACCCTGCGCGTCGATGAGGTCAAGCGCCATCTGCTTGGACATCGCAAACACGCCGCCCGCGTTGCCCGTGAACGTGCGGAAGGGCTCGGGGCAGCTCACGGTCACCTGGTTCGACGCGCTCGAGGTGATCACGTAGGGGGTACCGTCGGTGCAGACGTAGGAGCTCTGGAACGAGTTGGGAAGGTTCGGGTTCCAGACCACGTTGTAGTACCAATACAGGATGTCCTCGGCGGTCACCGGCGAGCCGTCGGAGTAGCTCAGGCCCTCGCGGATCGTGTAGCTCACCGAGGTGGCGTCTTCGTTGACCTCGACGGTCGAGGCGACCTGGGGCACGGTGCCCTGGGCACCCAGCGCCAGCGCGTTGTAGAACGTGAAGCTGCCGCTGCCGAACATGTGGTCCACGACCTCGCCCGAGGCGGTGTCCTGCACCAGCACGGGGTTGAGCGTGGACGGCGCCGCGATCATGTCGTTGGTCAGCGTGCCGCCGCGCACCGACGCGCACGCAAAACCCTCGGGCGCGTCGTCACAGTCGAGCGCGACGAGGGGATCGGCGGGCTGTGCCATGCCTACTACGCCCACCATGCCTAGAGCCAGCAACAGAAAGACGAACGAACTCAATACTCTGCTCATGGAAATTGAACCTCCTTACGAGTTTTTACGACAATTTGGACCCTCCGAGAGGGAGCCCGCGAGGTTGGCGCCCGCGGGAACATGCGTCCATTTTGATGGCTTGCTCACCTCCTTCGGCTTTTTAAGGTCAATATAGCACCCAGCGGTTCAAACCTGACACACGACCGCCATTTTAACCTGATCCTGAACGATTTTACAAGCCCTCTTCAGCGGCTGACCGTAAACGGGTCCACCGCGTCCCTGAGCGCGTCCCCCATGAAGTTGAAGCCCAGCACGGCCAGGATGATGAACGCGCCGGGTATCATCATCCAGGGGTGGAACACGAGGTTGCTGATCGTGCTCTGCAGGAAGTCGTTGAGCAG
>CAZNGF010000062.1:0-15003 GCA_964572855.1 uncultured Thermotogae bacterium | reverse complement strand
CGGGGTGGTAGACCGCGCTGTCGGCGGGGATTTCGTCCATGCCGGCCAGCTCCAGGGCCAGTTGCATCAATTCGTTCGTGTTCACGTGCACCTCCGTGGGCAAATTCTGCAGGGCCCGCTGTGCGGGCCGAGTCAAATCCGCGCGTACTGTCTTGCGTTCCCTTCAAGCTTGTCGACAAGGGCCACGACGCCAGCGGCGTTGCTCAGGCCGCTGAGCCGGCCGCGCGCCGATCCGATGCGATCCAGGATGAACCGCACCGTCTTCTCCCGCGCGCCGGTGTCGTCCAGAATCTGGCGGAACGCCTGCAAGCGGTCGCCGCCCAGCAACGCCTCCAATGTCGTGCGCTGATCCGCCGTCCCGTCCCGCCAGGCGTAGCACAGCAGCAGCGTGCGCTTGCTCTCTTGCAAATCGGAGGTCACCGGCTTGCCGAGCTCGGCCTCGTCGCCGAAGGCGCCCTTGAGGTCGTCCAGCGCTTGGTAGGCCTCGCCGAGCGCGCGGCCGACCTCCTCCAGCGTCTTCAGCAGCGCCTGGTCCGCGCCGGCCAGCAGCGCGCCGAGCGCCAGCGGCCCCTCCGTGGTGTAGGCGGCGGTCTTGAGCCGGTAGAGCCGCAGCACGTCGGCCTCGCGCACGGCCTCCAGCGGCGTGCCGGCCAGCTGCATGTCGAGCAGCTGGCCGGCGTTCTCGCTGAGCTTGATCCGGCTCAGCCGGCGCTGCAGCGCGAGCGTCACGTCCGCGTCGAGCGCGAAGTCGCGCCCGATCTCGTCGAGCAGCAGCGAGCTGAGCTCGGCGGTCAGGTTGCCGGCCAGCAGCGCCTGCGCGCGGCCGGCGTGCGCGGTTGTGCCTTGCGCGTAGCGCACGTGCAGCGTGGGCACGCCGCTCCTCAAGGGGCTTTGGTCGATCAGGTCGTCGTGGATCAGCAGATAGGCGTGCACCAGCTCGATCGCCCCGCCGAGCCGCAGCGCGGCGTCCGCCTGTCTCCCCGCGGCGATCGCGTGCCCCTGCGCCACCAGGAAGGGGCGCGTGTAGCTGGGCCGGTAGTCCAGAGGCCGGCGCAGGTGCTCGGCCAGCGCGCGCAGCGCCGGGGCGATCTCGGGGAAACGGTTCACCCAGCCGGCCTCGACCTGGCCGAGCCAGGCTCGGAACCAGCGGTCGAACGCCGTGCGGAACGCGTCGAGATCAGATGCGGGGGAATCGGACACGGCATGCCTCCGGGCTCGGTTTCCCCGATGGTAGTCCCCGCGCGCCCGAATTGCACTCGGCGCTTGACCTCAACCCGGAGTTACAGTAGCGTGAGGTGGATCACGGAGAGAGGGGCAGCGACCAAGGTGGACGTCCTACAAGCACTGGCCTCGGGCGGAAACGCCAAGGCCGCCATCGACCAGTTCCGGCGCGCGCTCAACCCGGTGTTAGAGGCCTATTTGGCCGAGACGGCCGATCGGGCCCGGGGCGAGCTGCCGCCGCTGGCCGAGCGCACGCTGCGCGAGTTTCTGACCGACTTCACGCTGCGCGGCGAGGCCAAGCGCGTGCGGCCGCTGCTGCTGTGCTGCGGCTACTTCGCGCTGGGCGGGCGCGAGCTCGGCGCCATCCTGCGCGCCTCGCTCTCGATCGAGCTGCTCCAGACCGCGCTCTTGATCCACGACGACATCATCGACCGCAGCCGCGAGCGCCGCAGCGGCAAGACGATGCACCGCCTCTGGGAGGACTACTTCGGCGAGCGCGGCTATCGGCCGCGCTACGACGACGACCGATCCCACTTCGGCGGCTCGATGGGCATCCTGTTGGGCGACCTGTCGTGCGCGCTGGCCTACGACGCGCTGGTGAGCGCGGATTTTCAAAAAGAGCACAAGTTCGACGCCGTCAACGCCTTCACCGACGTCATCCGCAAGGTGGCCTTCGGCGAGCTGCTCGAGGTCGACCTGAGCATGAAGCCGCTGGCCCAGGTGAGCGAGGACGAGATCCTGAAGGTCTACGAGCTCAAGACCTCGTGCTACACCACCGAGGGGCCGCTGCACATCGGCGCGGCGCTCGGCGGGGCGATGCCAGAACACCTCCAATTGCTGAGCGACTACGCGCTCCCGCTCGGGGTCGCGTTCCAGTTGCAGGACGACATCCTGGGCCTGTTCGGCCGCGGCGAGGACACCGGCAAGGACGAGGGGGCCGACCTGATCGAGGGCAAGCGCACGCTGCTGCTACTGAAGGCCTGGGAGCGCAGCCGGGGGGATGCGGCCCGGCGGGACGCCCTCGAACGCGCACTGCAACGGCCCGAGGAAGCCGCGGCCTCCGTCGAGCGCGTGCGCGAGATCGTGGTCGAGACCGGCGCGCTGCGCGACAACGTGGCGCTGATCGAGCGCCACCTGGACCAAATCGAGCGCAGCCTGGACGGGTTGGAGCACGCGCTGGGGCCGCAGGTGAGTGCCGCGTTCCGCGGCATCGCCGGCTACATCGAACAGCGGGGGGATTACCGCAGTGCCGTTCAAAGCGTTGCCTGACGTACCCGAGACGAGCCGAGCGAACGGGCTGGGCCAGGGCGAGCTGCTGCAACGGCTCGACCCGGCCCGGTTGCCGCGTCACGTGGCCGTCATCATGGACGGCAACGGGCGCTGGGCGCGCGAGCGCGGCCTGCCCGTGCAGGAGGGCCACCGCGCCGGCAAGGACGCGTTACGCCGCGTGATGAAGGCGTTTGAAGAGCTGGACATCCGCTACCTGACGGTGTTCGCCTTCTCGACCGAGAACTGGCAGCGCCCGCCCGAGGAGGTCAACTTCTTGATGCGCCTGCTGGACCGGGCCATCGACGAGGAGTTCGACAAGCTCCAGCGCCGCGGCGTGCGCATCCGCACCATCGGGTGCCGCGACGAGAAGCTGCCGAGCCGGCTGTGCGCAAAGATCGAACAAGCCGCCGAGCGCACGCGCGCCAACGACAAGCTGACCGTGACCGTGGCCATCAACTACGGCGGGCGGGCCGAGATCGTGGAGGCCGCGCGCGCCCTGGCCCGCGAGGCCGCCGCCGGCCGCCTGGACCCGGAATCAATCGATGAGGAGGCGTTCCGCGGTCGCCTGTTCACCAACGGCACGCCCGACCCGGACCTGATCATCCGCACGGGGGGCGAGCTGCGCGTGAGCAACTTCCTGCTGTGGCAGTTGGCCTACGCCGAGTTCTGGGTCACGCCCACCTACTGGCCCGACTTCACCAAGGCCGACCTGCTGCGCGCCTTCCTGGACTACCAACAGCGCGACCGCCGCATGGGCAGCCGCTCCAACGGTCACGGGGGTTGAGTTTGTTGCCCTTCGTTAAGCCGTGAGTTAGAGCAAATCTTTGAACTCATCAACCGTCAGACCAACCTCACGGATGATTGCCCGCAGTGTGCCTTTGGCTACTTCCTTGTGATCTGGCACCGTGGCGCGTCGGTGGGGAGGGTTTGTCCGTCTGAGAATGAGGTGGCTGCCTCGCTGTCGATCTTTCTCGTAGCCAAGCTTTCTGAGCGCCTTGGCGACGTCGCGTCCGGAGAGGCGAGGCAGCTCACTCACGCCGAAATCTCCACGATCTCCTCGGAGATCGAAGGTGGGATGGGTTCGTCGTGGGCTTTCAAACTCTCGAGGTAGCCTGCGATGGCTTCTTTGATGTTCTCCAGCGCCTCGGAGCGCGTTTGTCCTTGAGAAATGCAGCCGGGCAAAGCGGGGGCTTCAGCGACAAAGACCCCGTTTTCGTCCTGCTCGATGATGACCCGGTATTTCATGTCCGATTCCCCCTTGTCAGACAATGTAAAGCAACTGGCCGGACTTCACCAAAGCTGACCTGCTGCGTGCCTCGTTCATCTTGTCGTAGGGGCGCACGGCCGTGCGCCCCTACCCAAAGGCGTCAGTTCGCCCTAAACAACCGCATCAGCAACGCCTCCAGCGGGAGCTTGCGCAGGGCCAAGTCAGCCAGCAAGAGGGTGAGGGCGAGGCCCAGGCCCCAGGGCCAGAGGTCGCGGTAGTAAACCGGACCGGCGCTGGCCAGCGGGCCGAAGTCGAGGCGTTCGTCCTCCAGCACGGCGCCGCCCGTGCGCTCGGCTATTGACGTCAGCACGGCCTCGTTGGCGCCCAGCGCCTCGTACTCCTGCGGGTAGGGCACCGTGATCACGTGGGTCTGCTGCGCGGCCAGCTCGCCCTCCGAGCGGGCCTCCAGGCGCAGCAGGTAGAGCCCCTGGCCGGCGCCGGGCACGCGTGCTGCGTAGCGGCCGGGGGCGACTTGGTCGAAGGACACGTCGGTGCCGGCCGCGGCCGCGGCGTCGGCGATGCCCTGCTCGTTGAGGAGCTGGGCCGAGACGTCGAGCAAATTGACCCAGCGCCGGCCGTCTTGCGCTTCGAGGTCGAGTGCAAGCGCCCCGTCCTCGCTTGCGTGCCGCAGCACGAGACCGGCGTCGGCGGTCGGGTTGGCGAACAACTGGGCCACGACCTCGCCGGCCAGCTCGCTCAGGCCCGGCCAGTCGAGCCAGCGCCCGCTCCACAGGCCTTCCAGGTCGGTGTTGAGCACGGCCACCTGTCCGAGCCCGTACTGCCAGAAGCTCAGCAGCGGGTCGTCGGCCACCTGGAGCGCGGTCTGGGCCAAGGGCTTGGCGTAGGTGCGCACGTAGCCGTCCAGCCCCGGCAGGGCCTCGGTGTCCAGGCCGCTCAGGCGCGCGAGCGCGTGGGGGCCGGGGGCGGTTTCAAACGCGCCCGTGACCCAGCGGCGGCGCGAGACCCGGCGCGTCTCGCGCACCGAGATCTGCGGCAGCTCGCGGGCGTCCTGCACCAGAAACAGCTCGCCGCGGCCGGCCTCGGCCAGTTGGGTCAGCATCTCCTCGTCCGGCTGCTGCCCGAACCCGATGCTCGAGACCGTGATCTGGCTGGCCCGGAGCCGCTCGAACAGCGCGTCGAAGTCGCGCCCCTGGCGCACGGTCTTGCCGTCCGAGAACACCAACACGTGCTTGACGCGCGAGTTGATCTCCTCGAGCCGGTCGAGCGCGTCGCGCAGCGGCGGGAACAGGTCGGTGCCGCCGCCGGCGAAGATTTGGCGAATTTGATCGTAGACGGCGCGCTTGTCGTCCAGCGGCGCGGGCTCGACCAGCCAGCCGTGCGTGCTGTCGAACATCACGATCCCGACCCAGTCGTCCGGCCGCAGGATCTCGACGCTGGCCGCGGCGGCTTCCTTGAGCACGTCGAGCTTGGACTGCGACACCCCCGGCGCCACGGACTGCCCCATGCTGCTGGAGCGGTCCAGCACGAACACGATGGCCACGCCGGGCAGCTGCTCCTGTTGTGGTCCCTCGAACGTAACCGGCAGCAAATCCTCCAGCGGGTGGTCGGCCACGCCCGCAAGCGCGGTCTGTCCCTCGACCACCCAGAGCCCGCCGCCGAGCTGGCCCGCGTAGGCCTTGAGCGCGTTCACGCTGGGCTCGCCCAGCGCGCTGAGCGGGACGTTGTCGAGCACGACGGCCTTGTAGGCGGCCAGCTTGCCCAGCGAGAGCGCGCGGCTCAAGCTCGTGCGGTCGGTCTCGTAGCCCGAGGCGTTCAACAGCCGGACCAGCCCCTCGCTGTTGCCGGGCTCGCGCTCGACCACCAGCACCGAGGCGCCGCCCGTGACCGTCACCAGGTCGGAGGCCACGTTGTTGTCGATCAGGACGTCCCCGTCGGCCCGCAGGTAGACCTGGTAGCGGTGGTGGCCCGCCTCGCTGAGCGTGTCGCTGAAGCGCAGCACGTTGCTGCCCGCGTCGAGCTCGACCGGGCGCGCGCCCAGCAGCTCGTCGTCGCGGTAGATCAGCAGGGTGGCCGCCAGCGGCTGGCTGGCGTGGGCGCGCACCGCGCCAGAGAAGCCCGCCCCCGGCGCGACCTCGCGCGGCAGCTCGAGCGCGTCGACGCGCACGTCGATCGCTTCCTGCCGCCCCACGGGGTAGCTCCAGACCCGCACGCCCGCGGCCCGGGCACGCGCCAGCGCCCCGGCCAGGCCCTCGGGGTCGACCTGCCCGTCGCTGAACACGACCGCCTCGGCGGTGCCGGGTCCCTGTGCCGAGCGCGCCGGCGGCATCGTCTCCAGCACGAGCCGCAGCGCGCCGGCCAGATCCGTGCCCGCCGGGTCGACCTCGGTGTGGATCGCGCGCGGCAATCCTTCGGACAGGGGCTGATCCACGTAGGCCTCGCGGCCGAAGACGATCAGGCCGTAGCGCACGCGCTCGTCCGGCTGGACGTAGGCCTTCATGGCCTGCAGCAGCGCGTCGTCGCTCAGAAAGGCGCTCGCGCTGGCCGAGCGGTCGGCCAGGAAGTAGACGTAGCGCATGGGCTGGCGGCTGATGGCCTGCGGGCCTGCCAGGCTGCCGATCAGCAGCACCAGCGCCAGGGCGCGCACGACGAAGGCCGCGCGGTCCAAACCCGCCCGCTGCGACCACTGCGCGCGCAGGAACCAAGCCAGCCCGCCCACCCCCAGCAGCCCGATAAAGGCCCACGGGTAGAGGAAGCGCATCTAAAGCCACCCCCGCTCGTAGGCGAGCCACTCCAACCCCAGCACGGCCAATCCGAGCCAGGCCAGCACGAACCAGAGCGGCTGCGCGGCCCGGTACAGCTCGGGGGCCCGCGCGCTCACGGCCGCCGGCGCGTCGCCGGTTTCGGGTGATGTACGTGGCCCCGGCAGCGACTCCGCGGCCGGGACGTTGACGGCCCAGGCCTGGGCCACGGCCGGCAGCGGGTAGAAGCCCGGGGCGTCGGTGCCCACGAAGGCCGGCCCGTCGGTCCGCTGCACCTCGCCCGAGGGCAGGCCCACGCGGTCGCCCATCCCCTCGAGCGGAATCGGCTCGCCGGTCACGCTCACGGCGGCTTCCAGCGGCAGCGGGACGAGCCAGCGCAGCAGGTTGGAAGTCAGGATCGGGAAGTCGAGCGTGAGCCGCAGGTTGGATTCCTCGAGCGCGAAGCCGAGCGCGACCAGCCGCGTGCCCTCGCTCCGGTGCGCGCTCAGCAGCGGCAGGACGGTTCCGTCCTCGGCCCGGCCCTCCAGCAGCGTGAGCGCGCCCTCGGGCGCGGCGACCGCGCGGCCCTGCCCGACGACGACGTCCTCGGGGTTGAACGAGCGCAGCAGCGGATGCGGGGCGTTGACCGCGCGCCAGTCGGCCAGTGGGCGCGGCTCGCCCAGTGCGACCACCCCGTCCCAAGTGGACGCGATCAACAGGACGTTGCCGCGCAGGTCACGCGGCAACGCGGCCCGGTTGACCACGATCAGGTCCGTGGTGGCCGGGAAGGCGTCCTCGCTCCAGGGCACGATCCGCTGCACCCCCGCCGCGCGCAGGGCTTGCGCCAGGAACGGGTCCCCCGGCCCGAGCCAAAAGGCGCGCGGCCGCACGCTCGGCCGGAAGGCGAAGCGGCGTTCGTTGTCGAAGTCGAGCCCGTCCTCGACCAGCAGCTCGGCGCGCAGCCGCTCGGGCGTCCGGCCCGAGAGCGGGAAGACGTACTGGGCGCTGGCGCCCGGCGGGACCTCGACCGGGGTGGTCAGCACCTGGGTCCCGTCGCCGCTCAGGACGAGCTCGGTCGAGAGCGCGACCTCGGCGTCGTTGCGCAGCGCGACGAAGGCCTCGTAGCCTTGTGAATCGTCCGGCTGCGGGCGCACGGCGAAGGCCGTGATCGCGGCGTTGGCCTGGCCCGCGGGCACGAGGCTGAGCTCCAGCGGCAGGTCGCGCCAGAGCGGATCGGCCGGCAGGCGGTCCGTGAACCAGACCACGCGGTCGAACTCGCCCCAGGGGGCCTGGCTGTTGACCCAGTTGACCACGGCGCTCACGGGGGCGTCGCCCAGGTAGCTCGGCCCCAGCGCGCCCAGCGCGCGTTCGACCAGCCCCGCGTCGGGCGTGAGCGGCGTGCGCACGCCCCCGCCGGCGCGCGCCTCGACCAGCGCGATCTCGGCGTCGGCGCCCGCGCGCACCAGCGCGCGGGCGCGCCGCACGGCCTCGTCCAGGCGCGTGCCGTCCTCGGTCCTCATGCGCATGCTGGCGCTCGTGTCCACGATCACGGCTAGCTTGCCCGCCCCGCGCGCCTGGGTGAAGACGACCGGCTGCGCCAACCCGCCCACCAAGAGTGCCAGCGCCAGCAACTGGAGCAGCAACAGCCCCAGCGGGGCCTTGTGCCAGCGCCACGTGTTGCGCGGCTTGGCCGAGGCCTGCGGCCAGAGGAACAACGCTGAGACTGAGAGCGGCCGCGGCCGGCGGCGCAGGAAGTAGACCGCCATCACCAGCGTGCTCAGGCCCAGCGCGCTCCAGGCCAGCGGAGCCAGGAAGCTCATCGCAACACCCGGCCCCGGAGCCGCTCGAGCACGGTCTCCTCCAGCGTGTAGCTGAGCGGCAGGCGCACGTAGCCGATCTCGTGGTGGTGGCTGAACTCCTGCAGCCGCGTCAGGTAGTCGTCGAGCGCGCTTAGGTAGCCCGCGCGCGCCTCGGGCGCGCTCAGCCGCTTGCCGCCGCGGTCGGGCTCGGCCGGCGTGAGCCAGACCTCGTTTTCGATGGGCGGATCGATGTCTTCTTTGGCAAGCACGTGCAGCACGATCACGGCAAAGCCCGCGCTTCGCAGCGCGATCAGTCCCTCGTCGTAGCCTTCGGGGCAGAACATGTCGCTGACCAGCAGCACGAGGCCGCGGTGGACCCCCAAGTGAGCGAACTGCGTCAGTGCATGGTTGAGGTCGGTGGCCCCGTCGGGCGCCAAACCTGCCAGGTACTGGAACAGGCCCAGCGTCTGCTTCCAACCCGAGCGCGCGCGCCAGGCGCCGTCCAGCTCAAGCCCGGCGCCGAACGGGTAGACCCCGAAGCGGTTCTGGTCCTTGAGCGCGACGTAGCCCAGCGCGGCGGCCAGCTCGCGGGCGCGGGCGAACTTGTCCCCGACCTGCATGGAGCGGCTCGCGTCCAGCAGCACGTAGACGGGATAATCCTCCTCGCGCGAGAACACCTTGACGAACAGGCGGTCCAGCCGGCCGTAGAGGTTCCAATCGATGTAGCGGTAGTCGTCGCCGGAGAGATAGTTGCGGTGCTCGGCGAAGTCCAGGCTCAGCCCCGTGCGCTTCGAGGTCTGCTGGCCGCCCACGCGGCCCACGACGGCGTGGCGCACGACGTAGTGCAGCCCGTTCAAGCGCTGGAGCAGGCCTTCGCTGAGCACGTCAGACCGTCTTGAGGCTCTGGAGCACCTCGGCCAGCACCGCGTCCACGGTGACCCCTTCGGACTGGCCCTTGAAGTTGATCAGGACGCGGTGGTTGAGCGCGAGCGGGAACACGGCCTGCAGGTCCTCCAGGCGCACGTTGCCGGCGCCGTTCAGGAAGGCGTGCGCCTTGGCCCCGGCCACCAGGCTGATGCCGGCGCGCGGGCTGGCCCCGTAGGCCACGTACTGTCGCACGGAGGGGGGCGCTCCCTCGTGTTCGGGGTGCGTGGCGTGCACCAGGCGCGCGGCGTAGTGGCGCAGCTTGTCGGCGATCGGGAAGGCGCGCACCAGGCCGCGCGTCTCCAGCAGCTCGTCGCGGTCGACGTGGGGGGAGAGGTCGGCGCTTTCCGCCCCTTCGGTGTTGCGCCGGATGATCTCCTCCAGCTCGCTCAAGTCGGGCGTCTCGAGGTGCAGCTTGAAGAAGAAGCGGTCCACCTGGGCCTCGGGCAGCGGGTAGGTGCCCTCCATCTCGATGGGGTTCTGCGTGGCCAGCACGGCAAACGGCTCCTCCAGGTCGTAGGTGCGCTTGCCCACCGTGACGGCGCGCTCCTGCATGGCTTCCAGCAGCGCGGCCTGGGTCTTGGGCGTGGCGCGGTTGATCTCGTCGGCCAGCACGAGGTTGGCAAACACCGGCCCCCCCGAGAACTCGAAGTAGCGCCGTCCGTGCTCGTCCTCCATCACGAGGTTCGTGCCCATGATGTCGGCCGGCATCAGGTCCGGGGTGAACTGGATGCGCGAGAAGCTCAGGTTGAGCGTCCGGCTCAGCGAGCGCACGATGAGCGTCTTGCCCAGGCCCGGCACGCCCTCCAGCAGCACGTGCCCGCCGCACAGCAGCGCGATCAGCACGCCGCGGATGATGCCCCGGTGACCCACGATGGACTTGCCCAGTTCCTCCTGCAGCCGCGAAAACCTGGCTTGCGCCGTCTGGATGTCGGTTTCGGTGAGCAACGCGCCTCCTTATGTGAGGGAAGATGGGAGCACGGAAACGACTTGTCCCTTCTCCTTTTATTGTGCTTCGTTCAGTTGACCGATGATGCCCAGGAAGTAGGACCGCACGACGTCGCGCACCTCGACCGGCAGGTCGCGCACGTCGAGCAGGGCCTCGACCTGGTCGTAGCTGAGCCGGTAGCCGGCGGGCGTCCCGTCGGCGTTGGCGTCGGACTCCACGGGCACACCGCGGCCCAGCCAGCGGGCCACCGCCTCGGCCGGGATGAGCCCGTCGGGGACCTTGGCGTGCTTGTACGAGGGCGTCCAGGGCTCGAGCGGGCGCGCCGCGCCCGCTCGAGCCTCGCCGCTGCCGGCTTGCTCGCCCAGGCCGCGCCCGGCGCGCTCCAGCGGATCGGGGGACTGGCCTTCGCGCTCGCCCTCCTGCGGGGCGCTGCCGTTGCCCCGGTCGCTTTCGGCGTCCCGACCGTTCTGACCGCTGCCGTCGCCCTCGGGGCTGCCGTCGCTGCGCTCGCCGTCCCCGCCTTCGGAGGCGTTTTCGCTCGCGACCCGTTCGTCCGCCTCCCGTTCATCGGACCAGCGCGCCAGCGCCTGGCGCAGCGATTCGAGCTGCTCGTCGGTCTGCAGGCGCTCGCCCAGCTCGCGCCGCAGTTGTTCCAGCGCCTCGCGCGAGGCCGGCTCGCCGCGTTCGATTCCCTCCAGCGCCCGTTCCATTTCTGCGCGCAGTTCGCTTTCCTCGTCCAGCCCCTCCATCGCGCGCTGGATGCCGGCCAGCGCGCCCTCGTCGGGCGGTTCGCCCTCGTTCTGGCCCAACTGGGCCTGGAGCGACTGCAGTTGCTGCTGGAGCGCTTCCAGGTTTTGGCGCTGCTGCTCGCGCCGGCGCTCGGCCTCCTCCTCGGTGCTCCCGTCGTCCGTTTGTCCCTCGCCGTCGCCCTCGGAGGCGTTGGGCGGGGCCGTGCCGGACAGGCCCAGCACCTGGTCCTGGGCCGAACCCAGGTCGGTGACCATCTGGCGGAAGTTGGGCCGCGAGGAGAGCAGGCGCTCGGTCACCTGCTCGCTCAGGTCGTCGGGCAGGTTCGGGATCACGCGCTTGACCTCTTCGAGCTGGGCCTGCAGCTCGCCGGGCAGGGCCGCGGCGCTCCCGGCGCCGGCCAGCGAAGGGGAGCCCGCTCCGCCCAGGCCGAACCCCGCCCAGGTCGTGTTCAGCCCCAACAAGAGCACGCCACAGCCCAGGGCCAGCGCCGCGATCGTCCCGCCGCGCTTCCAGTGGTAGCCCGTGTGGTAGAAGGCGCGTTCGGGCCGGATGTCGTAGGTCTGCATGCGCCGCTCCAGCATGGCGCTGAACTCGGCCTCGCCGCGCGCTTTCAGGTCGTGCAGCGTGAGCAGCAGCTCGCCGGTCTTGAGGGTCTGGTCGATCTGGAACAGCACGCCGTCCATGTCGACCGGCGCGCGGTAGCCGCCCAGCGCCGCGCCCGCGGCCACCAGGGCGTTAAAGGCCAGCAGCCAGAGGAGGCCGGGCGTCGGCATCCAGCCGGGGATGGCGGCCACCAGGTACAGCAGCGTGAGCGTGAGCCCGGCCACCGCGCCCTGCCCGCCCCAGCGCCACGCGCGCCGGCGGCGCACCAGGCGCTCCGCGTTCCGGTAGAACTGCGCGAATGGGTCCACGAAAATCGCTCTCCTTCAGGGGTAGGCTCATCCTATCTTAGGGCCCATCGATTCTGACGCCAGTCCCTTCCGGTTGGCTTCCGGCGGCGCCCGCCATGTGATTCCTCCGCCTTGAAATCCAAGCTTGGGTCGCGATAATAGGGGCATGGACGCGCTTATGCAGGTTGTCCCCCGCTTTCCACTACGCCGTGCCTAGCGCACGGACCTTCCCCATTTGCCCCATCAGCGACGTTCTGACAGAATAGCGCGCATTGACGCTGTTTTATTCGATCAGGGATGAAGTGAGGTGCTCGGCATGGCTGTACCCCGTTACGAATTCCAGGACATCGAGGCGCGCTGGCGCGACTACTGGCGCGAGGGCGGCTTCTTCAAGCCGGACCTGAACCAAACCGAGGACAAGTTCTACTACCTGAACATGTTCCCCTACCCCTCGGGCGCGATGCACGTGGGACACGGGCGCAACTGGCTCATCGGCGACGCGACCTGTCGCTTCTTGATCATGAAGGGCTATCACGTGCTCAACCCGATGGGCTACGACGCCTTCGGCCTGCCGGCCGAGAACGCGGCCATCGACAACGAGACGCACCCCAAGACGTGGACGTATACCAACATCGAGACCTTCCGGCGCCAGTTCCGCCAGTGGGGCGTCGAGTTCGACTGGGCGCGCGAGCTGGCCACCTGCGACCCCGAGTACTACAAGTGGAACCAGTGGCTGTTCCTCCAGCTTTACAAGCACGACCTGGCCTACCGCCGCGAGGCGCTGGTCAACTGGTGTCCGGGCTGCGAGACCGTGCTGGCCAACGAGCAGGTGATCGACGGGCGCTGCGAGCGCTGCGACCGCGAGGTCGACAAGCGCAACCTGACGCAGTGGTTCTTCCGCATCACGAAATACGCCCAGGAGTTGCTGGACGACCTGGAGCAACTGGAACACTGGCCCGAGCGCGTGCGCGTGATGCAGCGCAACTGGATCGGCCGCAGCGACGGGGCCTCGATTCGGTTTCCCGTGGACGGGGGCGGCGCGCCGATCGAGGTGTTCACCACCCGGCCGGACACCGTCTTTGGCGCAACCTTCATGGTGCTGGCCCCCGAGCACCCGCTGGTCGCATCGCTCACGACCGACGAGCGGCGCGCGGCCGTGGCGGCCTACGTGGAGGCGGCCCTGGCCGAGAGCGAGATCAAGCGCCAGCAGGCCGAGCGCGAGAAGACCGGCGCCTTCACGGGCTCGTACGCGCTCAACCCGGTCAACAACGAAAAGATCCCGATCTGGATCGCCGATTACGTGCTGATGGGCTACGGCACGGGCGCGATCATGGCCGTGCCGGGGTCTGACGAGCGCGACTGGGCCTTCGCCGAAGCGCACGACCTGCCCATCGTGCGCACCGTGCAGCCGCCCGAGGACTTCGAGGGCAAGGCCTACCTGGGCGACGGCCCCGCGATCAACAGCGGCTTTTTGGACGGGCTGGCCATGGGCGAGGCCAAAGAAAAGATCATCGTCTGGCTGGAGGAACACGGCCACGGCAGGCGCGAGGTCAACTACCGGCTGCGCGACTGGCTCGTGAGCCGGCAGCGCTACTGGGGCACGCCCATCCCGATGGTCCACTGCGGATCTTGCGGGGTCGTGCCCGTGCCCGAGTCCGAGCTGCCGATCGAGCTGCCCGAGGTCGAATTTTTGGGCAAAAAGGGCCTGTCCGACATCCCGGCCTTCTACGAGACGACCTGCCCCCAGTGCGGCGGCGCGGCCAAGCGCGACACTGACACGATGGACACGTTCGTGGACTCCTCCTGGTACTACCTGCGCTACATCTCGCCCCAGGACGCCGGAAAGATATTCGACGCGGGTGATGTGAACGCCTGGCTCCCGGTGGACCAGTACGTGGGCGGGGTCGAGCACGCCATTTTGCACCTGCTCTACTCGCGCTTCGTGACCAAGGCGCTGCGCGACCTCGGCCTGGTGACGTTCGGCGAGCCGTTCAAGCGCCTTTTCACCCAAGGCATGATCACGCACCGCGCCTACCGCTGCAAAACCCACGGTTGGCAGCCCGCCCAAGAGGTGGGCGAGGACGAAACGTGTCCCCAGTGCGGCGCGCCCATGCACAGCGAGATCGCCAAGATGAGCAAGTCCAAGAAGAACGTGGTCTCGCCCGACGAGATCCTGGCCCAGTACGGCGCCGACACCGAGCGGCTCTACACGCTGTTCATGGGCCCGCCCGAGCGCGATATCGAGTGGAGCGACGAGGGCGTGCGCGGGGCGTTCCGCTTTATCAAGCGCGTCTGGACCTTCGTGTACGAGCAGCGGGAGCGGATCCGCGCCGGGCAAGGGCAGTCGCCCGATCCGGCGACCTTCGGCCCCGACGAAAAGGCGTTGTGGCACAAGCTGCACGCCACCATTCAGTCGCTCACGCGCGACTTCGAGGACTTCCACTTCAACACGGCCGTAAGCGCGCTGATGGAGCTGACCAACGCGCTCTACGACTACGCCGAGCAGCGCGCGGGCGCGCCCGATGCCGCGCTCCTGGGCGAGGCGGTCGGAACGCTGATCCGCATGCTCTCGCCCATCTGCCCGTTCGTCGGTGAGGAGCTCTGGCAGAACGTCCTGGGCCACGAGTCTTCAGTACTGCGCGCCGGCTGGCCCGAGCTCGACCCCGAGGCGCTTGTGCAGGAGGAAAAGGAGGTCGTGGTTCAGATCAACGGCGTCGTGCGCGCCCGCCTCACGGTTCCGATCGCGACCGCCCAGGACAAGGCCGCGCTGGAGGCACAAGCCCTGGCGTTGGAGAGCATCCAAAAGCGCATCGGAGAGCAGCCCGTGCGCAAGGTCATCGTCGTGCCGGAGAAGCTGGTCAACGTCGTGGTCTGAGGGGCGAGCTCGCTTCTTGGGGAGTATTGAAGTTCGCTCCCCCGCCGATTTTACCGCGTCGTAGCATTTTCAAAGCCTCCTGTTTCAACTGTGGGGATGTAGAAAATGCTGTTGTATGATGGGGCTCGATGCCCTATCATGCGACTAGGCAGAGACGCGTTAAAAGCTCCTGCCGCGGTCTTTGACAAGTGAAGGTATGGGGTTCCAGGACGCAACCGTGTCCTGGGTAAAACCTTCAGCGTATCAACAGTAGATTCTATCTCAGGTCGGGGCATCGAACCTGTGGGTGAGACAGGGTAAGACGTGCTCATTCGCACGCTCCTTTCGCTTGCAACCCAGCATCCCCTGGCTTCAGCCATG
>CAZNGF010000061.1:0-15079 GCA_964572855.1 uncultured Thermotogae bacterium | reverse complement strand
CGCGGCAACTGGATCGGCCGCATCGCGCGGCATTCCAGGTAAGGCCAAACCTCGTTCATCCTGTCGTAGGGGCGCACGGCCGTGCGCCCCTACAGGCCATTGTGACGGTCAAACCAAGGAAAACTGCAGCCCAAATCCCCCTCCAGGGTTCGCGTCGAGAAACCTCTTTCTAACAAAGGACAATGTTGTCTCCTCTCTCGTCCTGTGTTACAATAGCGTTCAGTTTTCATCGAGAGGGCTGCCCATGCCGCATCGTCCGAGTTCACGTTTGATCGGGGTCATGCTCGCCGCGTGCGCCCTGTGCGGGGCGCACGCCCGGGCCGGCGAGCTCGGCGCGGAGGTCGTGCGCGTGACCGAGGTCGAGGGCGGCGGCGTAACGGACCGCGTCGTCGCACTCGAGCTCGACGCCGACCACGCCCTGGCGCTCGATGCCCTCACGGTCGAGGGAGGCGTCCGTTTCCAGCACGACCTGCACGCCATCGACACCGCCAAGACCGAACACGAACGGTCCGGGCGTCTGACCCTGGCCTGGCCGCACGCCCTGGGGCGCGTTGCGGGAAGGTTCGAACGGCTGCGCGAACGCAACCCCCACGACCCGGCCGGCGACCAGGACGAACAGGCCCTCCGGTTCTGGCTCGACGCCGCGTCCGCGCCGTGGGAGGCGGCGCTCGACTTCGCGCACGTGCGCGAGCGCTTTCCGAACGACCCCGACGACGACGAAGACGAGCTCGAGGCCGAGCTCGAGGTCGCGTGGGCGTCCGGGGGGCCGGGCTGGAAGGGGGCCCTGTCGCAAGCGCTGTTTTGGGAGCGCTTCCGCGCGTCCGCCGAGGACGACGAGCGGCGCCTGCGTTGGCAGGGGAGGTTCGACCGCACGTTGGGACGGGCCGAGCTCCGGTTCGACGGGACCCTGCAGCTGCGCGCGTTCCCCCGCGCGGGCGAGGACGACCGGATCCGGCGCGACCTCCGGTTCAGCGGCGCCCTGGGGCCGAGCGCCGGGGTCGCGTTCGAGTGGGACCTGCGCCACCGGCGGGACCGCTTCCCCAACGACCCCGACGACGAGCTCACGCGACGCTGGCTCGCGTTGGGGGCGGCCTGGGAGCGAAACGGGGCGGAGGTCGAGCTGCGCTACGAGCTGCGCGCGCGTCGCCTCCCGCGCAAACCCAATAACGACCGAGACCAGCGCTTCGTGGCGTTGGCGGCGGCCTGGGCGCACGCGGACATCGCACTCGAGCTGGCACACAAACGGCAAAGGCGCCGCTTCCCTCACGACCCCGGCGACCGGCGCGACCGGGACCAGACGACCTGGAAACTGGGCGGCGCATGGGACACGGCGGGTGCCACCATCGCACTCGAAGCCGAGCTGCGCCGGCAGCGCTTCGCCAACGACCCCGAGGACGACCAAGACCGCTGGACGCTCTCGGCCGAGGCCGAGGTCCCGTGGCGGGACGCGCTCACGTGGGTGCTCTTCGCCGAGCTGGAGAGGACGCGCTTCCCGAACGACCCGGCCGCCGGCGAAACCGAGACGGCCTTCGGGACCGAGTTCGACCTGACTTTCTGAGCTCAGCCTTGCTCGACGACGTCCCGCGCGGCCTGCAGGTTGGCCTTGGGCGTGGTCAGCAGCGTGACGCAGCCCGCGCCCAGGATGAAACGCTTCCCGTCCGTCTGCTGGATCGCGTCGCGGGCCTCGGCCCGGACGTCCTCGATCGAGCCCTTGGGCAGCGTCTCGTACTCGTTGAGGCCGCCCAGCACGGCGCCCTTGAACTGTTTCTGTCCCTCGGCCAGCGCCGGCGGGGTGCGGCGGTCGTGCCAGTTGAGGATGTCGGCCGGGTAGTCGCAGGCGAGCTCGAACATGACGTTGCTCCCGTGGGTGTGCAGCAGGATCACGTCCGCTTGCTGGCGGAGCGGCTGCAGGATTTGCAGGTCGTAGCGCGTCCCGAACTCGCGGTATTCGGCCTCGGAGAGCGCGTCGCAGCTGGCCAGTTGCGTGGCGAAGAAGACCGAATCCGCCCCCGCTTCCAGGCTGGCGCGCGCGAAGGCGAGCGTGGTCTCGGCGATGGTCTTCAGGCCGGCGTGCAGCGCCTCGGGGTGCTTATCCAGGTGATGCTTCCAGAGGTCACCGGAGAGGTTTTTGGCCGTGGTCAGCGGGCTGAAGAACGTCTGCATCACGTGGACGGTGTTGCCCACGCCCGCGCGGATGCGCCTCAGCGCGTCCAGCTCGCGGCCCAGGAGGCCCTCGTGCACGTTCAGCGCTGGCAGGGACTCCCAGTCCTGCACCGCGCTCACCGGGCGGCTGTCGTAGCCGCGCGTGCCGTTGGCGTTGTCCAGGTAGTGCAGTTGCGCGCCCCAGGCCTCGGCGGGGTAGCCGGCCACGGGCGTGACCTTGACCAGGTCGAAGTCGTACTGCCGTTGAAACGCGATCACCTGCTGGGCCAGCGTGTCGGCCTGGGCGTCGTAGCGCGGGAAGTGCTGCCAGAGCGCGACGGGGATCCGGTCGAGCGCCTCCCCGCGCAGCGCGGCTCGGATGCGTTCCTTGTGCGTCATGAGGTGAGCTCCTTGTGAAGGGATATCCCGATTATAGGCGGGCCCGAGCGCACCGCAATTCCAGCAGGATCAGCGACTGGGCAAGGATGCTTGACAATCTTTTCCAAGTGTGTTATATTGCTTTCAATCATCGACAATGGCAAACCCATCGCGAGGTGGGGGCGCAAAGCCACGGGTCTCTCCGAGACAGCCGGGTTACCGAAATGAGGCGATTTTCGTGTTATCGCGAAAGCGCGCCGCTTGTGCTTTTCAGGGCGTTCCTGACCGTGGAACGCGTCACAACTCCACAAACCAACCTAACCTCCTAGGTCCTTGTCGACCGCGCCTCCGACGTGCGCGTGCCAGGGTTTTGCCGCTGCACACCTCCGACAGCGGGTTTTTCCCCAGCCGCGTGGCAACCCCAAGCGGACGCCGGCGACAAGGGCGACGTTCCCGGCAGGCTCACCCGAGTTACAGAGGTGAGAGGACGGGGTGAGAAGAGGGACGCTTTCAAGGTCTGACCCTTGAGCGCATTCGTCAAACAGCCCGGCGCGCCTGCCCGCCGGGCTTCCTTCCTTGGGGGCGAACGCCGCGCTCCCGCCTGTTGCAAAACCACAAACCGCGCTGCATGCTGGTTGTGGAACTTGTGTGCAACGAACCATCCGCAAAACCGAAAGGGGAGCCCATGCCCAAGAACCGTTACGCGTTCTTCCAAGGGAACATCGTGCCGATCGAGCAGGCCAAGGTCAGCGTCATGACCCACGCCCTCAACTACGGCACGGGCTGCTTCGAAGGCATCCGCGCCTACTGGAACGAGGACGAACAAGAGCTGCTGGTCTTCCGCATGAAGGAGCACTACGAGCGCCTCATCCGCTCGGCCCGCCTGCTCCTGGTCGAGCTGCCCCACTCGGCCGACGAACTGTGCGCGATCACCCTGGAGCTGCTGCGCAAGGAGGGCTACAAGCAGGACGCCTACATCCGCCCGCTGGTCTACAAGTCCGAGGAGATCATCGGCGTGCGCCTGCACGAGCTCGCGGGCGAGCTGGCGTTGTTCTCGGTCCCGTTCGGCAAGTACATCGAGCAGCCCGACGGGGCGCACGCGGGCGTGTCCTCCTGGCGGCGCATCGACGACAACAGCATGCCCGCGCGCGGCAAGGTCACCGGGGCTTACGTCAACTCGGCCTTTGCCAAGACCGAGGCCATGCAAAACGGCTACGACGAGGCCATCGTGCTCAACCAGGACGGCCACGTCTCCGAGGGCAGCGCCGAAAACCTCATGATCGTGCGCGACGGGACGCTGATCACCTCGCCGGTCTACGCCAACATCCTGGAGGGCATCACGCGCGCCACGCTCAAGCAGCTGGCCGAGGCCGAGCTCGGCATCCCCACGGTCGAGCGCCAGATCGACCGCACCGAACTCTACGTGGCCGACGAGATCTTCTTCTGCGGCACGGGCGTCGAGCTCGTCCCCGTGGTCAAGGTGGACCACCGTCCCGTGGGCTCCGGCCAGATC
The DNA here is from genome assembly GCA_964572855.1 of uncultured Thermotogae bacterium. GTDB lineage: Bacteria > Bipolaricaulota > Bipolaricaulia > RBG-16-55-9 > JAJCYT01 > CAZNGF01. Next base: position 11,046 of record CAZNGF010000061.1, on the reverse strand, counting down.
GGCCCCGTCTCGGCTAAACTGCAGGACCTGTACTTCCGGGCCGTGCGCGGCCAGGTGCCCGCATACCGCGGCTGGTGCGCGCCCGTCTACCAGCGCACGCCGCAGGCCGCCTGATGGATGCCTTCTACCCCGGCATGATCGAGTCGCTGCCCGAGGCGGACCTGCCAATCTCGGGCGTGCGCGGGCGGCTGTTCCAGGGGGAACGGGGCCAGATCGTGTTCTTCGAGTTTTACGAACCCACCCAGGTCCCGCCGCATTCCCACGGCGACCAGTGGGGCGTCGTGCTCGACGGCGAGGTCGAGCTCACGGTCGGCGACGAGACCAAGACCTATCGGGCCGGGGACCACTACTTCATCCCCGCCGGCACGACCCACGCCGCCACTTTCCACGGCCCCTGCCGGTTGATCGACTTCTTCGCCGACAAGGACCGCTATTCGGTCAAATGATCCGCAGGGGCGCACGGCCGCGCCCCTGCCTTTCTTTCCTGCCCCACAAATGTCCTCCCTTTCCCAAACGGAAGTATGCACGTCGCAAAGCAATCCCATGGTTCAGCGTCATTCCGGACGCGCAGAGCGCGATCCGGAATCCAGACAGGTGTGTTACCTATTCTGGGTTCCCGCTTGCGCGGGAACGACGAGCGCAGACTTATCGTGACTCTCCGTGCTTTCTCAAGGGCACGATTCCGTTCCAAAAGGGGGAGGACACAACGTCTGTAACGCGCTGACCTACACCAACCCCTCGAACTGCGCGATATCTTCCCGGATGACGTCCAAACTCGCGCGCCAGAAGTCCGGCTGCCGGATGTCGATGCCAAACGTTCCGGCCAGCGCCGCGGCGTCGTCCAGGCCCGTCGAGGACAGCAATTCGTCGTAGCGCGCCCTGAAGTCATCCGGCGCCTCGCGGTAGCGCGCGTAGAGCCCGAGGCCGAACAGCCGCCCGAAGGTGTAGGGGAAGTTGTAGAAGCTGCGCTCGGCGCTGTAGTAGTGCGGCTTGACGGCCCACATGTAGGGGTGCAGCGCCTCGCCGTCGAGCCCGTCGCCGTAGGTGGCGCGCTGGGCCTCGAGCATGAGCGCGTTGAGCTCGCCGGCGCTCAGCTCGCGCGCGCGGCGGCGCTCGAAGGCGGCCGACTCGAAGCGGAAGCGGCTGGCAATGTCCAAAACGACTTGCCCGTCGCGCTGGAGCGACGACTCCAGGATGGCCAGCCGCTCGGCCCCGTCGGCCCGCTCGAGCGCGGCGCCCTGCACCACCGTCTCGCAGAAGATGCTGGCGGTCTCGGCCAGCGTCATCGGGGTCTGGCGCTGCAGCGGCGCCCGCTCCCTCAGATTGAGGTTGTGGTAGGCGTGCCCCAGCTCGTGGGCCAGCGTGCTCATGCTGCCGTAGGAGGGCTCGTAGTTGGCCAGCACGCGCGACTCCCCGGGTCGCACCGACATGCAAAACGCCCCGTCGCGCTTGCCGGCGCGCGGCTCGGCGTCGATCCAGTTCCGGCTGAAGGCGCGCTCGGCCAGCGCGCGCATCGCGTCCGAGAACGTGCCGAACTGCTCCTGAATGAACTGGGCCGCCTCGTCGTAGCCCCAGGCGCGGCCGCGGCCCAGCGGCGCGAACAGGTCGTACCAAGCGAGCCGTTCCAGCCCCAGCGCGCGCGCCTTGGCCTTGAGGTAGCGCCGGAAGTCCGGGTAGGCCTCCTCCACGGCCGTTTGCAGGGCCGAGAGCGTCTCCCGGTCGATGTGGTTGTGGTGCAGCGCGGCGTCCAGCGGGTCGTCCCAGCCGCGCCGCTGGGCCAGCGTGAGCGTCTGGCCCTTGACGCCGTTGAAGGCCGCGGCCACCGGGACGGCGTGGGCCTCCCAGGCGGCCAGCTCGGCCTCGTAGGCGGCCTGACGCGTCGCGCGCTCGGGCTCGTGCGCCAGGTTGCGCAGCGCGCTCATGGGCAGCTCGCGGCGCTCGCCCTCGAGTTCGAGCGTCACCGCGAGCTGCGAGGTGAACGTCCCGTGCAGCTTGGCCCAGGCCGCACCCGCCGAGAGGTCGAGCTCGGCGGCCAGCGCCTCCTCGGCCGGGCTCATCAGGTGCGCGGCCTCGGTCTTGGCCTGGCGCAGCGCGAACGCGTGGGACGCGGCCGCCTGCGAGCGCGCGAGCAGCGCGTCGAGGTCCAGCGTCCCGACCCAGCCGGTCCAGCGGGTCAGCAGCTGCGAGAGCCGCACCCCGGCGCGCTGCAGCTCGCTCAGCCTGGCCTGGGCTCGCTCGTCGCGCGAGTCCGTGGCTACGAAGCCCAGCGCGTAGGCGCGCAGCGTGTTAAGCGCCTCCAGCGCCGCGTTGAGCTCGGCCAGGGCGCGTTCGAAGCTGCGGACGGCGTCCGGGTTCAGTTCGCGGGCCGCTCCCTGCTCGATGTCATCGTCGTCGAAGGATCGCTCCAGCGTTTCGATTTGGTCTCCGAGCGCGCGGAAGTCGCGTTCGAACTCGGGCGAATCCAGTCCCGGATAGATCTGGCTCAGATCCCAGCGGGGTAACGTGCTTGTGGCCATGACGCCTCCTTGGCAGGTGGGGATGCGGGTTGGCGGCGGCCAGTATAGACAAGGCGCGCTCCCGCGCCAACGCCGCGCGCCTAGCGCGAGGTCGTCACCTTGGGGTCGAGCGCGTCGCGCAGCCCATCGCCCAGGAAGTTGATGGTCAGCACGGTGAGGAAGATGAACAGCCCCGGGAAGAACGTGTACCAGAAGTTGATCCCGCCGATCAGGAACGGCTTGCCCTCGAACAGGATGTTGCCCCAGGTCGGCGTGGGCGGCTGGACGCCGAGTCCGAGGAAGCTCAGGCCCGCCTCGGCCAGGATGGCGCCGGCCACGGTGAGCGTGGCGTTGACGATTACCGGGGCCATCGAGTTGGGCATGAGGTGTTTCAGGATGATGCGAAACGGCCCCGCGCCGATCGAGCGCGAGGCCAGGATGAACTCGCGCTCCTTGAGCGACAGGATGTTGGCGCGCACGATGCGGCAGATGCCGGGCCAGGAAAACGCCCCGATGGCCCAGACCAGGTTGAGGAAGTTGGGCTCGAGCATGGTCACGATCGCGATCAAGAAGAACAGCACGGGGAAGTTGAGCACGACGTCGGTAAAGCGCATGATGAGCGTGTCGGTGATCCCGCCGAAGAAGCCCGCGATCGCCCCCAGCAGCGCCCCGACCCCGACGCTCACCAGCGCGACCAGCACCCCGATGCTGAGCGAGATGCGCGCGCCCCAGAGCACGCGGCTGAACAGGTCGCGGCCCAGGTGGTCCGTGCCGAACCAGTGCTGGGCGCTGGGGGCCTCGTTGCGCCCGCCCACAAACACCTTCATGGGGTCGTAGGCCACGGCGTCGGTGATCTGGGGCGCGAGGGCCGCGGCCAGGATCATGCCCAGCAGCAGGACGAGCGAGCCCATCGCCAGCGGGCTCTTGTTGAGCTGGGCCCAGAACAGCCGCAGGTAAGAGCGGGCCTTGACGCCCCCCGCGGCGGGGGCCATGGGCGCGGCCGGCTGGGTCGCCTGTTGTGCCATGCGCGTCCTCCCTCAGTCGTACTTGATGCGCGGGTCGAGATAGGCGTAGGCCAGGTCCGCCAGGAAGTTGCCCAGCAGCGCGACCACGGCCACGATGTAGAGGATGCCCATGACCACGGGGTAGTCACGGGCGCCCGCCGACTCCCAGAAGAAGCGGCCCAGCCCCGGCCAGGCGAACACCTGCTCGGTGATGAGCGCGCCGCTGAGCAAAAAGGGCAGCGACAGGCCCAGCAGCGTGACCACCGGCATGAGCGCGTTCTTCATCACGTGTTTGCGGATGACCTTGCCCTCGCGCACGCCCTTGGCGCGCGCCGTGTTGACGTAGTCGTCGTGCAGGACCTCGAGCACCTGCGAGCGCATGTAGCGCGAGAACGCCGCCAGCTGCGCCGTGGTCAGCACGATCAGGGGCATGGCCAGGTGCTTCAGGTGCACGCCCCACCACTCCCAGGCGTTGCCCTGGAAGCCCGTGGGGGCATACAACCCCGTGGGCAACCAGCCCAGCGTCACCGAGAACAGCCCGATCAGCAGCAGCGCGAACCAGAAGTTGGGCAGCGCGACCCCGATGAACGAGAAGAACGTGATGGTGTTGTCCACCAGCGTGTACTGCTTGATCGCGCTCAGCGTCCCGATGGGCACGGCCAAAATGAGCGAGATCAGCAAACTCAAGCCCGCCAGCTCGACCGTTTGCGGCACGCGCTTGACCACGAGGTTCCACACCGGCTGGTTCCAGTTGAACGACTCGCCCAGGTCCCCGGTGAACACGCGCTGCGCCCAGTTGAGGTACTGCAGCGGCAGCGGCTTGTCGAGCCCGTAGCGGGCGTAGAGCCGGGACCGCTCCTCCTCGCTCAGGGGGTTCTCGGGGCTCTCGAAGCGCTGGATCGGGTCCCCCGGCGTCAACTGGATGATCGCAAAGATCACGATGGTCGTGACGATCAGGGTCGGGATCAACACCAACATGCGGCGAACGATGTATTGAATCATGGGCGCTTGAGGGGCAGCGCCCGGCGGCGGGTTGACCGCCGCCGGGCGGGTTGCCTTAGTTCCCTTCCATGACGGACACGGGCACGCCCTGGCCGTCCCAGTACCACTCCGTCAGGTGCGAGTACGGGCTCAGCGGGCTCCACTGCTCCATGCCTTCCAGCCCCGGCTTGGACGCGAAGGTCGCGCTCGGGAACGCCAGCCAGCAGTAGCCCATCGTGTCGACCAGCAGCCGGTTGAGTTCCTGGTAGACCGGCTTGGCTTTCTCGATCTGGGCGTACTGCAGGCCCTCCTCGAGCAGCCGGTCGACCTCGGGGTTGCTGTAGGCGTGCCAGTTGAACCCGTTGGGGCTTAAGCTGTCGCTGTGCCAGATCGAGGTGCCGTCGGGGTCGGTGCCCATGCGCCAGCCCGCGATGGCCGTCTCGAAGTCGTGGCTGCCCTCCAGGTAGTCGTTGTAGAAGGCGTTGGTCTCCATCGGGCGCACCGAGGCCTTGAAGCCCAGCTCGGAGAGCTGCTGCTGCATGATGATGGCGAAGTCCTGCCGCCGCGGGTTGGGCGTGTTGTGGGCGATCTCGAACGTCATGGTCATGGTCTCGCCGTCCTCGGTCGTCTTGGTCCAGACCGCGCCCTGCCTGATCGAGCCGTCGGCGTCCTTCTCGATGGTCCAGCCGGCCTCCTCCATCAGCTCGACCACGCGCTCGGGGTCGTAGTGCGGGTGGATCTCCTCCAGCGCGGGGTCCCAGTCCCAGCGCAGCGGGTGCGAGGGGCCGTTGGTGAGCTCACCCAGGCCGCGCAACACTTGGTCCACCATTTGCTGGCGGTTGATGGCCGAACACATGGCCTTGCGCACCTGGACGTCCTGGAACTTCTCCTCGCGCAGGTTCCAGTGCCAGTAGTCGTAGACGAGCTGCGGGTATTCGTAGGTGGCAAATTCCGGGTTGTTCTCGAGCTGGAAGTACTGGTCCACCTGGCTACGCGTGTCCAGCACGTCGACCTCGCCGGAGAGCAGCGCGGCGTATTGGGCGTCGGTGTCGGGCATGATCACCCAGTAGATCTGGTCGATGCCGGGGAAGGCCACTTGGTCCTCGACCTCGACCTGACGGCCCCAGCGTCCGCGCCAGTAGTCGTTGAAGCGCTCGAGCTTGACGTACTGCGCCGCCTCCCACTCGCCGAGCTGGTAGGGCCCGCTGCCCACCGTCTTGCCCAGGTCGGTGTCGGCGCCCTGCAGCATCTCGTAGCCGTTTTCCTCCAGGTAGGGTTCGTAGACGTGCTGCGGCATGATGGCTGAGGAGGCGATGGCGTAGGGCAGGAACGTGCGCTGGATCTGGGTGAGCTGCACCCAGAACGTGTGGTCGTCCAGGCACTTGACGCCGGGGATGGGCCACTCGTCCGACTCGCCGGCGCGGAAGGCCTGCGCGCCCACCACGTTCTCGAAGTTGGAGAAGCGCACGCCGGGGTAGTTCGGGTGCGTCCAGGCCTTGAACGAGAACAGCACGTCGGCGCAGTCCACGGTCTCGCCGGACGCCTCGTGGTCGTGCCACTTGATGTCCTCGCGAATGTGGAAGGTGTAGGAGAGTTCCTGTTCGTTCCACTCCCAGCCCTCGGCCATGGCCGGGATGTTCTCCATGTTGTCGTTGGTCTCGACCAGCGTGTCGAAGATGAGCCCGCTGATCTGGCTCTCCCAAGTGCCTTCGGTGGCGTTGGGCAGCAGGTAGCGCGGCTCGCTGCCCGCCGGGATGCGCACCGTCGTGCCCTCGGAGAGCGCGATGTGCTCCTGGAGCTGGGCCGCGGCCGTCTCCGCCGAGGCGCCGTCCGTCGACGCCGTGCTCGTGCCGGTCGTCGAGGTCGTGTCGTCCTGGGAGCTGTCCGTCTCGGTGAGCCGGTTTTCCTCGGTGGCGTTGGCGTCGGACGAGGTGTCGTCCTCGCTTGGGGCCTGGGCCACCGTGATCGTCCGGGTGGTGGTGGCGGTGGCGTCCTTGTCGTCGGCGACGGTGAGCTCGACCTCGTAGTCGCCGGCCGCAGCGAAGGTGTGCGTCACGCTTTCACCTTCAAGCGTCGTGCCGTCGGGCAGCGTCCAGGTGTAGCTCGAAATCGAGCCGTCGGGATCGCTCGACCCGCCGGCGTTCAACGTGACCTCGCCCCCCGCCTGCGGGCTGGCCGGGTTGACGTCGAACTGGGCCGACGGCTCCTGGTTCTGTCCCCCGCAGCCCCATAGCACGAAGGAGAGCAGCACGACAAGGCTGCCCATCCACATCTTATGGCTCATGAAGACCCCCTTAGAATCGCATGATAGCTAACGTTTTATCGTACTAGCTTTTGCCGAACGAGTCAATGATACAACGTCCATGCGGCCTATTGACAGCCGCGCTTGGGTCGATTCACGGCGCCCGCTCCCGCTAGATCGCGCCCTCCTCCCGCAGCGCTTTGATCGCCGCCGTCCCGTACCCGAGCTCGCGCAAGACCGGCTCGGTGTGCTGGCCCAGCGTCGGGGGCGGACCGGCGAAGTCCCCGTCCGCCTCGGCGTACCGCAGCGGCAGGTTGAGCACCCGGATCGTCCCGCAGGTGGGGTGGTCCATCTCGCGCACGACCCCGCGGGCGCGCGCCTGCGGGTGGTTGAGCGCCTGCCCCACGCTCAGCACGGGGCTGACGGGCAGGTTGTGCTCCCCGGCCAGCAGTCGAACCCAGTCGTCGGTCGGGCGCTTCAGGAAGATCGCCTCCAGGGCCGCGTCGAGCGCGTCGCGGTGTTCGATGCGTCCCCGGTTGGTGGCAAAGCGCTCGTCCTCGGCCAGCTCGGGCCGCCCCAGCGCCTGGCAGAATTGCCCGAAGAGCTTGTCGTTGCCGATGGCCAGGTTGAGGTAGCCGTCGCGCGTGGGCACGACCTGGTAAGGCGCGATCACGGGGTCTTTCGAGCCCATGCGCTGCGGTTCCTCGCCCGTGGCGAAGTAGACGCCGGCCTGCTTGGTGAGCCAGGGCAACACGCCGTCGAACATGGCCACGTCGAGATAGTCCCCCTGGCCGGTGCGTTCGCGCCGCAGCAGCGCGGCCAGAATCCCGTAGGCGCCCCACATGGCCGCGGTCAGGTCGCTCAGCGGCACGCCCACCTTGGCGGGAGGGCGGCCCGGTTCGCCGGTCACGCTCATCACGCCGCTGAGCGCCTGGATGAGCTGGTCGTAAGCGGGCCGGTCGCGGTCGGGCCCGGTTTGGCCGAAGCCCGAGATCGAGCAGTACACGACCGCCGGGTTGATCCGCCGAATGTCCTCGTAGGCCACGCCCAGGCGGGCGGCCGTGCCGGGCCGGAAGTTCTCCAGAAAGACGTCGGCGTCCTCGGCCAGTTGATACAGGACCTCGCGCCCGCGCTCGTGCTTGAGGTTGAGCGTGCAACTGCGCTTGCCGCTGTTGACGCTCAGGAAGTAGCCGCTCTCGCCCGCAACAAAGGGCGGTCCCGAGCCGCGCAGCGCGTCGCCCTTGTCCGGCGGCTCGACCTTGAGCACCTCAGCCCCGAGGTAGGCCAGCATGAGCGAGCAAAACCCGCCGGTCACGAAGGTTGACACGTCCAGCACGCGCGTTCCGTCCAGCGGCTTGTCGGAGTTCGGGGCCACCATGGGGGCCACTATACACGGGAGCGCCGCCCGCGAAAACCGGCGCGCCGCAGCTCAGAGGTTCCGGTACGCCTCGGCAAACGGGCCGAAGTAGAAAGCGTGCCCGTGGCAAGCCACCCCCGAGATCACGTTGACCCGATCTCCCGGCGTGACGGGCAGCGTCGACAGGCCCGGGAAGCGGCGCAACAGGTTCTGGCCGTCGACGCCCGTGACCACCTCGACGTAGACCTCGTCCTCGCGCGGGATGATGGCCCAGTGGCGCGCAACGCACTCGCAGGTCGGGATCGCGACCGAGGCCTCCCAGTGCTCCCGCAGCGCCAGCCAGCGCAGCAGCTCGCGCAGCGTGTTGAGCGCGGTCGGGCGCTGGAAGGCGTCGCGGTAGGTCGTCACGGCGGTGTTCATGGGTCCTCCTTTGGTCCGGCTCCCCTTATTGAAGCAGAGCGCGCCCGTCCGACGCGGTAAGTGCGCTTACAGGCGCCAGCGGCTCCCCTTACAATGGTCGCATGCCTCCCAAACGACTCCTGCTGTGGCCGGCCTTGACCCTGGCGCTCGCGTCGCTGCCCGGCTGCGCGGCCAACCTCGCACCCGCGGCGGTCCTCCGGGCCGATCCCCCCCAGGGCCCCGCCCCGCTCACCGCGGCCTTCGACGCAACCGGGTCGTCGGACCCCGACGGGATGGTGGTCGACTATCGCTGGGCGCTGGGCAACGGCGCGAGCGCGGTCGGGCCACGCGTCACGCACACGTTCGAGCGTCCGGGGGACTATCGGGTGCGGTTGAGGGTTCGGGACGATCGAGGCGCTTCCGCCGAAGCGGCGGCCACGATCCGCGTGGGCGCGCCACGCCCGGCCTGCTATCGCCGCAGCGCCGAGAACGCGGACTACCGGCTCACGCTCCGGGGCGTCGAGACCGCCGAGAAAATCGTGCGCTGGGTGCCGCACGAGGGGAACCGCTTCGTGGTCGTGGACTTGAAGGTCCGGGCGCTGGCGCCCGGGCTGAGCGCGAGCCGCCGCTTCTTCGCGCTTTCAGCCGCCGGGCGTGCTTACTTCCACGGTCTGGCGACGGACTGGGTCGAGAGCCCGTTCCGCTCGGCCGACCTCGAACCCGGCGCGGCCACCGGCGGCCGGCTCGTCTACGACGTGCCGCGCGCCGCGCAAGCGTTCATCCTGCGCTTCTTCCCGTTCGAGGGCGCCGAGTTGGCGCTCTGCTTTTCGCTGCCGGCCGACTAGCGCGGTTCGACCCGCGACCCGCCCGAGGTGTCGATCCGGCCCAGCGTCGGCTCGCCCAGGTACGACACGTGCGAGGCGCCGCTGGCGTCGACGTGCAGCGTGCCCGAGGCGCGGACGGTGACCGCGCTGGCGCCGCTGGCGTCGACCGTGGCGTCGCCCAGCGGCAGGCCGGAAAGGTCGATCTGGCTTGCGCCGGAGACGTCCAGAGACAGGCCGCGCGCCGTGCCGCTCAGGGTCACGCGGCTGGCGCCGGAGGCCTCGACCCGCAGATCCCGGGCCTCGAGCGTCCCCTCGAAGCGGCTGCCGCCCGACAGGTCGAGCGACACGTCGCCGGCCACGAGTTCGCCCTCCAGCGCGCTTGCCCCCGAGAGGTCGGCCCGGAACCGCTCGTCGGAGGCGAAGCCCGACAGGCTCAACCGGCTCGCCCCGCTCAGCTCGACGCCGCGCAGCGCGGGCAGCGTGACCTCGGCGGAGAGCGTGACGTCCTGGAGCCGATAGTGGCGAAACGGCTTCAACCCGATCCGTAGGATGTCGCTCGACGTGTCCACGCGCAGGTAGGGGACGACGTTGTCGTCGACCTGCAAGCGCACGCTGAAGGCGCGGGCCCGGCTCACGTTCACCCGGAAGGCGTGGCTGAGCTCGATTGCGTCGAAGCCCGCCAGCGGTTCGTCCTGCGCCACGATGTTGCCCGAGCCCGCAATCGACACGGCGCTCCAGTTGAACGCGAGGTACCCGAGCATCAAGGCCGCCGCGATTATCGCCAACGTCTTTCCGTTTGACATGCGGTTCACCTCGTTCCTCTTTTCGGTCAGCATAACCGAAATCGTCGCGTTGGCGCTGATGTCGGCATCCCGTACGCCTATAATGGCGCGTGTCGGGATCCGTCCGGGATTCCATCTATTGCGGCCTGGCGGGAGCACTGATTGCCCATGTGCATGGACATTACGATTCGCACAGCCGAGGTGGGCGATTACGACACGCTGAACGCGCTCTACGCCGAGGGCGTGGACGCCCACGCCGAGGCGTTGCCCGATGTGTTCCGACGACCGGACGACTCGGCGCTTTCCCGCGACGCGTTCCAGACCATGCTGCTGGATCCGGCCAACGTGCTGTTCGTCGCGCTCTGCGACCGCGGTGTGGTCGGGACGCTGCACGTCGTCGAGCACACCGCCCCCAAGCACCCGTTGCTGTGTCCCCGGCGTTACGCGTTCGTGAGCGACGTGATCGTCGCGGCCCGACACCGGCGCCGCGGCGTGGCCCGGGCGCTGATGGTGCGGGCGCACGACTGGGCCCGCGAGCGCGGGATCGCCGAGGTCGAGCTCAACGTCTGGGCTTTCAACCGGGCCGCCCTGCGCCTGTACGAAGGGTTAGGCTACAGCCCCGCGCGCCATACGTTCCGCAAGCGGCTGGACGAAGGCGCGCGCTGAGCACCTCCCCGTCCGGAGATCCGCGGCCGGCGCGTCGTGCTTTATAATGGAAAACAGTGGAAACATCAGAAAGGAGTGCTCATGACCCTACGACGCAGCCTGCTCCTTGGCGCGGCGCTGTTGTTGGCCATCCTGAGCGTCGGCACGCGCGCGGCCAACGACACGACGCCGCCCACGATCACGATCGACCTGCCCCGGGACGGCCAGACCTTCACGCTGCACGAGCTGGCCGTGGCCGTGTCAAGAAGGTTGTGTAAAAGCGACTCCTTCATCGATGGCAGCGTCCTCGTTTGAGG
>CAZNGF010000060.1:0-16306 GCA_964572855.1 uncultured Thermotogae bacterium | reverse complement strand
TCGACGCGTGCCAGGTCGCGGTAGCAGTGGGAGCAGACGGGGTTGACGCGCGGCTGGCGGTGGCCGCAGTGCGGGCAGGAAAGCGTGTTGGCGGCGTTTTCGGCCGCGCGTTCCAGCACGAGGCGGAAGGCGGCCTTGTCCGGAAACCTCTCCAGAATGGCCTTGGCGCGCTCGGGGTCTTCCCGGACCTGGTCGAGCTCGAAGTCGGCCGGCAGGCGCAGCAGGCGCAGTTGCCGCTCCCACAGGACCTGGCGCACGTGGGCGTCGGCGTTGACAAAGGAGGCGGCCACGTCCTCGCGCAGCTCGGCGGCCGCGCGCCAGCGCGCCTCCAGCCGCTCGAACACCGGGTCGGGGAATTCGTGGCCGCAATAGCGGCAGACCCGGGCGGCCCGCCGCACGGACTCGGCGCAGCGCGGACACGGCTTCGAGTATCCGCCGCCGAGATCGCGCGCCTCGCGCTTGGCCGGGTCGGGGGCGATGACAAGCCCGACGACCGCGCCCACGATCGGCGTGAGAAACAGGCTCAAAAAGAAGCCGGCCGCGGGTGAACGTCCCTTGCGGCCCCAGAACCACCCCACCAGTACGCACATGGCCAGAAAAGGAAACAGCGGCATGGTCGCACCCCTTTAAGGCCCATTATAGGGACGATAGGCCGGCGTGCTTGCGCGGTCGCTAGCGCTTGAACACGCGCTTGACGGTGCCGAGGGCCTCGACGAGCGCGTCCACGTCGTCGCGCCCGTTGTAGAGGTAGAAGCTGGCGCGCGCGTTGTTGTCCATGCCGAGCCGGTCCATGTAGGGCTGGGCGCAGTGGTGCCCGCTGCGCACGGCCACGCCGTGGCGGTCCAGGATGTCAGCCACGTCGTGCGGGTGCACGCCCTCGAGGTTGAACGGGACGACGGCCAGGCGGTCCGCGGCCGTGGGCGGCCCGTAGAGGGTCACCCCCTCAACCTGGCCCAGTTGCTCGAGCGCGTAGGCGAGCAACTCCCGCTCGTGGGCGAACACGCGTTCCATCCCGAGTTGCTCCAGATAGTCCACGGCCGCGCCCAGGCCGATCCCCCCGGCGATGTGGGGCGTGCCGGCCTCGAACTTCCAGGGGAGCTCGTTCCACTCGGCCCCCTCGAGCGTGACCGTGCGGATCATGTCGCCGCCGCCCAGGAACGGGTCCATCTCGTCCAAAAGCTCCCTGCGCGCCCAGAGGAAGCCGATCCCCGTGGGACCGAGCATCTTGTGCCCCGTGCCGGCCAGGAAATCCACGTCCAGCGCTTGCACGTCGACCGGGAAGTGCGGCAGCGACTGGGCCGCGTCCACCAAGCAGAGCGCGCCGGCCTCGTGGGCCTTGCGCGCGATCTCGTCGACCGGGTTGATCGCGCCGGTGACGTTGGAGGCGTGCACGACACACACGAGCCTCGTGCGGTCGTTCAGCAGCGAATCGAGCTCGTCCAGCCTCAAGAGCCCCTGGTCGTCGGTGCCCAGGAACTTGAGCGCGATCCCGATTCGATCGCGCAGCAGGTACCACGGCACCAGGTCGGAGTGGTGCTCCATCACGGTGAGCACGACCTCGTCGCCCCGCTCGAGGTGGCGCGCGCCCCAGCCGTGGGCCACCAGGTTGACCGCTTCGGTGGCGTTGCGCGTGTAGACGAGCTCGCGCCAGTGGTTGGCGTTTACGAAGCGGGCGACCCGTTTGCGGGCGCCCTCGTAGCGCTCGGTGGCCTCGTGCGAGAGCGTGTGGACGCCGCGGTGGACGTTGGCGTTGCTGCGCTCGTAGTAGTCCGTGATGGCTGCAATCACGCCGCGGGGCTTCTGCGCGGTGGCCGCGTTGTCCAAATACACGAGCCGTTTCCCATGCACCTCGCGCTGCAGGATCGGGAAGTCCGCTCTGAGCGCGACGGGGTCCAGCGCGGCTGTTGATTTGGATACGGCCATGGCGACTCCTTGTCCCTTCTACTCCACGTCCACGTAGATGTCGTCGCCCTCGAGCTTGAGCTCGAAGGTCTCGACGGGCTCGAACGCCGGCAGCGCCTTGACCTCGCCGGTGGTCACGTCGAACCTGGCGCCGTGGCGCGGGCAGACCACCTGCTCCCCCTCCAACGTCCCGCCCGAGAGCGTGCCGCCGTCGTGCGTGCACTCGTCGCGCGTGGCGTAGAACGCGCCGTCCACGTTGTAGATCGCCACCGGCTCGCCGTCCACCTCGACGGAGAGGAAGCTGCCGGGACTAATTTGGTCCTTGCTCGCGACTTTCTGAAACGCCAATCGTCCTCCTTATCCTTCGGGGGCCACCACAGGGGGCACCTCTACAAGCGGCACGGCATCTAGAATCCGTCGTCCTCCTCGTCCCAGGCGTCCAGACCGTAGGCCTCGACCTTGACGACCTTGAGCGGCAGCAGCGCGCACTTGACGCGCATCGGGCTCAGTTCGATGCCCAGCATCTCGAAGATGTCGTCTTTGCTCAGTTGCTTGATCTCGGCCAGCGAGGCGCCTTGCAGCCGCTCGGTCAGCATCGAGCTGGACGCCTGGCTGATGGCACAGCCCTTGCCGCTGAACTTGATGTCCCGGATACGCTCGCCGTCGAGCGCGATGTCGATGCGGATCAAATCGCCGCAGGACGGGTTGCCCTCCTCGTGCGAGAGGTCGGCCCCCTCGATGGTGCCGAAGTTGCGGGGACTCTGGTAGTGGTCCAGGATCTGCTCCATGTAGAGGTCGTCCATAAGCCCATCATACCCCTCGGTCCCGGTGCGGCGACATGATCTCCGTCAGGTTTTCGACCCGGTTCCCCCTCTCCCGCCAGGGGAGAAGGGGCAGATCAGTATTGTAGGGCCTGCAGTGCAGGCCGATCCGCGAAGCGGGCCCTACTTCCCCTCCCATTTCTGCTCGATCAGGTGCTCGAGCCGCTCGCGCGCCACGGGCATCGAGATGTTGTCGACCGTGGGCTGGAAGAAACCGTCGACTACGGCCTTTTTGGCCTGGTTCTCGTCCAGGCCGCGGCTGCGCAGGTAAAAGAGCTTCTCGTCGTCGAGCTGGCTGGCGCTGGCGGCGTGCGTGCAGCGCACGTCGTCGGCGTTGATCTCCAGGCTGGGGCTGGCGTCGCAGCGCGCCCCGTCGTCGAGGATGAGCGCGCGGTGCGACTGGTACGCGTTCGAGCGCTGCGCCCCTTCCTCGATGCGGATCAACCCGCTGAACACCGTGCGGCTCTTGTCTCGCAGCATCGAGCGCGCGCGCACCTCGCCCGTGGTGTCGGGCACCAGGTGGACCAAGTTGGAGGTGACGTCGAAGTGCTGCTTGCCGTGCGTGAAGGTCATCTGCACGTCGTGGGCCCGGGCGCCCCGGCCGGCCAGCTCGTTGGAGAGGTGGCTCATCATGAGCCGCCCGCCGATCCAGCCGAGCGTCCAGTCCATGCGCGCGTCGCGGCCCACGCGGGCGCGGCGCGTCCCGAAGCTGAAGGTCTTTTCGTTCCAGTTTTGGATGCCGCCCACCTGGACGCTCGCCCCGTCGCCGACCCAAACTTCCACCCCGGCGGTGTGCAGCGCGGGGGCGCCCGCGTCGAGCGCGTAGTTCTCCTCCAGCACCGTGACCTCGCTTTCGGCCTCAGCCACGATCAGGATGTGGTTAAAGAGCCCCGCGCCGGCCCGCTCGTGCAGGAACAGCAGGTGCAGCGGGACCTCGGCCTTGACGCCCCGGGGCACGTAGACGAACGCGCCCCCGCTCCACATGGCCGCGTGCAGCGCCTCCATCTTGACCTGGAGCTTGAACAGGTCGTTCATGAGGTATTTTTCGAGCAGCTCGGGGTGCTCGCGCACGGCCGCGTTCAGGTCGCAGAAGACCACGCCCTGTTCCTTCAAGCGTTCGGGCACGTTGAAGCGCACCGGGCTGGAATCGACCTGAACGCTGTAGGCGTCGGCGTCCGTCTTGCGCTTGAGCACGTCCTGCACGACCGCCGGCGCCCGGCCCGGGTCGAACGCGCCCTCGAACGGCGTGTGGGGCAAATAGTCCTCCAGCTTGAGCCCGCGCGCCTTGGTGTAGCGCGTGTGCGGCAGGTCCAGACCCGTAAAGCGCTCGAAGGCCAGCGCGCGCTTCTCGCGCAGCCAGCCCGGCTCGTCAAAGCGCTCCGAGAGCGCCTGCACGGCCTCCTTGCTGTAGCCGGTCTCTAGCAGTTTGTTCATATCTGCGGTCTTAGCCGACCGATCCCTCCATTTCGAGCTGGATCAGGCGGTTGAACTCCAGGGCGTACTCCATCGGGAGCATCTTGGTGAACTCCTGCACGAAGCCCAGCACGATCATCGAGAGGGCTTCGGACTCGTCCAGGCCGCGGCTGCGCATGTAGAACAACAGGTCCTCGCCCACCTTGCCCACGGTGGCCTCGTGGCCGAGCGTGACGCGGTCCTCCTCGATCTCGTTGAACGGGTAGGTGTCGCTCACGCTCTGGTCGTCCAGCAGCAGCGCGTCGCACATCACGTTGGCCTTGGCGTTCTCGGCGCCCTTGGCGATCTTGACCAGGCCGCGGTAGCTCGTGCGCCCGCCGCCCGAGGAGATCGACTTGGAGGTGATGCGCGAGGTCGTGTTGGGCGCGGCGTGGAAGATCTTGCCGCCCGTGTCCTGATGCTGGCCCTTGGCCGCGTAGGCGACCGACAGGATCTCACCGCGTGCGTTGGGGCCCATCAGGTAGCAGCTCGGGTACTTCATGGTCACGCAGCTGCCCAGGTTGGCGTCCACCCACTCCATGCTGGCGCCCGCTTGCACGATGGCGCGCTGGGTCACGAGGTTGTACATGTTGTTGGCCCAGTTCTGCAGCGTGGTGTAGCGCATCTGGGCGCCCTCGTTGACCATGATCTCGATTACGCCGGAGTGCAGGCTCGAGCTCGAGTACGTGGGCGCGGTGCAGCCCTCGATGTAGTGCACCTTGGCGCCCTTGTCCACGATGATGAGCGTGCGCTCGAACTGGCCCATGTCCGCCGAGTTGATGCGGAAGTAGGCCTGCAACGGCATCGTGACCTCGACGCCCTCGGGGATGTAGACAAACGAGCCGCCGCTCCAGAAGGCCGTGTTGAGCGCGGCGTACTTGTTGTCGTTGGGCGGCACGACCGTGCCCCAGAACTTCTGGTAGATCTCGGGGTGTTCCTGCAACCCGGTGTCGCTGTCCAGGAAGATGACGCCCTTGTCCTTCCACTGCTGCTTGAGGTTGTGGTAGATGGCCTCGGACTCGTACTGGGCGCCGGCCCCGGCCAGGAACTTGCGCTCGGCCTCGGGGATGCCGAGTTTCTCGAACGTGTCCTTGATCTCGTCGGGCACGTCGTCCCAGGAGTGGGACTCGTCCTCGGTGGGTTTGATGTAGTAGCTGATCTTGTCGTAGTCCAGCGCCGACAGGTCCGCGCCCCAGGTGGGCGTGGGCTTCTGCAGGAAGATGTCCAGCCCCTCCAGGCGCTTCTTGAGCATCCACTCGGGCTCGCCCTTCATGCGGGAGATGTCCAGCACGACGTCCTTGGACATGCCCGGGGGCGCCTTGTGCAGGTACTCGAACTCGTCGACGAAGTCGTAGCGCGAGAAGTCGCGCTCGACCACCTGCTGCTGCTGCGAGGTGCGCCGTCGCTCGCCAAGGTGCTCGATCTCGCTCATGCTGCCACCTCCTGGTCGGATTGCTCGCGTTCGACGATCCAGTCGTAGCCCTTCTGTTCCAGTGCGTGGGCCAGCTCGGGGCCGCCGCTTTCCACCACCCGTCCGCCCACCATGACGTGGACGAAGTCGGGCTCGAGGTAGTTTAAAATGCGCTGGTAGTGGGTCACGACCAGCGCGCCGAAGTCGGGGCCGCGCAGCGAGTTGACGGCCTCGGCCACGATGCGGACCGAGTCGATGTCCAGCCCCGAGTCGGTCTCGTCCAGGATGGCCATCTCGGGCCGCAGCATCAGCATCTGCAGGATCTCGGCGCGCTTCTTCTCGCCGCCCGAGAAGCCCTCGTTGAGGTAGCGTTTCGTGAAGGACGGGTCCATCTTCAGCAGCTCCAATTTTTCGGTCATGAGCTGGCGGAAGTCGGCGGCCTTCACCTTCTTGGTCGCGTTGCCGTGCTCGTCGCGTTCCTCGTGGTGGGCCTTGTAGGCCGTCATCAGGAAGCGGGTCAGCGGCACGCCCTCGATCTCGAACGGGTACTGGAAGGCCAGAAACATCCCGAGCTTGGAGCGTTCCTCGGGCTCCATATCCAGCACGTCCTCGCCCTTGTAGGTCACCTCGCCGCCCGTCACCTCGTACTTGGGATGGCCCATCAGGGCGTAGGCCAGCGTGCTCTTGCCCGAGCCGTTGGGCCCCATGACGGCGTGGATCTCGCCCTTGTGGATCGTGAGGTCGACGCCCTTCAGGATTTCGCTGTCCTCGACGTTGACCCGCAGCCCCTTGATCTGCAGCGCTTCGCTCATAAATACCCTCTTTCGTGACCTGTTAGAAATCGTTTTCGGGAGCGGCTTTCCTCGAAAAAGTCTACCGGAGCGGTCCGCTTTTGTCAAGCGCGCGGGAACGCCGTTGGGCCCGTCGATTTTCCCTCGTTTCGGGGCCCGTCACAAGGGGTGTCAACCGGGCGCCGCAGCCGCTACACTCCGGGACGAGGAGGTCCCATTGAAACCGATCGGCTTTCTGGGTTTGGGCGCTTACGTGCCCGAGCGCGTCATGACCAACGAGGACTGGAGCCGCTACGTCGACACCTCGGACGACTGGATCACCGAGCGCACCGGGATCAAGACGCGGCGCGTCGCATCCGACGAGCAGAGCACGCTCGACCTGGCGCTGGAAGCCGCGCGGGACGCGCTGGCCGACGCGGGCCTGGGCGCGGCCGACGTGGACGAGATCATTGTGGCCAGCGACACGCCCGAGGTCTACGCGCCGGACACGGCCTCGTTTTTGCAGCACCACCTGGGCGCGCGCCACGTGCCGGCCTTCGACCTGGGCGGCAGCGGGTGCGCGGGCTACCTGCAGGCGCTCGACGTGGCCCGCTCGCGCGTGGCGGATCAGCCTGCAAAGCGCGTGCTCGTGGTGGGTGTCGAGCTGCTCACGCGGCTCATGAACTGGAAAGATCGCAACACCTGCGTGTTGTTCGGCGACGCGGCCGGCGCGGCCGTGGTGGGCGCAAGCCCAGAGGCGGCCGCGTTCCTCGCCTCGGGGGTGGGCACCGACGGGAGCAAGGCCGAGATCCTCTGGCTCGAGGCCGGCGGCACGCGCAAGCCCTTCAGCGCCGAGGTCGCCGCGCGCAACGAGCACCAAAACCTGGTCATGAACGGCCGCGAGGTGTTCCGCGAGGCCGTGGCGCGCATGGCCCAAGTGTCCCACGAGGTGCTGGCCAACGCAGGGGTCGCCATCCAAGACGTGTCCCTGGTCATCCCGCACCAGGCCAACCTGCGTATCCTGAAAGCCGTCCAGAACGCACTCGAACTTCCCGACGAGAAGCTGTTCGTCAACGTGCACGAGTACGGCAACACGGGCTCGGCCTCGGTAGCCGTCGCGCTGCAGCAGGCGCGCGCGCAGGGGCGGGTCAAGCCGGGCGATACTGTCCTGCTGTGCTCGTTCGGGGCGGGCCTGCACTGGGCGGCGCTGCTGGTACGGTTCTGAGCCAACCTGTGTGAGCCGTTCCCCTTGCAACCCGGCGGCGCGTCCCGTTCACTGCGGGGACTTCGAGGAGGTTCTTTCATGGGTTCACTGTTGGTGATCGGGGGGACGACGTTTTTCGGCAAGGTGATCGTCGAGCGCGCGCTGGAACGGGGGTACGAGGTGACGGTGTTCAGCCGCGGCCACAGCCGGCCCGGCTTCCTGGACCACGTCGAACACGTCCAGGGCGACCGCTCCGAGCCCGGCGAGCTCGCGGAGAAGCTCAAGGACCGCAGCTTCGACGCCGTGATCGACAACATCGCCTACAGCGCCGAGGACGTGAACGACGCGCGCTCCGCGCTCGAGGGCCGGACGGGGCGCTACGCCCTCACCAGCAGCGCGGCCGTCTACTACACGGCCGGCATGGGCATGCCCGTCGACGAGGACCAGGTCAACTTCGACTTCAAGCCGCCGCGGGACGAGGCCAACACCCCGTTTTGGCGCTACACGACGGGCAAGCTGGCCGCGGAACGTGCGCTCATGGAACAGGACCGGCTCCCCTACACGATCCTGCGCCCGCCGGTCGTGCTGGGCCCCGAGGACCCGACGCTGCGCGGCCACTTCTACTTCCAACGTCTGCTGGACGAAGGGCCGCTCATCCTCACCAATGGGGGCGTGCAGTCGTTCCGACTCGTCTACGCCGGCGACCTGGCCGACGGCTACCTGAACGCGCTCGAACGCGAGGCCGCGCGCGGGCGAACCTACAACCTGGCCCAGCACGAGATCGTGCGCCTGGTTGACTTCGTGCGCCTGGCGGCCCGCGCCCTGGGCGTCTCGCCGCAGTGGGTCAACGTGCCCGAATCGGTCCTGCAGGAGAACGAGTGGGACTACCCCGAGCCCTACGCGCGCATGACCAACTTCGTCCCCTCGGTGGCGCGCGCCAAGGCCGAGCTGGACTGGACCACGACGCCGTTCGAGCGCTGGGTCTCGGACACGGCCCGTTGGTACCGCGACGTCTACGAGGGGAAGGATTCGAGCGGGTACGCCCAGCGCGAACGCGAAATCGCGTTCGCCGAACGCTTCCGACGGGTCGTGTCGGCCTAGCTCAGGGGCGTCGCACGGCGCGCGCGCCCCACATCCCGGCGATCAGGCCCGTCAGGATCCCGACGATCAGGGCCCCGAGCGCCAGCGGGGTCACGCGTTCCGACTCCAGCAGGAGCGGCAGGTACGCCCGCACCAGCGTCGGGCTCGTGCGGGCCCAGATCAGGGCGCCGTAGAGCGTAACCGCGGCCAGCACGGCCCCCACCGTGGCCATCGACAACCCGACCAGCGCGAACGACGGCGCCACGCTGCGCCGGGACACGCCCGCCAAGCGCAGGATCTCGAGCTCGCCGCGCCACCCCCGGGCCAGCCGGCCCACCCCCCTCCGCAGCGCCAGCAGGCTGGCCACCAGGACCACGACGAAGGCCGTCAGCAGGATCGGCTTCAGGGTCTGGGCGCCGTTCAGCAGCGTCTCGACGCGCTCGGCCCGGCTCACGTACACCCCGCGCACGCCCTGCAGCACACGGGCGCGCTCGCTGACCTCCTCGACGTCGGCGCCCGGGGCGAGTGTGAGCTGGACCGCCGGGTTCGAGGGCACGTTGAGCGCGCGGGCGCCGTCGAACGCCGACCCGTCGAAGCGGAAGAGCGCGCCGCGTACCTCCGCCCACGCGCGCGTCTCCAGGTAGAGCTCGTTCATGCGGGCCTCGCTGAGCCCGGGGTCAAGTGAGGCGATCAGCCGGGGCGTGCTCAGCCCCTCCAGGTCGTCCCAGGCGAGCGCGGTGAGCGCGCCGGCTAAGAGCGCGAGCCAGAGCGCAAAGGCCCCGAGGCCCAGGATGACCGCCGTGGTTCCGCCGATCGAGCGGCACAGGCGACCGAAGAGCGCAGCCCCCATCAGTTATCCTCCCGCAAAGATCCGTCCTCCAGGCGCACGATCCGCCCCTCGAGCCGGCCGATTGGGTCCGGGTCCCGGCTCGTGACCACCGTGGTCAAACCGCGCTGCTGGTGCACCGTGGCCAGCGAGCGCGTGAGCGTGGCCGCCCCCTCCTCGCCCAGCTCGCTGAAGGGGTCGTCGCAGAAGAGCATGACCGGGTCGTGGCAGAGCGCCATGGCCAGGTAGGCCGTGCGGCGCTCGAGCTCGTTGAGTTCCGGAAAGCCCTGGCCGCGCAGGCTGCCCAGCGCCAACAGCGAAACGACCTCCTCGACCTTGCGCTCGGCCTGGCGGCTCGACAAGCCGAGCCAGCCCAGCTTGAACCGGAGCGCCTCCTCGAGGCTGAGCCGTTGCGGCCAGACGGGGTGTTGCGGGAGCACGCCGAGCTGTTGGCGCAGGCGCAGCAGCTTGGTCCGGCTCAGGCGCGTGACGTTGCGGTCGTTGACTAGGATCTGCCCCGTGCGCGGCTTGAGCTCGCCGGTGAGCAGATCGACCAGCAGACTCTTGCCCGCGCCGGGGGCGCCCACGATCCCGACCAGCTCCCCGCGCATTACGCTCAGGTTCAAGTCCTCCAGGATGCGCCGCCCCTCGCGCGTCGTGAAGTTCAGCTCCGAGACTTGGATGATCCGTGACATCGTCCCTCCCAGCGCGCCTCGGCGAACCGGTCGACTCCCGACAGGTCCGGCCAGACGCTCACCGCCGCGTACCCCGTCCTCTCCAGCAACGCGCGGACCGCGGGTCCCTGATCCTGCCCGATTTCCAGCGCCAGCCATCCGCCCGGCGCCAAGCGCGCCGCGGCCTGCGGGACGAGCGCCCGGAAGGCGTCGAGCCCGTCGGGTCCGCCGTCCAGCGCCTCCGGCGGGTCGTGGCGCACCTCGGGTGCCAGCCCCGCCAGGGCCTCGTGCCGCACGTAAGGCGGATTGGACACGATCAGGTGAAACGTCCCCTCGACGCCGTCCAGCCAATCCCCCTCCACAAACGACAGCCGGTCCTCGACCCCGTTGCGCTTGGCGTTGCGGCGGGCCAGTTCGAGCGCTTTGACCGAGCGGTCCAGTGCCACGCCGGTCGCGTCGGGGCGCGCCTTGGCCAGCGCGATCGCGATCGCGCCGCTGCCCGTGCCGGCGTCCAGGAAGCGGGCGCCCTCGGTGGCGGGCAGGCGCTCCAGCGCGCGCTCGACCAACTGCTCGGTCTCAAAGCGCGGGATGAGCGCCGTCCCGTTGACGTTCAGGGGATGGCCCATGAACGAGACCTCGCCGACCAAGTGCTGCACCGGCGTCCCGCGGCCGCGCCGTTCGATCAGCGCCTGGAAGCGATCCACGATCTCGGCGGACACGTCCCGCTCCGGGTGCAGATAGAGCGCGAGCCGTTCGGTCTCCAAGGCGTGTGCGAGCAAGGCCTCGGCCGCCAAGCGCGCCTCGTCCACCCCCTCCCGTCGCAACTGGGCATGGGCCCACTTCAAAGCCGATCGAATCGTCCACGATGTGCTCAAGGTCGGAACCCTCTCCAGTTCGAGAAGAGCTTAGCAAACCTGTTGTTCTCCTGTCAAGCATGGGCTATGATGACCCCGTCGCCTTGGCAAGCGCTCTGGAGAGGAGGCGGTGCATGGCTTGGCTCGTCGCTTTCATCACGCTTTTGAGCGCGGTTTCGGCCTGGCAGCGTCCCTGGGTGCCCCTTCCGGCCGGCTGGATGCCCCGTGAGCTCAACGCCGCCCTGGGCGCGCTCGTCGGGCTGGGGCTGAGCTTGCCGCTGTGGTGGTGGCTGCGCCGCCCCGGCGCGGACGGCGAGGCGCTGCGGCGCTGGTGGCAGCGGATCCTGCTGGCGCTGGCCGGCGGCGCCAGCGGGGGGTTGCTGTTCTTCGGCCTCGAGGTCGCGCTGGGTTCCTACGACGCCTTGGGCCAACTGGGCGGGGTCGCGATCGCGCTGGGGGTGCTGGGCGGGTTCGCGCTCGGGGCGCGCGGGCCGATCGAATGGCGCAAGCTCTGGGCCGGCGACGAGCGCGCCCGCCCCGGCGGCTCGCCCAAGCTGCTGGACACCAGCGTGCTCATCGACGGGCGCATCGGCGAGCTGGTCGAGACCGGCTTCGTCGAGGGCACGCTCGTCCTGCCCCACTTCGTGCTGCGCGAGCTGCACACGATCGCGGATTCTTCCGAGCCGCTGCGCCGGCGCAAGGGACGCCGCGGCCTGGACATCCTGGGCGAGCTGCGCCGCTCCCCGCAAGTGCAGCTCGAAACGAGCGACCACGATTTCCCCGACCACCCGGACGTGGACCGCAAGCTGATCGAGCTGGCCAAATCGCTGCGGGGCGACCTGGTCACGACCGACTTCAACCTCAACAAGGTGGCCAAGGTCGAAGGGATCAAGGTCTTGAACATCAACGAGCTGGCCAACGCCGTCAAGCCGCGCTACCTGCCGGGCGAGGACCTCGAGGTCGAGATCATCGACCGGGGCGAGGAGATCGGCCAGGGCATCGGTTACCTCGACGACGGCACCATGGTCGTGGTCGAAAACGGCCGGCGCTTCATCGGCCAGTCCGTGAGCGTCGTGGTCAACAGCATGCTCCAGACCGACGCGGGCAAGATGCTGTTCGTCCGGCTCAAGGGCGAGGAGCGCAATCGCTGACGCGGCCCCCCGAGCTAGCGCGATCCTGGTGGCTGCCGGCGCGGGCCGGCGCATGGGCGCCGCGCGCAACAAGGTCTTTCTCGAACTGGCCGGCCGGCCCGTGCTGGCCCACGCGCTCCAGGCTTTCGACGCCCACCCGGGCGTGTGCGAGCTGGTCGTCGTCCTGGCCGCGGGCGAGGACGCGGTGTTCGAGCGCGAAGTCGCCTCCCGACTCGGTCTGGACAAACCGTTGCGCCTGGCCGTGGGCGGCGCGACGCGGCAGGCTTCGGCGCTCAGCGGGTTGCACGCCGCGCGCGCGGAGGCGCCGCTCGTGCTGGTCCACGACGGCGCGCGCCCCTTCGTCCCGCGCGCCCTGATCGACCGCATGCTGGCCGCGGCGGCCGCGCACGGCGCGGCCGTGCCGGGCGTCCCCGTGCGCGACAGCCTCAAGCGCGCCGACGCCGGGGGGAGCGTGGTCGACTCCCCTGACCGGGACGATCTTTACTTGGCGCAAACGCCACAGGGTTTCGAGCGCGCGCTGTTGTTGCGCAGCCTGGAGCGCGCCGAGGCCGCCGGCGACGTCTTCAGCGACGACGCAAGCGCCGTGGCCCGTTACGGTCGGGTTCCCGCCCGGCTCGTGCCAGGTGATCCGACCAACCTGAAAGTCACCACGCCGTTCGACCTGCACCTGGCGGCGTGTTTGCTCCAAGCTCGCCGCGGGTGACGCGGACGCATCCGCATGTGTCCCACGCCACAGACGCCCGCCCCGGTTGGACACAAATATGAAGTTGCGATATTGTATTATCCATGGCTACGACGCACGCCGAGCGCACGTTCGTGATCCGGGCCAAGTCCTCGGAGCTCAACGACCGCGCCTTCGACTCCGAGCTGCTGCCGCAGTTCGTCCACCTGTTCCAGCGCAAGAGCCTGAGCGAGCTGGACCGGGTGCTGCTGGATTTGCGCTCGGTGTCCTGGGGCAACCCCTACGGCGCGCTCGGCGTCGTGTTGCTGTGCGAGGTGCTTTGGGACTACTCGCCGTTGCCCATCGAGATCCTGCTGGCCGACGCACGGCGGCAACGCCGGCGCAACACGTGGCTCGGCCACATCGGCCTGCCGGCCGCGGTGTCCGAGCTGGCCACGGTCAAGGGGGACTTGGAGGACGCCCCGGCGATCGCCTCGCGCTACCGCTACCTGCCCATCACGCGCCTGCCGGGCGAGCGCGAGGCCCAGAGCCGGCTGCTCAAGGAGATCGCCATCCACACCCACGCCGTGCTGGTGCGCGACTTCAACTACGACGCGGTGCAGGCCGCGCGCTTCATCACGGCGCTCAGCGAGCTGTGCACCAACATCTACGACCACAGCGCGCCGGGCGGGCGTGTGCGCGGCTTCATCGCGATGCAGGCCTACAAGGACACCGTCAAGTTCGCGGTCATGGACCTGGGCGTGGGCATCCCCAAGAGCCTGCGGTCGCAGTACGCGGACCTGGACGACGCCTCGCTGGTCCTGCGCGCGCTGGAGCCGGGGGTGTCGGCCCGGCAGCACCGCGGGCTCGGGCTGGCGCGCGTGTGCGAGATCGTCGAGCGCCAGCGCGGCATCCTCAACATCCGCACGGGCCGCTGCAAGGTGCTCGTGCGCGGCCGCAGACGTCAGCGCGAGGTCCACACGCTCAAGCAGCACACGACCTTCATTGGAACCCAGATCGGCATTCTGTTGCGCCGGGTGGCGCCCGAGGGAAAAAAGGAGAACGCATGAAACATGTCAACTGCCCACTGCAACCGGAGTCGGGCTTTCTGATCGGCCGGGACGAGGGCACGCGCCTCAAGGAAGCCATCTGCGACAAACTGGGCGCGCTGGACGAAAACGAGGCCCTGGCGCTCGACTTCTCGGCCGTCGAGTTCGTCGACGTCTCCTGCGCCGACGAGCTGGTGGTCAAGGTGCTGGCGCGCCTGCAGGCCGGCGAGTACCCGGATCGCTTCCTGGTGCTGGTCGGGCTCAAGCCCCAGCACCGCGAAAACGTCGAGGCCGCGCTCTCGGTGGGGGACAAGGCCGTCTTGAGCCAGGACGGATCCGACTGGACCGTGCTGGGCGACCTGATCTCAAGCTACCGCGACGCCTTGGCCGTCATCAACGAGCAAGGCGAGATCACGGCGCGCGAGCTGTTCGAATCGATGCACTACGAAACCATCAACGAGGCCAGCACCAAGCTCTCCGCGCTCTACAAGCTCTGCCTCATCGGACGCGAGCCCTATCGGCGCCCGGTGCGCGGCGGCGGGCGCCAGTTCCGCTACCTCTCGCTGCTGGCTTAGGCGATGCCCGGCCGCTCCTCCGCGCGGTTTCCCCCTTCCACTTGCCAAGACGCGTTTGTCCGCCGTCGGCGTCGTGTGGTTCTCGCGCCCGCCTGACCGTCGGGCTGGTGGACGGGCCCCCGGCGCGTGACCATGAACGCGAGGCATGCATCAGCCGAGCGAGAGGGCGATATGGAGCAAGGACAGAGCGAATTCATCCTGCGCACGGAGGTCGAGCAGGGGGTCATGGAGACCGCGCAGTTCGGCGACCACTACCTGACCTACGTGCGCCTCAGCGACAACGGACGGGTCGCCTCGCTGGATCGCTACGAGGACGAGCGGACGGCGCGGGCCGGGCACCACAAATGGGTGAAGAAGGATTGGCAGACGAAATCATTGACCGAACTGATACGACAAGATGGGTAACACCTCCTTGACCGAAGAGCTTGGTCGCTGCACGGCGCGACCGAAGGTGGGACCGCACCCACTGGCCATAAGGGTTTTGCCCGTTTCCTGAGGCGGGATTTTTCCCCAATGGTCTGCAGGCCAGGCCAAGCTCTTCTCCCTCTCTTCAAGTTACCCCTCAATGCCAAACCTCTTGTGAGCCGAAAGCGAAGCATCCCCCACGGTTGCGGGAGATCCTTCGGCCACGGCCTCAGGATGACGTGCTTGCGAAGCTTTTGTCGGGCGTTCTTAGTGCTCACACCCCGGCAGCTCCCGCAGGAAGCTGAGCTTGAGCGCGTCCGAATCGATTTCCCAGCCGTCCGGCCGGGCCAGCAGGAGCGGGTTGTCGTATTGCATTTGCTCGATGTCGACGTCCACGGCCCGCAGCCCGACGGCCAAGCCCCGGGACTGCGCCGACCCCTCGTAGATGTTGAGCCAGTAGCCGCCCGGAGCGCCCAGCGCCCTGTCCAGCACGGCCTGGATCGTGGTCTGGGCGTGTTCGCGACACAGGGGCGCCCCGGTCTCCGCCTCCGTTTCGTCTTCGGGCTGTAGGATGAGCCGCACCAGCGTCCCGTTCGACGTCTGGCAGATGGCGCCGCAGCGCGGGTCGTCCGCCTGCAGGTCCACCGTGATCAACTCGTAGCCGACCACGGCGATCGCGCTCCCGTCCAGGTAGCTCTGGTTCAAGCGGGTCGAGGCGTTGTCGAGCACGTGGCGCATGAGCGCGCGCGTCCCCGACACCGCTTCGGGGCGTTCCCACTCGGCCATCCCCAAGTAGTGGTCGTAGTCGCCGGGGTCCAGGAAGCCGTCCTTTTCCTCGGAGAACAGGTAGAGCGTGATCTGGCTCAGCTCGGGCTGGGCCGCCAGTTGCGCCAGCGCGTCCAGCAGCGCCAGGCGGATTTCGTCCTCGTCCCACGGCCCGGCGCCGGTGAGGCGGTAGCGGTAGAGCACGCGCTTGTTGCTGGCCTGGCCCGAGAGCGTGAAGCCGCCGATGAGCGCGTAGTCGGGCACCTCGGCCTCGGTCTCCATCAGCTCGGTGACTTGGACGGGTCGGGCCTCCAGGCGCACGACGACCCGGTCGGTGTCGCTCAGGCCCTCGGCGTCGGTCACTGTCAGGACGGCCTCGTAGCGGCCGGCCTCGCTGTAGGTGTGGACGGGGTCGGCCTCGTCGCTGCTCGCCCCGTCGCCGAAGTCCCAGGCGAAGCGTTCGAGCTCGCCGTCGGGGTCCGAGGAGCGGCTCCCCTCGAACTGCACTTCCAGGGGGGCCGTGCCGCTGACCGACTTCACGTAGGGGAGCGTCTCGTCCCGGCGCTGGATCTGGGCGCGCGCCACCGACTCGGGCGGTTGGTTGAGCTCGATGCGCACCGCGGCGGTGTCGGACTCGCCCGCCTCGTCGGCGGCCGTGATCCGGACGGTGTATTCCCCGCCCTGGTCGTAGGTGTGCGTGACCTCG
>CAZNGF010000059.1:0-18522 GCA_964572855.1 uncultured Thermotogae bacterium | reverse complement strand
ACGTCGACATCTTCTACTCGCACCGCTTCGACCCCGACACGCCGCTCGAGGAGACCCTGGGGGCACTGGATCGGGCCGTGCGCGCGGGCAAGGCGCTCTACGTCGGGATCTCGTCGTACTCGGCGCGCAAGACGGCCGAGGCCAGCGCCCTCCTGCGCGAGCTGGGCACGCCGTGTCTGATCCACCAGCCCTCGTATTCCATGCTGAACCGCTGGATCGAGGACGGGCTGCTAGAGGCGCTGGAGCGCGAGGGCATCGGCTGCATCGCGTTCTCGCCGCTGGCCCAGGGGCTGCTGACCGACAAGTACCTCGACGGCGTGCCCGAGGGCGCCCGGGCCAAGGACCCCGACGGCGCGCTCGACCAGGCGCTGCTGGCCGAGGAGACCCTGGCCAAGGTGCGCGCGCTCCGCGAGATCGCGGCAAGGCGCGGCCAGAGCCTGGCCCAGATGGCGCTGGCCTGGACCCTGCGCGATGCGCGCGTGACCTCGACGCTGATCGGCGCCAGCTCCGTCGCCCAGATCGAGCAGAACGTGGCCGCTTTGGACAACCTGGACTTCAGCCCCGAGGAGCTGGCCCAGATCGACCAATACGCCACCGAGAGCGGGGTCAACCTCTGGGCGCGTTCCAGCCAGGCGAGCTAATGCGTTTAGCTGGACTCGACCCCGAAAGGAGCCGTACATGACCAACCGAATCGGCTGGGGCATCCTGGCCACGGGCGGCATCGCACAGAAGTTCGCCGCGGACCTGGTGCGCCTGCCCGACGCCGAGCTGGTGGCGGTGGGCTCGCGCACCCGGGCGGCGGCCGCCGACTTCGGCGCGCGCTTCGACGCCAAGCGGAGTTACGGGAGCTACCAAGAGGTGGTGGACGACCCCGAGGTGGACGTCGTCTACGTGGCCACGCCGCACGCGCTGCACCAGGCCAACGCGTCCCTGGCGCTGGCGGCCGGCAAGGCCGTCTTGTGCGAGAAGCCGCTCACGCTCAACGCCGCCGAGGCCCGCGCGCTGATCGACCAAGCCCGTGACGCGGAGCTGTTCTTGATGGAAGCCGTTTGGATGCGCTTCTTCCCGATCTTCGACGAGCTGCGCCGGCTGCTGGCGGAAGAGGCGCTCGGCCAGCTGCACACGCTCTGCGCCGACTTCGGCATTCGGCCGCGCTACGACCCCAAGGGCCGTTTGTTCGACCCCGCGCTGGGCGGCGGGACGCTGCTGGATTTGGGGGTGTACCCGCTCTCGCTGGCCTCGCTGGTCTTCGGCCGGCCGGCACGGGTCGCTAGCCTGGCCCAGCTGGGGGAAACGGGCGTCGACGAGCAGGCGGGGATCGTGCTGGGCTATGCCGACGGCGCGCTGGCGGCGCTCTACACCAGTTTCCACGCCGACACGCCGGTCGAGGCCGTGCTGAGCGGCGAGCGCGGCCGGATCAAGCTGCACCGTCCCTTCCACCACCCCACGCGCCTGACGCTTGCGCTGGCCGGCGAGCCCGAGCGATTCATCGAACACCCCCACGAAGGACACGGCTACCAGTTCGAGGCCCAGGCCGTGATGGATTGCCTGCGCGCGGGCAAGACTGAAAGCGAGCGCATGCCGCTGGACGAGTCACTGGCGGTCATGAAAACGATGGACGAAATCCGCGCGCAGTGGGGGCTGACGTATCCGGGCGAGTGAGCGGTCACACGCCGCCTCGCCCTATAGAGAAAGGTGGCGCTCCCAAGGGGATTTGAACCCCTGTTTTAGCCTTGAGAGGGCTACGTCCTAGGCCGCTAGACGATGGGAGCGAACGGAGCACATCTTAACGACTCCAGCGCCTCGATTCAAGGCGGAGCGGGGTTTCCCGTGCGAGGACGATTCCGCAGGCTAAGGTGAGGCGGGCGCCTCTCCCAGCAGCGTCAGCACGTCCGACATCGCCTCCACGACCTCGTCGGCCTCGCTGAAGCGCTGGGTGTGGTTCGACCCGTTGCGAAAGCCCACGGTCCACAGACCCGCCTTGCGCGCGGCCTGCAGGCCCACGTCGGCGTCCTCGACGGCCCAGGCGCGCCACGGGGCAATTTTCAAGCGGCGCGTCGCCTCGCGGTAGACGTCGGGCGCGGGCTTGCCGCGCGGGACCTCGTCGCCCGCAACGGTCGTGTTGAAGTGGACGCGCCAGCCGAAGCGGTCCAGGGCCGTGTCGATCCAGGCCCGCGGCGAGGAGGAGGCCAAGCCCAGGACCAAATCCCGTGCCCGGAGCGCGGCCAACACCTCGCCCACGCCTTCGAACGGCTCGGCCTCCTCGCGATAGATGACCGCGCCGAGCTCCTGGTAGTGCGCATGGAACTCCTCCCAGGGTAGGGTTGCGCCGTAGCGGTCCACCAGCAGGCGATACAGATCGCGCAGGCGCAAGCCGATCAACTCCTCGTGGTGGCCGGCCGACCAGCCGGGGGCGATTTTTCCCGCGAACTCAGCTTCGCGCGCGGCCCAGACCCGCTCGCTGTCGAGCAGGACGCCGTCCAGGTCGAACACGATTGCCTGTGGCACGGGGCGCTGACGGGCCATCGGCGTTAGAGCCAGCCCTTCTTGGCCTTGGCGATCTTGGGCGGGTGAACGGGCTCGACGTCGTAGAAGGTGCCCAGCCCCTCGTACTCGATGAGCGCGTCGTACTCGAAGACCGAGCGCGTCCGGCCGCGCGGGCGCTCGACAGAAATGCGGCGCGGGAGCGTGCGGCCCTGCGCGTCGGTGAGGAAGTGGTCGGCCAGCCGCTTGGACTGCGCCGTGTCGCTCAGCTCGACCGCCAGATCCTTCAGCACGCTCAGGTAGTCCGCGTCGCTCAGGCGTCGGCCCGGCTCGCGACGCTCCGTCAGCGGGACCGCAACCGCCTCCGACCCCAAGTACCCGCCGGTGGTGTAGGTCGCGTCGGTCTCGTGTCCCGCGCCGCCCAGCAGCGCGAGCGCATCACACACGGCCGCGCGGCGCCGGCCCTCGAGTCGATCGAACCAGGGCGTCGTGCGGCACAGCTCCAGAAACTCGCCCAGGACACGCCGAGCGTACGACTCGATTTCGGCGCGCAGCCCGGTCGGGACGGCGGTCGCCTCGCGCGGCAGCTCGCAGAGCCAATCCACCAGCGGCTGATTCCAGCCGCGCACCCGCGCGCCGATGCGCTTCTTCTGCAACCCCCAAAGGTACGAGATGAGCTGGCCGATCACGATCGCTTGCGCCGGGTAGAGCGCGACGCTGTCGGCCGGGTAGCGGAACACGTAATCGGGCGCGTAGTCGGGGATGTCCCGCAGGGCTTGTTCGTCGCTGGCGTGCGCGACCACGAACGAGGTGGCCACGCGCGGGCCGATCTCATAAGGCGCCTTCTTGGCGCGCGCGTTGAAGAAGGGCCAGCTCGGGGGCGGGGCGTTGTGGCCCAGGATCGAGCCCAGCGAGTGGCGCGTGCGGCGCTTCATGTGCGCGTACTTGCCGTGCTGGAACTGGAAGAAGTGCCAGCCCGCGAACATCTCCTGGATCATCTCGGCGGCCTTGTGGGCCTGCTCCTCGGGCACGCCGTCCACGTAGCCCGTGAACACGAAGTCGAAGTTGCCGCCCACCAGCTCCTCGGCCATCGCGTCGATCTCAGCGTGCAAGTGCTCGTCGCCGACCATGCGCTCGACCGCGTCGGGGAGCTGGGCCAGCTCGGCGTAGATCATCTGGGCGTAGCGAGATGAGATATCGCCGCGGATTTCGCCGATGTGTGCGTGCAGCGCGAGCTGCCACTGGAGCGAGGCGATGGCCGCGAACGTCGAACCCACGCACTCCTCTTCCGGCAGTTCGGTGATGCCGGCGCCGGCGGCCGAGCGCACGGCCGGGTCCAACCCGCGCCCGATGTTGCCCAGGGCGCTGGCTTCGATGTTGGTCACGACGTAGACCCAGGGCGTCTTTTGCTCGACCAGCTCGCGCGCTTGCGCCGACCACTCGCTCGGATCCTTGCCCGACCCTTGCAGCGCCTCGATTCGTTCCAGCGCCGCTTGGATCTTTTGCACCTCGGGCAGCTCGGGGTCGCGCAGCGCGGCCTCGGCCCGCAGGCGCGCGATCACCGAGGGCAACCCGGCCAGCTCGTGCGTGAGCTTGATCGTGTCCGAGGTGCCGCCCGAGTTGGAGTTGGCCAGAAAGAGCGTGCCGCGATCCGCGTAGGCGGGGATCGCGTCCGAGCCCGTGAAGCCGTCGACGTTGAGCACGGGCAGGCGGTGCAGGTTGAGCTTGCGCGCGATGTTGGCCGCCACCTCGTTGATCAGGAACGAGGTCCCGGCCGCGCCCGTGATAACGTGCGTCAGCGCCCGCACGCGCCGGGCGCGCTCGTGGACGTCGTCGGTGCCCATGGTCAGGCCCACGCCGCCGGCCCCGCTCCGCAAGCCGACCCGGCCGCTTGCGTCCCGCTCGAAGAGTTTTTCGGTGTTGTGGCGCAGCGCCAGCGGCTGGATGACCAAAATCTCTTCGCCGTACTTGTTGTAGGGACAGGGGATCGGCTGGCCGTCCAGCTCGGCGTAGTCAACCCGAAACACCTTCAACGGGGCCAAGCGCTCGCGCCGGCCCGTCTCGCACGCGCCGGGCGCGGCGGGGCTGCCCGTGGCCGCGTCCCGCCCGTCCATGTCGATCAGGGGCAGCGCGCAACCGCTGTAGATGTCGAACAACGTCACGGCGCCGTCCGCGTTCACCTGGACCAGCTCGCCAGGATAGACGTCGAACAGCGGCAGCACGCCCTCGGTGATCGAGGCCGTGGCGCGGGCGTCCTTGAGGAAGGTCACCTCCTGTGTGCGGGGCTCGGCACGGCGGACCTCGCCCCGAGCCAGCGCGCCGGCGTCGAGCAGCGCGACCTGCTCCTTGAGCGCGTTCTCCTCCGAAGCGGACAGAAAGGCGAAGCGCTCGTGGTTGAGGGCGTCGTAGGGCTTGGGCAGGTGAAAGATGAGCTCGCCGCCCTCCTCGCCGCCGCGCTTGTTCCCACCGCGCGTCATCGTGTACGTCCCGCCGCCCAGGTAGCCGTGGGACGCTTTGCCGTGGGGCGTGAAGGATTGGAAGGTGAACTTGCTCTCGGGGTGGGAGTGCTCCAGGACGCGCGCCACCAGCGCGGCGGCGACCGTGGGCGGCTCGGCCCCCTCCGCGGCCAGCGTGGCCGCCAGCGTCAGGAGCTCGTCGACCTTGTCGGCGACCGGGCCATGGGCATCGTCGCGCAGGAAGTCCTCAGCAGCCAGCTTGCGCAGCGCGCCTGCGAACGCGCCTGCGAGCAGGTGCTCGTAGAGGAAGCGTTTCAGGGCCGGCTCGACGCAGGAGTCCGAGTTCGAGATGAACGCAAACCCCTCCGCCTCCAGGAAGCGCTTGTACCGGCCCGCGTCGTTGATGTCGCCGTTGTGCGTGTCGGAAAAGAGCGTGGGTCCCCCGGTGCGGGGCCGCTGCGTGGATGTCAACGCTGCGCCGTCCCATGCGTAAATGCGGACCGCTTGGCGCTCCAGCCGCTCTTGCTGCGGGTGCGCGTTGGGCTCGGAGTACATGTCGCCCTGCGAAGCTTGGCGCACGTGCGTGGCCCAGTTGGTGACGTAGTCCGTGTCCTTCAATCCCAGCCGCGCGACCAAGCCGTCCCAGGTCTTGAGCAGGTCGCCGCCGTCGCGGGCGAGCTTGACCGTGAGCGGGCCGGCTGGGAGCGCGGATTCCGCCGGCGCGCCGCGCTCGAGCGCGGCCAGCACGCCGGCGAGCGGGATGACCCCCACGGCCATCCCGGCGGCGTCGTAGCCGGCCTTGGTGCTCTTCTTGGAACAGTCCTCGGCCACGGCGTGCAGGTGCGCTTGGCGCTGCGCAAGCCGCTCGCGCAGCGTGTCGGCGGAGGCGTTCGCCTGGTCGAGCAGGTCGCTGAGGCGGACGGGCTTCAGGAAGGCGTTGAAGTTGCGGCACACGGGGGCATCACCTCGTTTTCCTTGGGCGGACCGGGTCATGGTAGACGACGCGCGCGGCGGGTGCCATGCGGCCTGCGTCCCTAGCGGTCGGTGACGGCCGAGGCCAGAAACGCGCTCAAATCGACCCTCATGCGCTCAAGCGAGGGCCGGTGGACGTACATCATGTGGCCGGCCGCGTAGTGTGCCGTCGTGATCTGGTCGCGCAAAACGAGGTCGAGCCCGAGGTGGTTGTACGTGTATTCCGTGGCGAAGTACGGCGTGGCCAAGTCGTAGTAGCCGTTGGCCACAAACACCTTGAGGTGTGGGTTCACGCTCATGGCCTTGCGCAGCGTCTCGGCCACGTTGACGTACTGGTTCTCGTGCTCGCCGAAGCGCCAGGGCTGAACCCGGCCGGAGAGGACTTCGTAGGGCAGATCGCTTTCGAAGCCGAGCTCCCCGCGCACGTAGTCGTTCAGGGTCGCGGTGTAGGCTCCGCGGATGGCCGACAGGCTGGGGTCGTGCTCGTGGTGCTCGCCGGCCGCGTCGCGGTCGATGCCCTTGAAGCGGCTGTCGAGGCGGCCGACCGTGCGGTGCTCGTCCCTCAAGAGCTCCTTGACGAAGCGGTGGATGTTGACCCTCAGGTCGGTTTGCTCGACGTAGGCCTCGCTCAAGCCTGTATAACGGCTCAGCTTGCGCACGACCTTCTTGCGCTCGCTTGCGGAGAGCGAAGCGCCCTTGAACAGAGCGGTCGCGTACTCCCCTTGCGCGAAGCGCTCGGCCTCGGCCAGCGTGGCGTGCAGATCCTCCTGCAGCTTGCCCTTGAGCCGGCCGTGGTACCAGGCGGTGGCCGCGTAGGTGGGCAGGAACAGGATGGCGGGCAGGTCGTTGCCGGGGGCGAAGCGCGCGGTCTGGAAGTCGAGAATCACCGAGATCAGCATGAGGCCGTTCAGGTACATGCCGTGGCGCTCCTGCAGGTAGCCGCTCAAGCCCGCGGCGCGCGTCGTGCCGTAGCTCTCGCCGACGAGGAACTTGGGCGAGCCCCAGCGCCCGTAGCGGGTGGCGTACAACCGGATGAAGTCGCCCACCGACTCGATGTCCTTCTTGAACCCGTGGAACTGCTTGGCTTTCTCGCCCGGCACGACGCGGCTGTAGCCCGTGCTCACCGGGTCGATGAACACGAGGTCGGTCTCGGCAAGCAGGGAAAACTCGTTGTCGACCAAGCGGTACGGCGGGGGCGGCGGGTGGCCCTCCTCGTCCAACTCGACGCGGCGCGGCCCCAGCAGCCCCAGGTGCAACCAGACGGACGAGGAGCCCGGCCCGCCGTTGAACGAAAACGTAACCGGGCGCGCGCTGCGGTCCTCGACGCCGTCGAGCGTGTAGGCGATGAAGAAGAGCTCGGCCCGGGGTTTCTCGCCCTCGGACTCGCCCTCGGCCTCGCCCTTCTTTTCGGACTCCTCCTTGAGCACGATCGTGCCGGTCGTGACCGTGTAGTGGAGCTCGCGCCCGTCGACCCGCGCGTTGTGGCGGGTCCGGACCAGCTTGTCCCGCGGGGCGTCCTCGTGACGTCGGGGGTCCCCTTCAGGTTTTGATTTCTCCGTTTCGCTCACCGTTCCTCCCCTCCGAGTACCGCAATCCTAGACCCGTGAGACCGGCCGGTCAAACCCGTCTCCCCGGCGAACGTGACGCAAGCCTGTTGCAATTGAGAACGGTTTGCGCTAGAATTGCGGGAATTGAACATGGAGAGAACAAGACAAGCTGGTTTGCCTCTTTGAGGCTGCAAGACCCAAGAGCCCACAGGGTAACCCTTTCCGTCTGTTTAATTCAAAACCACCTAGTCACGAGGAGATCGATGACCACACGAGAACAGACCCACGTCAGACGTTCCAAGCAGTCCAGCCGCAACCGTCGCAAGCACCACACGTCCCAAAGCGACCAGCAAAACCCACAGCCGGCACAGCCGGCGCAGCAAACCCAGCCCGCCGCAGACAGCGCGCCGAAGACGTTCGCCGAGCTGGGCCTGGGAAACCGCGCGCTGGAGGCCGTTAACCGCGCCGGCTTCACCGAGCCGACCGACATCCAGCAGAAGTTCATCCCCGCCGCCCTCAGCGGGCGCGACAGCGTGGGCTTGGCCCGCACGGGCACGGGCAAGACCGCGGCGTTCTTGCTGCCGCTGTTCGAGCAGATGAACCGCGGCGAGCGCGTCAAGGCGCTCGTGCTGGCCCCGACGCGCGAGCTGGCGGTCCAGATCGCCGAGGAAGGCCAGAAGCTGGCCGGCAAGGGCGGGCCCAAGGTCGTGGTCGTCTACGGCGGCGCAAACATCAAGCACCAGATCCATCAACTCAAGGCCGGCGCGGACATCGTGGTGGCCACGCCGGGCCGGCTGCTCGACCACGCCCAGCGCCGCACGATCGACTTCAAGAGCTTCACGGCCGTCGTGCTGGACGAAGTCGACCGCATGTTCGACATGGGCTTCCGCCAGGACATCACGCGCATCATGCGCGGCTGTGCCAGCCGCAAGCAGACCTTCTTCCTCTCGGCCACCATGCCGCAGGACATCATGGGGTTTGCCGATCGCTTCCTCACGAACCCGACGCGCGTCTCGGCCATCGACGAGGACGGCCCCTCGGTCGAGCAGCTCGAACAGCGCTACTTCGCCATCGCCCCGCAGCGCAAGCGCCAGTTGCTGGCCGAGATCCTCCACCGCGAGCGCCCCGAACTCTGCCTCATCTTCACGCGCACCAAGCGCGGCGCCGAACGGCTCGGCAAGGATCTGAAGCAGAAGGGCTTTAACGTGGCCCACATCCACGGCGACCTGAGCCAGAACCAGCGCGACCGAGCCATGAACCACTTCCGCGAGCGCAAGGTCCAAATCCTGGTGGCCACCGACGTCATGGGCCGCGGCATCGACGTGCCCGGCATCTCGCACGTGATCAACTACGACATCCCGGAAAACCCCAAGGACTACCTGCACCGCATCGGCCGCTCGGGCCGGATGCACGCCTCCGGCAAGGCGTTCACGTTCGTGACCCCGGAGCAGGCGCAGGAGATCACGGCCATCGAGATGACCTGCAACCGCCTGCTGGACAAGGACCAGATCCAGGGCTTCGACAACGGCGTGCGCCCCCGGCGCTAAGGCCGAGCACGCACGCCACGACCCGAACGCAAAGGGCCCGCTCCCAAAACGCGGGCCCGTTCGTTTTGCCTTCCGAGCAGGGTTACCCCGCCGGGGGCTCGAACTCGAAGACGATTTTCCCGCAGTTCCCCGACTCCATGAGCGTAAACGCGCTTTCGAAGTCCTCCAGCGCGAAGCGATGCGTGACCAGCGGTTGCAGGTCCACGGCGCCGGAACGGAGCAACCCCCTCGCCTGAAACCAGTTCTCCCACAAACGGCGGCCCACGATGCCGTGGACTTTGATCCCTTTGAAGATCAGCAGGTCGGAGAAATCGAACGCGAACGCCCGGCGCGGCAACCCCAGAAGCGCGGCTTCCCCGCCGGGTTTGAGCAGCTCGAACCCCGCGTTGATGGCGGGCTCCGCGCCGCTCATCTCCAGCAGCACGTCGACCCCCTTGCCCTCGCTGGCGTGGCGGACGCGCTCGGCCCAGTCGCGCCGCCCCGCGTTGGCCGTGCGGTCGGCGCCCATCGCCCGCGCCAGCCCCAGGCGGTAGTCGCTCACGTCGGTGGCGAACACGGCGCGCGCGCCCGCGGCCTTGGCCACCGCCACGGTCATGAGCCCCACGGGGCCGCAGCCGGTGACGAGCACCTTCTTGGCGCGCAGATCGACCGCAAACGCCGTGTGGACGGCGTTGCCAAAGTTCTCCTGCAGGGCCGCGATTTCGACCGGCATGTCGGGCGGCTCGACCCAGGCGTTGGAGGCCGGCAGCGCCACGTAGTCCGCAAAGCAGCCATCGCGGTCGACGCCCAGGATCCGGGTCTGGCGGCAGAGGTGCCCCCGCCCGGTCCGGCACAGGTCGCAAAGCCCGCAGATCACGTGGCTCTCGGCGGAGACGAAGTCCCCCAGCGCGACCTCGGTGACCTCGCGCCCCGTGGCCACGACGTCGCCGCAGAACTCGTGCCCGATCACCAGGGGCGGCTTCAAGCGCCCGGCCGCCCACTCGTCCCAGCGGTACAGGTGCAGGTCCGTCCCGCAGATCGAGGCCGCCCTCACCTTGACCAGGACGTCGCGCGCCCCCAGCTCGGGGAGCGGGAGCGCCCGCAGTTCGAAACCCGGACCGGCCTCGGTCTTCATCAACGCCTGCATCGTCCTGGGGAGCGGCGCCGTGGCGGCCAGCACGGACGACCTCATCGCCGCGCCCCCGCTCCCGACGCGCCTTCCAAAGCCGGGTTTTCGGCCATATCCCGCAAGCACTCGACCAGCAGGCGCACGCCCACCCCGGTGGCCCCCTCGTCGGGGTGGTAGCGCTTGTCGCCGCCGTCCCAGGCCGTCCCGGCGATGTCGAGGTGCGCCCAGGGAAAATCCACGAATTCGTGCAGGAAGGCGGCCGCCGTGCACGCGCCGGCCTCGGGGCCGGCCGCGTTCTTCATGTCAGCGAAGGGGGTGTTCAACGCCTCCCGGTAGGCGGGAAAGAGGGGCAGCGGCCAAACCCGTTCGCCGCAGCGCTCCCCGGCGCGCCGCACGAGTTCGAGCAGGCGGGGGTCGTTGGCGAACACGCCGCTGGCCGCCTTGCCCAGCGCGATCCGCGTCGCGCCCGTCAGGCTCGCCAGGTCGATCACCGCCCGCGGGCCGTAACGGGCGGCGTAGAGCAGCGCGTCCGCCAGGAGCAGCCTGCCCTCCGCGTCGGTCGAGGTGATCTCGACGGTCTTCCCGTTGCCCATCTCGAGCACGTCGCCCGGCTTCAGGGCGCTCCCGCTCGGCAGGTTCTCGGCCAGGGGGATCAGGCCCACGACGTGCAGGGGAAGCGCCAACTGCGCGGCCGCCTGCAAGGCCCCCAACACCGCTCCGGCGCCCGCCTTGTCGAACTTCATCTTGGCCAGATTCTCGCGCGGCTTGAGGCTCAAGCCGCCGCTGTCAAAGGTCACGCCCTTCCCGATGAGCACGACGGGCCCCTGGGCGGATGCAGGGGTCGGCGCGTGCTCCAACACCACGAAGGCCGGCGCCTGAACCGATCCCTTCGCGACCTCCAACAGTCCGACAAACCGCTCCTCCCGAAGCTCCTGCGGCGCGAGGGACTTGACGGACACCCCAAGGTGCTCGGCCATTCCCGCCGCCCGATCGGCGAAGCGCTCGGGGGTCAGGCTCGAGGCGGGCGCGTTGGTGACTTCCCGCGCAAGGCCCACCGCTTCCCCGATGCACTGGCCGCGCATGGCGCCTTCCTGAACGCCCCCCTGCGCATTCGGCTCCGACGGCACCAGCACCAGTTCCTGGAGCGAGGGGCGCTTCGCCTTGGACGGATTGGCCTCAAGTGCCCCGGCCAAGGCGATTCCCTCGGTCAACGCTTGCGCAATCGACCGGATCTCCTCGTCGGGGAACCACCCAGCGGACACCGGCACGCAGGCGCGGGCGTAACGGTTGGCTTTCTGGCCGATCGTGGCCCCGGCTTCCCTGAGCCCATCCAGCTCGGCGCCCGCGCGGGGACCGAGGCCGACCAGCAACACGCGCTGGAACGGGAGGCCGTCCGGGGACCTGATCAGGAGTGCGTCTCCCGCTTCGGCCCCAAAGTCGCCGTCGCCCAGGAGCCTCGTGAGCTGGTGGCCAAGCGCTCGGTCCACGCCGTGGGCGCGCGGCTCCAATTCCTCTCCCGAAAAGCAGCACAGCACCAGGAGTTCCGTGTCGACTTGCTCGGGTTCGATGTGTCTCGTCGTGATGTTCATGGTCCTCACGTCCTCATTGAATGGAGCGCCGCAGCTTGGGGTCCAGCGCGTCTCGGATCCCGTCCCCCAGCAGGTTAAAGCCCAACACGCTCACGAAGATGGCCAGCCCCGGAAAGGTGACCAGCCAGGGCTGCTGGAAGAAGTAGGCCCGCCCCTCGGCCACCATCCGCCCCCATTCCGCCGCCCCCGGCCCCGCGCCCAGCCCGATGAAGCTCAACCCCGCCGCCAGCAAAATGATCGTGCCCATGTCCAGCGTCGCGTACACGATCAGGGGGGCAATGGCGTTCGGCAGGATGTGCTTGCGGATGATGCGGAAGCCGTTGCCCCCCAGCGAGCGCACGGCCTCGACGAACTGCTCCTCCTGGATGCTGAGCGCCTGCGCCCGGGCCAGCCGCGCGTAAGCGGGCCAGCGGACCAGCACGATGGCCAGCATCACGTTCTGCAGCCCGGAGCCCAGCAGCACGATCACGGCCATGGCCAGCACCAGGCCGGGGATCGACAGGAACACGTCCGCGGCGCGCATGATGAGGACGTCGGCGAGTTTCCCGTAATAGGAGGCGGTCACGCCCAGCGACACGCCCAGAATCCCCGCCAGCGCGACGATGACGATGCCCAGTTGCACCGTCGTTCGGGCCCCGAATATCACCTTGCTGAACACGTCGGCCCCGTTGGCGTCCGTGCCGAAGAAGTGCGCGGCGCTGGGGGCGGAGAGCTGGTTGCGCCAGTCCCGCGCGTCGGGTTCGTGGGTGGCGATCCAGGGGGCGAATATCGAGGCGAGCAACAGCGCCAGCACGATCATCACGCCGGCCATGATCAACGGGCTGCGCAGCAGGAGCCGTAGAGCTCGGGCCAAGTCGGCGAGCCGTCCCTCGGGCCGTCTTTGGCTCACCGCGCGCTTGGCACCGTTCGGCTCATTCCGGCGCGTGTCGCTGCGCGACGCCTTCCGTTTGCTCAAGCAAGCCCCCTCACTGATAGCGGATTTTGGGATCCAGGAACGCGTACGAGATGTCGGTCAGCAAGTTCAACAGGCTTCTGACCAGCGCCACCAGCAGGACGAAGGCCATGATGGCCGCCGAGTCGGACGCCGTGATGGCGTTGACGGCCCACAGCCCGATGCCGGGGAAGAAGAACACGGTCTCGACCAGCACGGCGCCCGACAGGATCGCCCCCATGCGCAGGCCGGTGATCGTGACGATGGGGATCAGGGCGTTGCGCATCGCGTGCAGCCACACCACGGAGCGCTCTTTCAATCCCTTGGCGCGCGCCACGCTGATGTAGTCCTTGGACAGGATCTCAAGCATGCTCGAGCGGGTGAGGCGGGTCATGATGCCCAGCGAGGCGAACGCCAGCGTGCCCGCCGGCAGGATCAGGTGTTGCAGCGCGTTGACGAACACGGGCCAGTTGCCCGTGAGCGCGCTGTCCAGCAGGTACATGCCGGTGATCGTTTGGAGCGGGTGGTCGAGCGTGACCGCCACGTCCAGCCGCCCACCCAAGGGCAGGTAGGGCAGCTCGGCCATCTTGAGCTGAAAGTAGAGCGTGTACTGCAGCAGCAACGCCAGCCAGAAGATCGGGATGGACACGCCGCTGAGCGAGAACACGCGCGCGAGGTTGTCCAGCAGGCTGTTGCGGCGCACCGCGGACAGGACCCCCAGAGGCAAGGCCACGGCCAAGGCGATCAGGATCGAAAGCAGGCCGAGCTCCAAGCTGGCGGGGAAATACGCCTTGATGGCGTCGGTGACGGGCAGGTTGCCCGCGCTGCGCGAGATGCCCCACTCCCCCCGCAACAGGCCGGCGAGGTAGTAGACGTACTGCACGTACACGGGGTCGTCGAAGTGATAGCGCTCGATGATCTCTTGGACGGTCTCGGGCGGGGTCTGATCGGTCACGTAAGCCGTCACCGGGTCCCCCCCGATGTAGACGAGCGAAAACGTGATCACGCTCACGCTCAACAGGACGGGCACGAGCCATGCGATCCGCCGCACGAGCATCTCTAGCAAGGCAATCCCTCCGCCGCCTTCCGGGATGAACGGCGGAAAGGCTCAAGGGGACGCCCCCATGGCCTTCCCGCCGTCACGTTACCAAAAATCAGTCCGCGGCGCTCTTCGCCAGGAAGTAGCTTTCCTTTGACCACAGCAACGGGTTGGCACGCCACCCCTTGAGCCAGGTCCGGATCGGGTTCACCACAAACGGCTGGTCGGTCACGATGTGGAGGAACTGGTTCTCGCCGCGCGCCACGATGTCGTGGTACATCTGCTCGCGCGCGGCCAGGTCCGTCTGCGAACGGGCGGCCTCGATCATCTGGTCCAGCGTCGGGTCACCGAACCCCTGCTGCACGGGGTAGAACCCGTTCGAATGGTAGAGATTGGTCACCATGGTGTCCGGGTCGTTGAAGTTGGCGCCCCAACTGTTCGGGTAGAGCGCCAGCTCGCCGGCGCGCATCATCGACACGAACGTCGAGGAGGCGAACTCCTGCAGTTCGATGTCGATCCCCACGTCGAGGCCCTCCACGGCGTCCTTCAACAACAGGGCGACCTGCTCGTTGGTGGCGCGCCCCGCGCGGATGGTCATGGTCAGCGTGCCCTGCCAGCCGGCTTGCTCGAACAGCGCGCGCGAGCGTGCCAAGTCCTGTTCGGGGAAAGGCCGATCCTCGGGGAAACCGAACATCCCTTGGGGGATGGGGCCGTTGGCCCGGTTGCCGAAGATGCCGCGCAGGGACTCCTCGATGTAGACGTCGTACGGGAAGGCGTGGAACATCGCCTCGCGGAAGGTGGGGTTGTCGAACGGCTCGAACTGGGTGTTGAAGAAGATGAAGTTGCCGGCGAAGCGGGGATTCATCTGTACGAACACGCCGTCGACCTTGGACTGTCCCGTGTCCAGGTTCAGCACTTGGTCCGCCTGCGCGGGGGAGAGCTCGATGTAGTCCACGTCGCCGGTTTGCAAACGCAACAGCCGCGTCCCGGTCTCCGCGACGAACTCCACGATCACCCGTCCCAGGGCCGCCGGGCCCTTCCAGTAGCCGTTGTAGCGCTCGAGCACGATCCGTTGGCCCGGCACCCACTGCACGAACGCGAACGGGCCGGAGCCCATCGCGTTCCGGCTCATGAACTCGTTCTCCTCGCCGGGCACCAGCCCGCCGTTGGCCTCGACGAAGTCCTTGGACACGATGAAGCTGAGCAGCGCCAGCTTCGGCAGGAAAGCGGGGAAGGGGTCGGTCAGGGTGACCCGCACGGTGTGGTCGTCCAGCGCCTGGACGCCGTCCGCGGCCAGGTAGCTGTCGGCGTCCGCCTGCCCCATGTCGGAGTCCAGGTACGCGGCCGCCCCGCGGACCAGCTCCAGCTCGCGGGCCAGGCCGGCGGATCCGTTCATCAGGATGATGCGGTCGAACGAGAACTTGACGTCCTCGGCCGTCAGGGGCGTGCCGTCCTGAAACCGGATCCCCCGGCGCAGCTCGAAGGTGTAGACCAAGCCGTCGTCGGACACGGTCCAGGTGTTGGCGACGTCGCCCACGATCTGGCTGGGGTCGTCCCGGTTGAGCGTGACCAGCCGCTGGTAAATGTCGGCCAGCACGACCAGGCTGACGTTGTCGATGGCGTTGCCCGGGTCCATGGTCCGCGGCTCCGACGCGCGCACGTAGGTGTAGGTATCCGGGTTGGTCACCGCGCTCTGGCCCACGGCGGGACCGATGCCCACGATCAGGTAGAGCCCGACCGCGAGCAGGGTCAGCCTTGAAGCGATTTTTCGCATTGTCTCATTCATGGCCACCTCCTTGGATTGTTAAGGCTTTTGCAGCGACGCTATTGCGAAACGCGATCACCCCCCTCCTCAACGTGGGCGTTGAAGAGTCCTTCCACGCTCAGGTAGCGCTGGCCCGAGTCGGCGCAAATCGCTGTGATGAGCTTGCCCGCGCTGTCCGGACGCATGCCGACGCTCAGGGATGCGGCCAGTGTGGCCCCGGAGGACACGCCCACCAGCAGCCCCTCTTCCCGCGCCATTCTCCGGCACATCGGATAGGCCTCGGCCTCCGGGTCGATCAAAATGATCTCGTCGAGCACGCCCCGCTCGT
The DNA here is from genome assembly GCA_964572855.1 of uncultured Thermotogae bacterium. Taxonomy (GTDB): domain Bacteria; phylum Bipolaricaulota; class Bipolaricaulia; order RBG-16-55-9; family JAJCYT01; genus CAZNGF01. Next base: position 2,756 of record CAZNGF010000059.1, on the reverse strand, counting down.
ACAAGGCCGGGACGAACCCGGGACTGGTGCCGGGCATCTTGTGCATCGCCCAGCGTCCCTCGGCCAGCATGGGCGCCGTGCGGGGCTCGACCCCGATGACCCGAACCGCCGGGTTCTTGCGCTTCAAATGCGTCGCGATCCCCATGGCGGTTCCGGTCGTCCCCAGAGCGCACACCACGACATCCACCGCGCCGCCGGTGTCTGCCCAGATCTCGTCGGCGGTGGTGCGCACGTGGGCCTGGGTGTTGGCGGGGTTCCCGTGCTGGTTGAGGTAGAAGGAGTTCGGAATTTCACGGGCCAGCCGCATGGCCTCCTCCTTGGCCGCCAGGGTGTGCCTCCCCGGCGGCGTGAGCCGGAGTTCCGCACCGAACGCCCGCAGCACCATCTTGCGCTCCTCGCTCATCGCCTCGTTCATGCAGATGATGAGGCGATACCCTTTGACCGCACAGATGTAGGCCAAGGCCATGCCCGTGTTGCCGCTGGTGGCCTCGATGATGGTCGTGTCCGCGTCGATCAGGTTCTGGCGCTCGGCCTCCTCGAGCATCGAGAGCACGGGCCGATCCTTGATGCTGATGGGGTTGAACATCTCGAGCTTGGCGGCCAGCGTGGCCGGGCAGCCCTGCCCGAGCCGCCGCAGGTAGACCATGGGCGTGTGGCCGATGCAATCCAACGCTGAGTTTTTGATCATGGGCACCCCATCCCCTGTCGTGGTTGCGGGTTTGGTCCAATAGGTTCTACCGGTAGGACCAATTTGAGACCATACTAATCCAAACCCGTTTCCCAAGTCAAGCGGGACGGTTGGGCTGCGCTAGGGCTTGCCGCGTCCGGGGAAAGGCTCTTCCAAACCCTCGAAATGGCGTTTCATGCTGCTTTCGGCTTTCGCCTCGTCACGCGCGATGATCGCTTGATAAATGGCCTGGTGGACGGGCAGGGTTTCCTCGGCGCGTTTGACGCCGAACAGGTAATCCCGGCGGATGGTCTGCCAGAGCCGTTTGGCCATGACCTTGAGCAGCGCCTCGAGGTGGCGCTCGATGAGCGCGTTGCCGCTGGCCGATGCGATCGCCAAGTGAAAGCGCTGGTTCGCCTCGAAGTAGCCATCCAAGTCTTCCTCGTCCCCGCCGACCGCGTCCCGCATGCGCTCGAGGCTCGAGCGCATGCGCCCGTGGTCGGCGCCGGACGCGTTGCGCGCGGCCAGCTTGGCCGCGCCGCTCTCGAGGATGACGCGTTCCTCGATGGCGTCGAACAGGTTGTCGTTCTCCTCCAAAACGGCGACCATTTCGGTCTCCAGGTTCAAGAGGTGGTCGTTTGCCTTGGTGATGTACGTGCCGTCGCCCGCCCTGCTCACCACCAAGCCGTAGATTTGCAGGACGCTCAACGCCTCCCGGACGGAGTTTCGGCTCACGTTCATGGATTGCGCCATGGTCCGTTCCGAAGGCAGCTTGTCCCCGACGGAAAGCCTGCCCGCCTGGATGGCTCCGAGGACCTGCTCGACGACGTACGAGCTCTTCTTGCGCGCGTCGGTGATGTGGATCTTCTCGAATAGCTCGCTCATTCACGCTCCGTAGGCGGCGCGGCCCCTTGGACCTTGGCTTGCGTTACCCGTTCCGTGTTTCTGACCATCGCGGCACCCATTGCCACGATTCAAGCCGAGTATACAGCGGCGGGTTGGACAAATGGTGGCGATCAGTAAGATCCCGCCGCCCGCTCCTCTCGGCGGAGCCACACGCGCCACGTTGCCAAAGTACTTGACTTCTGGCCCGATTGACAACCCTCACGCCGCACGAGCTTGCGCGTTTGGGTTCCCGAGATAAGCTGGATTCTAGGACGATGTGCGCGAGCACGGCGGTTCGGGAGCAGAAGCGACGTTGGCCCTCGCCGACCCCAAAATGCCTACCGAAAACGCCAGAGGGGGGATCCCCCACATGGAGGCCGGAGCATGAACGCCGCCCCGAATTGGCACCACCTGTCCCAGGACGAAGTGCTCTCCACGCTGGAGAGTACGCGGTCCGGATTGGACGAGGAGCAAATCCGGGAAAGGCAGTTGAGGTACGGCACCAACCGCCTGCCGGAACCCCCGCGGCGGAGCCTGCCACTGCGCCTGCTGCTGCAATTCAACCACGTCCTGATCTACGTCTTGTTGGCCGCGGCCGCCATCACCGCGCTGCTGGGCCACTGGGTGGATACCTGGGTGATCCTCGCCGTCGTGATCGCCAACGCCGTCATCGGCTTCGTGCAGGAAGGCAAGGCGGAGAAGGCGATGGACGCGATCCGCCACATGCTGGCCCCCCGGGCCGCCGTCCTGCGCGACGGGCGGCGCCGCACGGTGGCGGGAGAACAGTTGGTGCCCGGCGACATCGTGCTGCTGGAAGCCGGCGACAAGGTGCCAGCTGACCTGCGGTTGCTGCACTCGCGCAACCTGCAGATCCAGGAAGCCGTCCTGACCGGGGAGTCGCTTCCGGTCGAGAAGCGTACCGGCCCGGTGGCCGAGGGGACGCCCCTGGGCGACCGCTCGTGCCTGGCCTTCAGCGGCACGATCGTCACCATGGGTCAAGGCCGCGGCGTGGTCGTGGCCACGGGCGGCGCGACCGAAATCGGTCGCATCAGCGGACTGCTTTCCGAGGTCGACACCCTGACCACACCCTTGGTCGCGCAAATGGATGCCTTCTCCAAGTGGCTTACCCTGTTCATCCTGACCGTGGCCGGCCTGATCCTGACGTTCGGCTACTTCGTCCAGCACCAGGAATTCGGGGCGCTGT
>CAZNGF010000058.1:16529-18656 GCA_964572855.1 uncultured Thermotogae bacterium | reverse complement strand
ACTAGACTGATCCCGATCCGTCTCGAGGAAAGGGGCATTTGATGTCGGAAAACAAGTCCAACGTCAACGCGACGTTCAGCCTGGGCGGCGGCGGATACATGCTCATGGGCATCGGCGTGGGGCTGGCGGTGTCGTCCTGGGGCGGGTCGTTTTGGTGGGCCGCCCTCTCGGGGCTGTTCTGGCCCGCCACGCTGGGCTACTGGCTGGCGCAGGCGCTGCGGCAGTTGGCGACAACAGGCGGGTGATCGGGAAAGTCTGCTAAGATCGTCCCGCTAAGTCGTAGACAGGGGCTTCAATCGTCCCTGCAGGTTGGGCGTTTTCAATCGCCTCGTCGAGTTGCCTCAGGGTTTCGGCAGGCAGCCAAATCTCGCCGCACTGACCGCAAACCTGGGCAGGAACGTTCATGAACACGTAGAAGCCACCCTGCTCATCCCGTTCCTGATGCGTGACCAACTGCCTCTCGATCGCGCCACCACACAGAGGGCAAAGCTCCTGTTGCGCGCTTGGCTGTTGCGGCATAGGGTTACCTCCTTGTCCAGGGATCAACCCACTTCTTGGGGTCGAACCAGTGGACGGTGATAATGTACAGCAAGTGGCTGCTCTGATTGAAGGCCGCCGATACGTACATCGGTTTGTCTGGCGCAACAAAATCCATCATGAGGCACTTGGGATGAGGGCTTGCGTTTGGCGTGCTCTCGACCACATCCCCGTGCGCCAAGACCTGTTCGATCATGGCCGTTGTGATCCCACGCTCTCTGGCCCGCTGACGCGCATGCTGACGCAAGGTATAGCGATCGGCACGAACCGCTGCGCGGATGGCATCCACATCAAGAGGATTCGACCCCACCATCGTCCCCATTCTGTGCAAAGCACGGGCTTACGGCAAGAACGCTCTCAACAGCCACAACGCCCCCATCCCCACCGCGATCGTGAGCAGCATGTGGCGCGTGCGCCAGGCGACCAGCGCGGCCAGGCCGCCGGCCAGCAGGCGCTCGTTGCCGAGCGAGAGGTCGAGCGCGCCGTCGGGGTAGAAGAGGGCCGGGGCGATGATGGCCGAGAGCACCGAGGCCGGCACGAAGCGCAGCGCCCGCTTGAGCCGAGGAGGCATCTCGACCCGGCCGAAGAGCGCGATGAAGGAGAGGCGCAGCAGGAAGGTCACCAGGCCGAGCGCGCCGATCAAGAGCCAAAAGCTCACGCGCGCGCCTCCACGAACAGCCCGACGAGAATCCCGCAGAGCGCGGCCAGCACGAGCCCCAGGTTGAACGAAAGCGGCTCGGCGGCCACCGCGACCGCGCCGGCCGACAGGGCCGCGGCGGCCGCCGGCCGGTCGCGCACGACGGGGAAGACCAGGGCCATGAACGTGAGTGGAATCGCAAACGACAGGCCCCAAGCGGGCGGCACGCTCGCCCCGACGAACACGCCGGCGACCGTGCTGAGCTGCCAGGCGGCCCACATGAGCGCGGCGCCGCCGAGGTAGAACCAGCGCCGGTGGGGCCGCTCGGGCTGATCCGCGAAGTGCGTCACCGAGACGGCGTAGGCCTGGTCGGTCATGAGGTAGGCGCTGGCGGCCTTCCAGGGCGCGGGCAGGTGTTTCAGATACGCCGCCAGCGAGGCGCTGTACATGGTGAAGCGCAGGTTGATGACCGCGGCCGTGAGCAGGATCACCCAGGCCGGCGCGCCCGCGCTCAGCAGTTGCACCGCGGCCAACTGCGAAGCCCCCGCGAACACGATGGCCGACATCCCGAGCGCCTCGCCCGCGCTCAAGCCCGCCTGCACCGCCGTCAGCCCCGAGATGAGCCCGAAGGGCACCACCCCCAGCAACACGGGCGAGATGCGTCTGATCCCGAGCCAGAGCTCGCTGCGCGGCGTGACAGCCGCGTCGGGGGATGAGCCTGAGCGCGCGCCCATGTTCAAGACTGCAAGATCCGCTCGATGAACTGGCGCGTGCGGTCGTGCTGGGGATTCTGGAAGAACTGCTCGGGGGCGCCGATCTCGACGATGCGGCCGGCGTCCATAAAGGCGATGCGGTCGGCCACCTCGCGGGCGAAGCCCATCTCGTGCGTGACCACGACCATGGTCATGCGCTCCCGGGCCAGCTCGCGCATGAGGTCGAGCACCTCCTTGATC
>CAZNGF010000058.1:0-16519 GCA_964572855.1 uncultured Thermotogae bacterium | reverse complement strand
GGGGTCGAGCGCGCTGGTGGGCTCGTCGAACAGCATGACCTTGGGCTGCATGGCCAGGGCGCGCGCGATGGCCACGCGCTGCTGCTGCCCGCCCGAGAGCTGATCGGGGTAGGCGTCGGCCTTCTCGGGGATGCCGATGCGCTCCAGCAACTGGCGCGCCGTCTGGAGCGCCTGTTTGGCTGAAACGCCCTTGACCTTGACCGGCGCGATCGTGATGTTTTTCAACACGGTCATGTGCGGGAACAGGTTGAACTGCTGGAACACGATCCCGACCCGCCGGCGCACGCGATTGAGGCCCGCGCGCGAGCCGTGCACGGGGTCCCCGTCCACGGCCACGCGGCCCTCCTGCACCTTCTCGAGCCCGTTGATGCAGCGCAGCAAGGTGGACTTGCCCGAGCCCGAGGCGCCGATCAGCACCAGCACCTCGCCCTCGCCCACCTCGAGGTCCACGCCCTGGAGCACGTGCAGCCGGCCGTACCACTTGTGCACGCCTTCGATCGCGATCATCTCATTCTCCCCTCGCAAGGGCATGGCTCGTAGGGGCGCGATTCATCGCGCCCGTGGCGACACATCGCTCATCCAGCTTTCCGGGGCCAATGAATTGGCCCCCCACATACACAGACGGTTTCCCCGCAGGGCGGCCCTACGCATCAGACCTGCCGATCGAGAGCTTCCGCTCCAGCACGTGCGACAGGATACTGATCGGCACCGTGATGGCCAGATAGTAGGCGGCCAGGATGCTGTAAAACTCGAACTGCAGCGGCCGCTGGCTGCTGAGCTGCTTGGCCGTGAGCGTGAGCTCGGGCAGCGAGATCACCAGCAGCAGGGCCGACTCCTTCACCAGCGCGATCAGCTCGCCGGTCATGGGCGGGATGACGGCGCGAAACGCCTGCGGCAGCACGACGTAGCGCAGCGCGCCCCAGTAGCTCATGCCCAGCGAGCGCGCGGCCTCGGTCTGCGTGCGGTGGATCGACTGGATGCCGGCCCGAAAGATCTCCGAGATGAAGCTGGCCTCGAACAGCGCCAGCGCCAGCGCCCCCCAGAAGAGTCGGTCGTCCACGTCCCAGCCGAACAGCACGACGTTGTAGCCGCGCGGCAGCAGCGCGCGCGCCACGCCGAAGTAGGTGAAGATGACGAACACAAGGAAGGGCACGTTGCGCAGCGTGTGGACGTAGAGCACCCCCATGTCGCGCAGCAGCGCGAACGGGCTCAGGCGCATGAGCGCCACCAGCAGCCCCAGCACGAGCCCGACGGCCGCCCCCAAGCCCGAGGCCTGCAGCGTGAGCAGCAACCCCTCGTTGAACTGCGGCAGGTGCTGCAGCGCCAGACCCCAGCGGAAGGGGTAGCGCTGCGAGAGCATCCAGTAGAGCCCGCCCAGCAGCGCCAGCGCCAGGGCGGACACCAGCACGGCGCGCCCGGCGAGCTTGAGCCAGCGGCGGGCGGCGGGCGGCGCGGTCCTAGCCCTAGCCGTCATGGTGCACCTGCCTGCGCAGCGAGCGGCTGATCCCGAGCCGGCTCTCGAGCCACTGGCTCAGCAGGCTCAACGGGATCACGATGGCCAGGTAGTAGGCGACCAAAATCGAGTAGAACTCGAAGATGTAGGGCCGGCGCGTGGGCACGGCCAGCTGGCGCGCCTGGTCGGTCAGGTCCCCGATGCCGCGCACGAGGTAGATGAGCGCGGTCTCCTTCACGAGCGCGACCAGCGTCCCGGTCAGGGGCGGCAGGATGACGCGCAGCGCCTGGGGCAGCACGACGTAGGTCATGACCTGGAAAGCGTTCATGCCCAACGATTGAGCGGCCTCGACCTGGGTGCGGTGCACCGACTGGATGCCGGCGCGGAAGGTTTCGCCCAAATAGCTCGACTCGTAGACCCCGAAGGCGATCACGCCCCAGAGGAAGATGTTGTTGTACTCGCGCCCGAACAGCGCAAGCGTCTGGAGCCGGAACACCTGCCCCAGGCCGAAGAAAAACAGCAGCAGCACGACCAGCGCCGGCAGGTTACGGAACGTGTGCACGTAGAGCCCGGCCAGGTCGCGCAGCGGCCCCCAGGGGCTCAGGCGCAAGAGCGCCACGGCCAACCCCAGCGAGACCGCCAGCGTCGCGCTCATAAAAAACAGCTCGAGCGTGACGACCAGCCCGCGGTTGTACCAGTCCAAAAAGCGCAGCGCCTGGCCCCACTCGAAGCTGTAGTTGGACCCGAGTCCCAGGAACACGAGCGCGACGCCGCCCAGCAGCACGGTCCCGGCCAGGGCGAAGCGAAAAACCATCCAGGCGGCGTAGCGCACGTGCCGCGGCAGTTTCACCGAATCGCCCCCCCGAAGCGGACGAGGGGAGCCGTCCGGCTCCCCTCGCGTTTCAAACGTGTCGGGCCTGTGTGGTTTAGAGCCACTTGACGCGCAGCGCGCTCAGGAAGTCCAGGCCGATCGTGTCCTCCGGCAGGTCGAACTCCTGGGCCAGCTCGGCCGTCACGCGGATGTTGGAGCCCGCTTCGCGGATGAACAGGTTCAGGTAGGTCAGGAAATCGGGATCGCCCTTGCGGACCGCCAGCGCGATGGGTTCCTCGGTGAGCGGGTTGGGGTTGCCGCGCGGGCAGCAGAGCACGGCCGCGTCGCCCACGTTGGCGGCCTGCGGCACGAGGAACACGTCGTCGAACACGATGGCGTCGGCCTGGCCGTCCACGACCTCCTGCAAGGCGAGCTGGGCGTTCTCGAACGTGCGGATGTCGGCGTCCGGGAAGAAGTTGCGCGCGGCGTTTTCGCCCGTCGTGCCGAGCTGGACCGAGATCACGACGTTGTCCCGGTTGAGCTGGTTGTACTCGGTGACCTCCCGCCCCGGCGACCGGCTCGTGCTGAGCAGGACGATCTGACCCGTGTTCAGGTACGGGTCGGTGAAGTTGGCCGAGAGCGCGCGGCCCAGGTTGGCCGTGATGTCCGAGGCGATCAGGTCGAAGTCGTCGTTGGCGTTGAGCGTGGGGATGATGGTGTCGAAGGCCGTGGCCTCGAAGCGGAAGCGGGAGGAATCGCCGAAGATCTGCTTGGCCAGCATCTTGATCAAGTCCACGTCGTAGCCCACCAAGTTGCCGTCGTCGTCGAAGAACTCGAAGGGCTCGAACGGGATATCGGAAGCCGCCACGATCTCGCCGCGCGAGATGATGGTCTCCAGCGTCGAGCTCTGGGCCAGTTCGGGGTCGTCGCCCAACAGCGTGAGCGTGAACCCGAGCGTGAAGGCAAGCGCCAGCGCGACAGCCAGCGTGCGCTTTCGAACGAACATAAGACCTCCTTAGGATGGAACGCGTTGAGTGCGGCGAACTTAACCCCGTCGCCGTTGGGGTCGATCGGGCCTCGCGCCCGAGCCGAGCTCGCAGCCGCGGCGGGCCGGGTGGGCACAAGCGCCTGAGAGCTCACTATAGCCTATGCCCGCAAAACCCGTCAACTCCCGTCCGCTTGGAACGGGGCGATCCGGCCGCCTATAATCGCCCCCCATGAGCACGGAAGCGCAAGCGGACCGCTGGATCGCACGCCTGCTGGACGGGGACAGGCGCGCGCTGGCCCGTCTGATCACACGGGTCGAAAACCACGCGCCCGGCTACGACCGCGTGCTGGATCAAATCTTTCCCCACACCGGCCGCTCGGTGCGGATCGGGATCACGGGCCCGCCCGGCGCGGGCAAGAGCACGCTGGTGGATCGGCTCACGCGCGCCTATCGGGCGCAAGGCAAGTCGGTGGGCGTGTTGGCCTGCGACCCCACGAGCCCGTTTTCGGGTGGCGCGCTGCTGGGCGACCGCGTACGCATGCACGATGCAGCAGAGGACGAGGGCGTGTTCATCCGCAGCGTGGCCTCGCGCGGCTCGCTGGGCGGCTTGAGCGGGACGACCGACGAGGTCGCGCTCCTGTTCGAGGCCGCCGGTTTTGACGTCGTGCTGCTGGAGACCGTGGGCGTGGGCCAGGCCGAGGTCGACGTGATGCAGAACGCCGACTCGGTGGTGGTCGTGCTCGTGCCGCAGTCGGGCGACGTGATCCAGGCCATGAAGGCGGGCCTGATGGAGATCGCCGACGTCTTCTGCGTCAACAAGAGCGACCACGCGGGCGCCGACCTGGTGGAGCAGAGCCTGCAGCAGCTCCTGGGTCTGTCCCCGCGCGACTGGGCGCCCCCGATCGAGCGCACCGTGGCCTCGGCCGGGGAGGGCATCGACGCGCTCGGGGACGCGATCCGATCCCACCTCGACTCCCTGGGCGCCGACGGCCTGCAAGCGCACCGGCGCGAGCGCGTGGCCGGGCTACTCCGGCGCGGCGTCGAGGCCCGGCTCAAACGCGACCTCTGGGACGACGCCGGGCGCGCGCGGCTGGCCTCGAGCGCGGCGCAGGTGCTCGCGGGAGAACGCCTCCCCTTCGAGGCGCTGGACCATTTGTTCCAGACGCTCCACGGCGCGCAGTAAGAGCCAATTCCCGCTTGACATCCCGCGTCTGCCCCCCTACAATTTCAACGCACTTGCATGCTGCCTGTAGCTCAAAGGTTAGAGCGCTGGACTGTGGCTCCAGAGGCTGCGGGTTCGATTCCCGTCAGGCAGCCCAACGCCCCCGCTCCTGCGGGAAGGGCCCCGGTCCGTGCCACTTCCCACCCACGACACCCAAGCAGGACGCGCGGCACGTGCGCCCGTAGCTCAATCGGACAGAGCGCGTGGCTTCGGACCATGAGGTTGGGGGTTCGAATCCTCCCGGGCGCACCAGGCAACGGCGTAGAAAACCGGAAGGGGTCTACGGGGCGCTTGGTCCCGATTCCCCCGCCGGCGCAGGCACGAACCGAGCCAGGGCAACCTTTCATTGGCTTCGATAGAGGGCGAACGGAGTTCGTGCGAAGGTGGCGGAATCGGCAGACGCGCAAGGCTTAGGACCTTGTGGGGCAACCCGTGCGGGTTCGAGTCCCGCCCTTCGCACCAAACGTTGAGAAGAAGCACGAAAACCGCTTGGAGAGATCGCCGTTATCCGGTTTCCGCTCTCCGTTTTCCCCTTTCCACATTTGTTTGACAGACCCGACGCCGCCGACTATAATGCGCTCGCCACGGGGGTGTGGTGTAGAGGCCTAACACGCTGCCCTGTCAAGGCAGAGAACGCGGGTTCAAATCCCGTCATCCCCGCCACCCCGGCCGTCTCGGCTGGGCCGCGCCGAGATAGCTCAGCCCGGTAGAGCACAGCACTGAAAATGCTGGTGTCCCCGGTTCGAATCCGGGTCTCGGCACCATCGCGTTTCATCCCATTCGACGCTTCAAGCAAACAAGGTAGGGCAGGCTGCGCCTGCCGTTGCTGCTCGGCCGAAAGGCAGGCGTAGCCCGCCCTACGGCTTGACATAGAGCGTTGACACGACCGATTGCCATCGGACGAATGCGGATCCTGCCTTGATGGGGTCAAGCCGGAAAAATGAGGAGAGCCGGGGAGCGGGCGCTCCCCGGCTTCCATTCCCAAAGGAGGTTGTTGCAGTTTGGCTTTGGTGTTGCCCCTCGCGTGTCAATATGCCATAGGCCCGCGGGAGGAGCCATGCCGCCCGTCATGATTCGGGATGATCTGCATCATGGCGACCCGATTCCCCGAGCCGGATCAGACCGGGAGCCCCATCACCCAGGCCTGCATGACGGCGTCCATGCGCGCGTCGGTCACGCGCACGCCGTGGAGCGTCTCGGTGCGCACCCAGGCCAGGATGACCGCGCGCGCTTCACCGTCGTCGATGCGCGCGTTGGCGTTGGCGTCGGCGAAGCGGGCCAGCGAGCCGTCGCCGGGCGGCGTCTGCGAGCTTTGATCCAGCCCCAGCGCGGCCGCGGCGTCCAAGAGCCGGTAGCGCGCGCCGTCTTGGGCGGTGCGCACCTCGGCCGCCTCCACCAGTTGCGCGCGCGCTTCACCCGCATTGAGCCCGGTCGCGCGCAGCAGGATGAGCGCGCCCGAGGCAAAGGGCGCGGCCACGCTGCTGCCGGTGAAGGGCTGGCGGCCCCGGTACTTCTCGTATCCGTCCACCGAGGCGCCCACGGCGTAGAGCTCGCCGGGGTGGCTGTTGCAGGCGATCATCCCGCGCCGCACGGGCCGATCCGTACAGCCCGCAAAGCCCACGTCCGGGTCGGGCAACCAGCGCGCCTGCGTGTCGTCCGCGTCGTAGACCGAGCCCACCGAGAGCACCTCGGGCGCGCAGCCCGGGTAGAGCGCTGTGTTGCCGCCCCAGTTGCCGGCCGAGGCCACCAGGTTGACGTTCGCGCGCGCGATTTGCCGGAGCGATTTCGCAAGCGCCCCGTTGTAGACGTTGCCCGAGGTGCAGCCTCCCGCGGGCGGATAGCCGAACGACATGTTGATCACGCCGCCCCCCGCGCGGCTCCAGGAACGCGCCCCCTCCAACGCGCGCACCACCGGGTCCAGCGGGGCCTGGCCGTCCTGCTGGATCTCGCGCGCCACCTGGTCCAGGTCGATGATCCAGTAGTCGGCGTCCGGGGCCACGGTCATCAGCGTCTCCAGCACGGCCCACCCGTGCTCGGGGCCCCACTCCCCGTCGCCGCCGAAGAAGTCGATGACCAGGGCGCGCGCCCCCTCCCCGCTCAGGCCCGCCTGGCTCACGCGGTCGAATCGCATCAGGGGCAGGGCCTCGCGAAACTCGGGCTGGGCGTTTAGCAGATGGGTCAGGTAAGCGGCCCGCGTGACCCGCTGGGGCGCGGCCTGCGGCGCGGGCACGTCCGCGGCCTGCCACATCGTGCACCCGGACAACAACCCGACCAACGCCAGCCAAAGCACTCGTCTCATCGTCATGCCTCCCAGGGATCTGCCGTGTCGACCACTTTAGCCCGCGCGACCGCGGAGCGAAAGCGCACCGATCACCCGAGCGCGTCCCCTGCTTCGGCCGCCGGGCGCGCACGCGCGACATGCTTGGATACACGCGAGCGGGAGCGCGGGTTCCCAGGGACGCTCACCATACCGGCCACGTCATCCTTAGAGTCCGTCTTCAAAATCCCCGGTGACCGTAGGGGCGCGATTCATCGCGCCCGCGCCTACGCGCTCCGAACAGCCTGCAACGCCCTCTTCTGCCAACGAACCGGACGCCTCTCCCAGGGTCCCATCAATGGGACCCCTACATAAGGCGAAGACGTGCATTCGCTCTACCTGAAGGGACACGGTTCCTGTGCCCAACCCCGCCGGGCCGGGAATCCCCGCTCCTACGCCAGCTCGCCGCATCATTGAACGAGTTGCATCCCCTTCTTTGAAGACGGACTCTGAGCGAAAAGCGACGGGGGCGGTTGTGCCGCCCCCGTCGTCTTAAACAGCTCGAACCGTGTCTAGTTGCTTCCGTCCTTCACGCCGATCGGCGCCCCCTGGATCCACTTGTCGATCAGGGTCAGGATGAGCCGGTCGTTGATCAGCTTGCCGTTGGTGTTGGGCACGGGCGTGCCGGTGACCCAGAGGTCGATGGCTCGCAGCACCTCGGCGTCGTCCAGCACGTGGTTGGCGTTGGCGTCCAGCACGGTCTCGATCGGCGGGTCGCCGTACGTGAACGGACAGGCCGTCGTGTCCGAGTGGCCCTGGCTGTCGGTCACGGTGAGCGTGGTCACGAAACGCCCCTGCCCCTTGAAGATGTGCACGGGGCTGCGCACGTCGCCCTCGAAGGTCTTGCCGTCGAACGAGACCGAGCAGCCGGCCGTGTGGTCGTCCGAGCACGTCGTCCCGTCGCCGAAGTCCCACAGGCGCGTGAGGATGTCGTTGTCCGCGTCGGTCGAGCGGTCCTGGAAGCGAATGAGGAAGGTCGTGCTGGACAGCAGGGCCTCCAGCTTCGGCGGCTGCTCGCAGATGGCCACGGGGATCGAAACGCGCGGCCCCAGCGGCGTCACGGTTTCGTCGTCGGGCGCCTCGGTGTCGGGGTCGTCCGTGGGGACCTCGCCCTCCGGGGTCTCGACGATCCCCTGGTTGACGACCTGGGCCACCTCGCCGCTCACGATCACGTCGAAGGTGATCTCGGCGCTCTGGCCAACCGGGAGCGCACCTACGTCGACGCGGATCGCGCGGTGCCCCGGTTCGTTTCCGAGCACGACGCGCCCGCGCGAGGCGCGCACGCTGCCGGGAACGATCCGGGTGGCCTCGTCCGGCGTGTCCCGGAACACGACCTCGGCCACCGAGGACCCGGTCACGTTGGGCAGCGTGATCGTGTAGCGCACGGTATCGCCCACGCTGGGCCCGCCGCTGCCGTCGGCGTCCCGAATCACGGCCGCCTGCTTCTTGGGCGTGACCGGCGGCCCCTTGGGCTCGACCGGGGTCTCGGTCTCGTCGCCGGGCTCGTCGGGGGTGTCGGGGTCGTCGGTCGGGATGTCCCCACCCGGCGTGTCGTCGTCGGGCGGGGTGCTCACGATGCCCTGGTTGGCGATCTGCCCCGCCTCTGCCGCCCCTTCCAGCACGACGACGTCGAAGCGGATCACGAGCGTCTGCCCCACGCCGAGCGTCGGCACCGCGACCTCGACGGCCGTGTCGCCGCCGGCGTTGCCCGCGGTCACGGTCCCATGCGAGGTGGTCACGCTGCCGACCACGAGCTGCGTGTTGGGGTCGGGCGTGTCCGTGAACGTCAGGTCGTTCACGATGGCCTGGCCCACGTTGGGCACGCGGATCGTGTAGCGCACGGTGTCGCCCACGCTGGGACCGCCGCTGCCGTCGGCGTCGATCTGGACGCTCGCCTGCTTGGTGGGCTGGCCCAACTCGGGGGTTTCCTTGGGCTCGACGGGCGTCTCGGTGGGGTCGTCCTCGTCGGGCGTGTCGGGGTCGTCGGTGGGGTCTTCCCCGTCCGGGGTCTCGACGATGCCCTGGTTGGCCACGGTGCCCGTGGCGCCCTCACGAATCGTGACGTCGAAGCGGATCACGGCCGTCTGGCCGACGGGGAGCGTGCCGATTTCGACCTCGACCGTGGCCTGGCCCGTCTGGTTGCCGCGCGTCACGGTCCCGTGCGTGGTGGTGACGCTGCCGATCACGAGCCGGGTCTGGGGGTCCGGTACGTCGGAGAAGGTCACGTCCTCGACCGGGATCTGGCCCACGTTGGGCACCCGAATCGTGTAGCGCAACGTGTCGCCGGGGCTGGGCGCGCCGCCGCCGTCGGCGTCCACGACCAGGTCGACCTGCTTGGTCGGCGTGCCGAGCTCGGGGGTCTCGGGCGGGTTGACCGGGGTCTCGGTGCAGTCGTCCTCGTCAGGCGTGTCGGGGTCGTCGGTGGGGAGTTCGCCCTGCGGGGCCTTGACGAAGCCCTGGTTGCAGATCTCGCCGCTGGCGTTTGCGTTGAGCGTGACGTCGAAGCGCACCGTCGCGCTGGCGCCGGCCGCCAGGTTCTCGATCACGACCACCACCGTTTGGTCGCCGCTGCGGTTGCCCGAGGTCACGGTCCCGTGCGTGGTGGTCACGCTGCCGGTCACCAGCCGCGAGCTGGGATCCGGCGCGTCGAAGAACACCAAATCGCGCGCCGGGCCCTGGCCCACGTTGGGGATGTTGACCGTGTAGCGCAGGGTGTCGCCGGGGCTGGGCTGGCCGCCGCCGTCGGCGTCCGTTTGCAGGCTCCAGGTCTTGGCCGGCGTGCCGATTTCGGACGCGCCGGGCACGTCGACCGGCGTCACGGTCGGGTCGTCGAGTTCGGGCGTGCTGGGGTCGTCGGTGGGCACCTTGATCCCGGGGGCGTTGACGAGGCCCTGGTTGACGACCTCGGTGGGGCCCTGGAGGCAGACGCAGATGCGCACGTCGAAGGTGATGCGGGCGGTCTCGCCGGGGTCGAGCGAGCCGACCTCCACGATCACGCTGGTGTCGCCGGCGCCGTTGCCCTTGATCACGCGGCCGTGCGTCGTGGTCACGCTGCCGGTTTCGAGCGCGACCGTGGGCTCGGGGAAGTCGGCGAAGATGACGTCGTCGATCGTCTCGTCCCCCGTGTTGGGGATTTGGATCGTGTAGCGCAATACGTCACCGGGGCTCGGGACGTTGTCGCCGTCGAAATCGCTCTGCAGGCTCCACGCCTTGGTGGCCCCGTCCAGCGGCCCGGCCTGCCCGTACGCGTGTGCGCCCGCCCCGACCAGCGCCAACAACAGCGCGACCGCAAAGGTGAACAGTTTTAACTGAGTTCGCATGGTCCCCTCTCTTGACCCTCCGAAGGTTTGGTATGTTAAAGACATTTGGATGCCGGCCTGAGTCCGGCGCCGCCCTTGTGCTCCGCGCTCGCCAGCGAGGCGGACGCGTGTCGAATGCTCCGAGTCCACCGGGTCATTATTACCGTTGATTCGGGCTGATTTCAACTGCGTGAGATGATTATCCCCAGGTCGGCGCAGCACGTATGGCAGGCACAATCTGCGTGTACTCAACCACAGTGGTTCTCGGGTGTAGGGGCGCGATTCATCGCGCCCGCCGTCATGCGCGCGGAGCGCCCACAAGGCCCCCTGACGAAGAACCAGGCGTGTACCCCGGGTCCCATGAATGGGACCCCTACAGCAAAGCAACATCGTGGCCGCGCGCTAACGCAGCACGACGAGCTTGTTCACACCCAGCGAACGCGTATCCGCGCCGTCGCGGACGCGCACGACGTAGAGGTAGACCCCGTTGGGCACGCGCGCGCCCCGGGCGTCGGTCAGGTCCCAGCGCAGCGCTCCCGGCGCGCCCATCCCGCTGTCGAACAGCGCCCGGCCCGCCAGGTCGAACACCCGGACGCGGGCCGCCTCGACGGGCGCGGAGAGCGCGAAGCGGATCGCGTCCGCCGTGCGCTCGACGCGGGCGGTCAGCGGCTTGAACGCTTGCGGGTTCGCGGCGTCCTCCCCGCACTGGATTTCGCCCCGCCCCAACGTCACGCGCTTGAGCAGGTCGAGGTCGGCCAGCGTGGGCGCTGCGCCGCAGGGCTCGGCCACGTCGGCCGCCCGGTTCTGCGCCTCGCTCAGCTCGCGCACGCCGCCCAGCGCGGTCAACAACAGCAGGACGTCGTCCGTGTCCACGTCCCCGTCCCCGTTGACGTCGCCCCGCTGCAACGCGGGCTCGTCGGGGGGATTGGGCGGCTCGGCCGGGCTGGCCGCGTCCCCCAGGGCGGAGCGGACCGCGGCTAACGCGTCCACGCGCGGGAAGCGCAGCCCCGTGCGCG
Organism: uncultured Thermotogae bacterium; assembly: GCA_964572855.1. Lineage (GTDB taxonomy): Bacteria > Bipolaricaulota > Bipolaricaulia > RBG-16-55-9 > JAJCYT01 > CAZNGF01. The sequence continues at coordinate 5,413 of CAZNGF010000058.1, read as the reverse complement.
GGTCGCGTACGGATGCCCCCGTGCGGCCCAGCCGCTCGCGCGCGCCTTGCGCGCTCAGCTCCGGCGCGGCCTGGAACAGCAACGCGAAGGTCCCGGCGGCGTGCGGCGCCGCGGCCGAGGTTCCCAAGCCGCGCATCACCCCCGGCACGTCGATGACGCTGCCGGGGGCGAGCAGGTCGAGGAACGGGGCGGCGTTGCTGTAGCAGGCCACGCGGTCCAGCGCGGCCACTTGAGCGCACACGGGCGTGAACTCGGGCTGCGTCCCGTCGTAATCGTAGACCGCGCCCACCGAGACGACCTCGGACAGGCAGGCGGGCCAGATGAGTTCATCGGTGAGCCCCTCGTTGCCGGCGGCGGCCACCACGACCACGCCGGCCTCGCTCAGCTGCCGGATGAGCGCCTCGGTGCGGTTGCGGGCCAGGTGACAGGGCCGATCGAACGCCCCGCCGCCCCAGCTCAGGTTCACGACGCGAATCCCCAGCGCCTCGTGCCGCGCCAGAATCTCCTCCAGCGCGCGGTTGATGTCGTCGTTGTCCATCACGAAGCAGCCGTCCCCGCCGCGGGATCGGGTGCCCACGTGGTAGCGGAATACCTCGGCGTCGGGCGCCACCCCGCGCACGATGCCCGCCACCCAGGCGCCGTGCGCCGAGCGGCAGGGGTCGGCCGGGTTGGGCTCGAAGATGTCGACCACGGCCACGCCCACCCCCGCGCCCGTGATCCCGAGCGCGTGGGCCGCGTCCGCCCCGATGAGCGGGACGCTTTGGGCCAGTTGCGGGCGCACCGGCACGAGCGGAAGCTGGAACGGCTCGGCCGTCGCGTGCTGCGACGGGACGAGAAACACGAGCAAGGCAAGCGCAAACAGCCCCCACAAGCCACGTCGCGTCATAGCACAAACCCCCTTGACGTTTTGGGCCGCGGGCGTCGCCTCGTTTTGAGGGACACCCGTCCCCTCCCCACAGGACAAACGATAGGCGCACGGCGCACGGCCGTCTGTGTCCTGAGCCACGCTTGTCGCGGCGCGGGCGCGGGGCGGCGCATGACCCGCGGGCGCGATGAATCGCGCCCCTACAGGTCCCATCAATCTGTAGGGGTCCGATTCATCGGACCCGGACGCACGCCCCCCGGCGCGCATTGTGGTCGCGTGCGCCGTGGAGTACCTTTGTGGCGACCATGGACGTCATCAACGAGCGCACGCGGCGCGACCTGGAGTTTGACAAGGTGCTGACCCGCGTCCGGCGCGGGGCGGCCTCGCCGCTGGGCCAGGAAGCCGTGGACCGGCTGCGGCCCTACCCCAACCGCGCGGGCGCCGAGGCCGAGGTCGCCCGCGTGCGCGACTGCATTGAGGCGGTCAAGGAGCACCGCTTCGTCGTCCCGCGCGTCGAGGACCTGCGCCCGACGCTGACGCGGGCCGGCGAGGCCACCACGGTCGCGCCCGAGGAATTCCTGCCCGTGCTCGAGGGGCTCGAGGCCGTGCGCCGGCTCCAGGGGACGTTGAGCGCCTTCAAGGAGCTGGACGCGCTGCGCGCGCTCGGGGGCGAACTGGAGAGCTTCCCCGAGCTGGAGGGGTTCATCCGCCGCAGCGTGGACGAAAACGGCCAGATCCGCGACGACGCCTCGCCGGCGCTGCGCGAGCTCACCCGCAAGCGCGCCACCTCGGAGAGCCGGGCGCGCAAGAAGCTGGAGGGCATCCTGAATTCCGCCAGCCACAGCGGCGTGATCCAGGAATCCGTCATCACGCAGCGCTCGGGCCGGCTGGTCATCCCGGTCAAGGCCCACCTGCGCCACCAGATGTCGGGCATCGTGCAGGACAGCTCGGGCAGCGGCCAGACGCTCTATTTGGAGCCGGCCTCGGTGGTCGAGGACAACAACCGGGTGCGCGAGCTGGACGGCGAGATCCGCGACGAGAAGCTGCGCATCCTGCAGGCCCTGACCGAGAAGCTGCGCCAGGAGTCGCCGGCGGTCCGCAAGGCGCTGGACGCCTACGCGCGGATCGACTCGGTGTGCGCCCGCGCCCGCTACGCGCTCGACGCACCGGCCCACCTGCCCGAGCTCAACGACGACGGTTACCTGCGCCTCAAAAAAGCGCGCCACCCGCTGCTGGACGCCGAGGCGGTCGTGCCCATCGACCTGTCGCTGGGCGAGCGACACCGCGGCGTGATCGTCACGGGCCCCAACACGGGCGGCAAGACCGTGGCGCTCAAGACCGTCGGGCTCATGACGCTCATGGCCCAGTCGGCCATCCCGATCCCCGCGGCCGAGGGCAGCGCGGTCTCGACCTTCCGCCTCGTGCGCAGCGACATCGGCGACGAGCAGTCCATCGAGCAGAACCTGTCCACCTTCTCCTCGCACCTGCGCAACATCGCGGGGATCCTGGCCGACCTCGAGACGTGTCAGGACGACGAGGGCCTCTCCCTGGTCATTCTGGACGAGATCGGCGCCGGCACGGACCCGCAGGAGGGCACGGCGCTGGCGGTCGCCCTGCTGCGCCGCTTGCTGGAGGGGAAGGTCCGGCTACTGGTCACGACGCACTACGGCGCGCTCAAACGCTTCGCCTACAACGACGCGCGCCTCAAGAACGCGTCCGTCGAGTTCGACCTGGAGACGCTCTCGCCCACCTACCGCCTGCTGGAGGGCGTGCCGGGTTCGAGCAACGCGTTCCAGATCGCCGAACGGCTCGGCTTGGGCCACGATCTGATTCAAGCCGCCAAGGGCACGCTGGACGAGGGCGAGGTGCGCGCCGAGGACGTCATCCGCCAGCTCCAGGCCGAGCGCGCCGAGCTGGAGCGCGAGCGCAGCGGCTTCCAGGAGGCCAAGCGCGGCCTGGAGGACAAGGTTCGGCGCTACCAGCGCAAGTACGAACAGCTGGAGGACGAGCGCGAGCGCGAGCTGGGCGAGGAGATCCACGTGCTCGAGGACGAATTGGCCAACGTGCGCCAGACGCTGGAGCATGCTCTGCACGCCACCCGCGAGCGCCGCAGCGAGGAGACCCTGCGCGCCGAGCTCCGTGACGTGCTGGCCGCCGGCGCCGAGCTCGAAAAAGCGCGCGGCGTGCTGGAGCAGCGCACGGGGCCGCGGCCGCTGGAGTCGCTGGAGGCGCTTGCCACGGGCCAGCGCGTCCAAGTGAGAGGCTTTCGCAAGCCGGGCCGCGTGTTGCGCGTCGAGGATGAAGGGCGCATCCAGGTTGAGATCGACGGCGTGCGCGTCTGGGCCAAGTTCAAGGATCTGAGCGCGGCCGAGGGGACGCAAGAGGCAAGCGAGCCAGCCACGGTCAAGCTCAAGGCCCGGACCGAGCGGGGCGAGGCCGCCCCGCCGCTCGAGCTCGACGTGCGCGGCCAGACGGCCGCCGAGGCCGTGCGCGCGGTGGACCACTACATGAACCAGCTCCTGCTGGCCGACCGCAGCGAGGGCGCGATCCTGCACGGCAAGGGCACCGGCGCCCTGCGCCGCGCCGTGCGCGACCACCTCAAGACCTTGGACTGGATCAAGGATGCCTACGCCGCGCCCCCGTCCCAGGGCGGCGACGGCGTGACCGTGGTCGAGCTTTGACATTCGACGCAGTTGTAGGGCCTGCTGTGCAGGACTGCGTGGCCAACCTCGACGCGCTCACGACCGTCCCGCTGTCACTGCTCAAATCCCACGTTTGCAGCTTGAGCCCGGCCAAGCTGCGGGCGGTGGAGGCCGCGCTCAAGTTCGCGCTGGACCTGCGTTGAGTGGCGGGCGCGATGAATCGCGTCCCTACGAGATCAGCCTGCGTCCTTCCCGATCCGTAGGGGTCCAATTCATTGGACCCTGGGTTGCGTCCAGTACGAACCTCATGCCCCTGTAGTTAAAACGAAAACCCAATCTGCACGGTCGCGTACGCCAGCAGGCCGCAGACCGCGCACTGGCCGCCGGTGACGCCCATCCCGAGCGAGGCGCGCAAGTGTCGATCGTCCTGCCGATAGACCGCCCCGAGCCCGACGCCCATGAACTGCCAGGTGTAGGTGTTGGCGATCAGGCCGCGCTCGGGATCGACCTGGATCTCGGTTTCGCTCAGTTGAACGAGCGCCAGCTCGCCAAACGGGCGCCAGGCTTCGCCGCCCAGGTAGGCGCGCGGCCACAAGCCCCAGCCCTGCACCCGGTTGGTCCCGATCCCGAACAGCGCACCGAGCCCGAGCCCGTCCTGCTCCACCTCGGCCGAGACGCCCACCAGCCCCATCCCACTGACGAGCCCCCAGGCGTCTAATCCGCCCGAGAATTCATATGCGGCGTCTTGCCCAAAGGTTCCTACACCGCAAGCAGCCAACGCGATCAACAGGCCCAACGTGGTTTTCCACTTCATGAACTCAATCACCGCGAGGTTCGAAGATACCGCCGTTCTACCAGAGTCCACCGCCGCTTGCCAAGGCGGCTGAGAACGCGTTCCACCACCATGACCCGTAGGGGCCAGGCCCGCTAGGCGGGCTACATTGACCTTGTGGCCAATGTAGCATACAATGTCCCTGTTGTCTGACAATCCCTGTGAAAGGGGGCCTTCATGGGCAAGAACGCCCGCCTGAGCGTGCGGCTGGAAGAGGAGGCGCGCGCAGCAGTGGACGCCTTCGCTCGCGAAGAGCGTCGTTCCAAGAGCACGGTGTTGCGCGAGCTTCTGGAGGAAGCCATTCGCATGCGTCGTTGTCCGGGAATCGCCTTTTTAGAGGGACCTACGGGGCGACGGACAGTGGTGGCCGGTACGGGGCTGGAGGTATGGGAGGTGGTGGCCACCTACCACGCGTGCGGCCAGGATTTCGAGTGTCTGGCGTCGATCTACGATCACTGCACCCCTGTCCAGTTGCGTAGCGCTTTGGCTTACTATCAGCGCTACCCGGAAGCGATCGACCGGGAGATCCAGCGCCAAGAAGATCTCACCGCGGCGGAAGCCAAAACGCGCTATCCACACCTGTTTCACCCCGCCTCCCGACAGCAGGAATCGCAAGACGCGTGAAACTCTACCTCGACGAGGATCTGAGCCAAAGGGTGGCCGAGGGGTTGAGGGCACGGGGCCTAGACGTACTCTCCTCCCACGAGGTGGGCAACGACGGGCTGTCGGACGAGGAGCAGTTGCAATACGCCACGGTGCAGGACCGCCATGTGGTTAGCTACAATCGACGGGACTATTTGGCGCTGGCGGATCATTGGTTCCGGCAAGGAAAGCATTTCCCCAAGATCCTGTTGTTGACCGAGACCCGCGCCTCCCGGGCGGACATCGGCGCGCAAATTCGTTCCCTGGAGCGTTACCTCAACGATCGCTCGGGGGATCCGAATCCGTCGGACTGCATTGCGTACGTTTGAGCGAGGCACCGCGGGGAAAACTTGGCGCAGAGCTCATCCTAAACCAGCAAGCCGTCATCCTGAGGGAGCAAGGCGACCGAAGGATCTCCCGCAGCCGTGGGGA
>CAZNGF010000057.1:0-18804 GCA_964572855.1 uncultured Thermotogae bacterium | reverse complement strand
GGTGAGCGCGGTCACCAGCGTGACGCCGGCCGAGGGGCCGTCCTTGGGGATGGCGCCCGCTGGCGCGTGGACGTGCAAGTCGATCTTTTCGAACACCTCCGAGTCGATGTCGAGTTCGACGGCTTTGGAGCGCACGATCGAGAGCGCGGCCTGGGCCGACTCCTTCATCACGTCGCCCAGCTTGCCGGTGAGCGTGAGCTTGCCGGTCCCGCGCATGCGAGTGGCCTCGATGAACTGGATGTCGCCGCCCACCGGGGTCCACACCAAGCCGACGGCCACGCCGCTGCGCGCCGTGCGTTCGGCCACCTCGCTGAAGTGCTTCTGCGGGCCGAGCAGCTCGCGCGCGCGCTCGAAGTTGACGGTCATGCTCTTGAGCTCGCCGCCGACGATCTTGGCGGCCACCTTGCGGCACAGGTGCGCCAGCTCGCGCTCGAGGTTGCGCACGCCGGCCTCGCGCGTGTACTCATTTGTGACGCGCCGGATCGCCTCGTCCTTCACCTTCATCTGGCGCTTGGTGAGCCCGTGGGCCTTGAGCTGCTTGGGCAGCAGGTGTTCCTTGGCGATGTGGAGCTTTTCGATCTCGGTGTAGCCGTCCAGGTCGATGATCTCCATGCGGTCCCGCAGCGGCCCCGGAATCGTGTCCAGCGTGTTGGCGGTCGTGATGAACATGACCTGGGAGAGGTCGAAGGGGACATCCAGGTAGTGATCCGAGAAGGTGTCGTTTTGCTCGGGATCGAGCACCTCAAGCAGCGCCGAAGCCGGGTCCCCCCGGAAGTCCATGCCGAGCTTGTCGATCTCGTCCAGCATGAACACGGGGTTGTTGGTGCCGGCGCGCTTGATGCCCTGGATGATGCGCCCCGGGAGCGCCCCGATGTAGGTGCGCCGGTGCCCGCGGATCTCGGCCTCGTCGCGCACGCCGCCCAGCGACATGCGCACGAACTTGCGCCCGAGCGCGCGCGCGATCGACTGGCCCAGCGAGGTCTTGCCCACACCGGGCGGGCCCACGAAGCACAAAATGGGGCCCTTCATGGTCTCGGTGAGCTTGAGGACGGCGATGTACTCCAACAGCCGGCCCTTGACGCGTTCGAGGTCGTAGTGGTCCTCGTCCAGCACGCCGCGGGCGCGTTGGAGGTCGAGCTTGTCGGGGGTCGATTCCTGCCAGGGCAGGCTCACGAGCCAGTCCAGATAGGTGCGGATGACGGTGTACTCGGGCGAGGAGGGGAAGATCTGGCTCAGCCGGTCGAGCTCGCGGTCGGCCTCCTTGCGGACCTCCTCGGGCATGTTGGCTTGAGTAATGCGCTCGGCCAGCTCGGCGAACTCGGGGTTATCCTCCTCGCCGAGCTCGCGGCGGATGGCCTCCATTTGCTCGCGCAGGTAGCGCTCGCGCATCGAGCGGTCGATTTCGCCTTTGACCTCGCTTTGGATGCGCGAGCCGACCTCGAGGATCTCGAGCTCGCGCTCGAGCAGGCGCAGCACCTGAAACAGGCGCTGGCGCACTTCGAGCTGCTCCAGGATCCCCTGCTTGTCCTCGAGTTTGATCTCGAGCTGCGCGGTGACGTAGTCGCCCAGGTGGCCGGGGTCGGTGATGTTGATGACCTGGGCCTGGGCCTCGTCGGCCACGTTCTGGGCCAGGTTGGCGACCTTTTGGAAGCCTTGCGTGACCTGTTTTACCAGCGCTTCGACCTCGACGTCCTCGGCCGGGTGGAGCGAGCGCTTGGGGTCGACGCGCGCGGCCAGGTACGGGTCGGTCTGGGCGCTCTCCACGAGCGCGGCGCGGCTCAGGCCCTGGACCAGCACCATGGCCGTGTTGTTGGGGTAGCGCACCATGCGCAGCACGCGGCAGATCGTGCCCAGCTTGTGCAGGTCGTCCAGCCCGGGGTCGTCCTGCTCGGACTGTTTTTGGGCCGAGACCATGAGCAGCTTGTCCCCGGAGACGACCTCGTCGATGAGCTTGAGCGAGCTCTCGCGGCCCACGGTGAGCGGGACCATCATGAGCGGGAACACGACCAGGTTGCGCAGCGGGAGCACGGGCAGTTGTTCGGGGTACTCGCTGCGCCTGATTTCGACGATCTCGTTGCTGCCCGATTGTGCGTTCATCGTTTCGGCAACACCACCTTCAAAAAGCCCTCGTTGTAGTGCGCTTTCACGCCTTCGCGGTCGACCGTGTGGTGAAAGCGGATCTCGCGCCGGAACTCGCCGTAACCGATCTCCATGCGCAGGAAGCTCACCTTGGCGCCGGGGTCGTCCTCCCGGCGCTCGCCGGCCACCGTGAGCGTGTTGTCGCGGAAGCCGACCTTCAGGTCCTGCTTGCGCACGCCGGGCACCTCGAGCTTGACGACGTACTCGCGCTCGGTCTCGAACACGTCCATCGACGGCGCCCAACGCTCGGACGGGTGCGGCGCGGGGGAGAACATGGAAACCTCATGGTGTCGGTATTTGCGGGACATATCGCACTCCCGGTTCCAGGATCGCGACCATGTTAGCAGAAAAGTGTTTTGACTGCCAATTAAGGGCGGGGCGCGCGCCGGCGGCCGCGGCCTTCCGCGGCAAACGGAGGCCGCATGCGCCGTTTCGTTGCCCGCCCCGGACGCGGCTGATATACTCCCCACGGGGTTCCCATGAACACAAACATCGTCCGCTTCGCGTTGGTTGGCGTGCTGGCCCTCTCGGGCGTGCTCGTGCTGGGGATGGCCACGCATTCCTACCTGTTCAGCGAGCAGGGCGCCGACCCGCGCCAGCGCGGCGAGACCGCGGTCAACACGAGCCAGCTGATCGTGACCAGCAGCCAGGGCGCGTTCCTGGACAAATCCGCCGAGGTGGACGAGACGGCCGCGCCCGCCCCCCGGCTCGGCGCGCCGGCGCCGGACTTTACGCTCGAAAGCCTCGACGGCGAGCCCGTCACGTTGAGCGCGCACCGCGGTACGCCCGTCCTGCTCAACTTCTGGGCCACGTGGTGCCCGCCGTGCCGCAAGGAGATGCCGGACCTGCAACGCTTCTCGGCCAAGTACGGGGACCGGGTGCAGTTGCTGGGCGTCAACTGGGGCGAGTCCGACGATGACGTGCGCCGCTTCCTGGCCCGCTACGACGTGGACTACCCCAACCTGATGGACCGCGACGGCCGCGCCTTCGTGCAGTATCGGCTCACGGGCCTGCCGGCCACGTTCTGGATCGACGAGCGCGGCGTCATCCGCGGGGTGTGGGAAGGGGCCATGAGCGAGTCAGACATCCTGAACGGCTTCCGCAAGATCACCGACGCGCTCGAATGACATGAGCACGCAGGCCGAAGCGCGCGCCGACCGCTCCAACGGGTCTTCGTTCCCGCGCCGCGTGCGCGCCGACCTCTGGAAGTTTTTCACCTCGATCCGGCTGGCGATCGTGCTCATCAGCCTGCTCGCGCTGCTCGGCGTGGCCGGGACGCTCGTGCCGCAGGCCGACAAGACGCGCGCCGTGGACTACATCGAGCAGTACGGCGTCGAGGGGTACCGCTGGATCCAGGCGGTCCAGCTCGATCAAATCTTCAGCTCGACCTACTTCGTCTTCCTGATCCTGCTGTTCTTCGTCAACATGACGGCCTGCACGGGGAAGCGGCTCAAGGCCTCGATGCGCTACGCGCGGCTGGGCCAGCGGCCCAAGCGGCCGGAGGCCTTCGAGCGCATGGCCGCGCACGCCGTCACGCCGGCCGACGGCGAGGGCGCCCTGGAGCGCGCGCGCCAAGCCCTGCGCAAGCGCCACTACCGCGTGCGCCGTGAGGGCGACCAACTCCTGGCCGAGAAGTGGCGCTGGGAGCGCTTCGGTATCGATGTCTTCCACGTGGGCATTCTGGTCGTGCTGGTCGGCGGCCTGCTGACCGCGACGCTGGGCTATCGCGTGTTCGAGGTGGCGCACAAGGGGCAGACGTTCGACGTGCCGGGCCGGGACTTCCAGGTTCTGGTCAAGGACTTTTGGAGCGAGAACTACGCCGAGACCGAGCGCGTGATGGACTGGCACTCTTCCCTGACCGTGCTCGAGGGCGGGCGGGCGGTAAAAACCGAGACGATCCAGGTCAACCAGCCCATGTCCCACGCCGGCGTCGAGTTCTTCCAATCCTCCTTCGGCAACGACTGGGAGAACGCCGCGCGCGTGACCGTGCGGGTCGAAACGCCGGACGGCACCTCGCTGGGGGAGTACCAGGCCCAGGTGGACGGGGTCTTCGAGCTCCCCGAGCAGAACCTGCGCGTGCGGGTCGGGGCCTTCCTGCCCGACTTCGCGCTCACCGAGAACCAGATCGCCTACAGCCGCACCCAGCGGCTCGACAACCCCGCCGTCTTCCTGCAGGTCTACAACGGACAAAACGAGCTCCTGTTCCGCACCTGGAGCTTTTCCCAGATGCCCGAGCTGCAACGCATGCTCTCGGACGCCCCCTATCGCTTCTTCCTCACGGGCATGACCGCGCCGGAATACACCGGCATCCAGGTCAACTTCGACCCCGGCATGGAGGTCGCGCTCCTGGGCTTCGGCCTCATGATTGTGGGGATCCTGGTGCACCTCTACTTCAAACACCGTCAGGTCTGGGTCCACTTGGACCGCGAGGGCAACCAGCTCGTGCTCGGCGGCAAGGCGCGCCACGCGTCCAAGGGGTTTGAAAACGAGTTCGATCGGCTGGTGCAGCGGATTCGGGCTTAACCGCAGATGAAAAGCTTCTCGCTCAGATGCCCAAGTGCGCCGCGACCTCGCCCCAGTCGGCGGCCACGATGACTTCGGGGTGGCTGCGCCGGAGCGATGCGACCGGAAACATCCCCACCGCGCTCAGCAGGATCGGACGAATGCCCGCCTCCCCGTAGAGGGGGCCCTCCTGCGGCAGGTCGCCCAGGCCGAAGCGCGCCTCGAGCTCGGCGGGCAGCGCCTCCAGGGCGGCGCGCTTGTGGTCCAGGTCGTTTTCGAAACGGGTCCGCTTCATGATCAAGCGCGTCGCCCCGTTGGGGAGCGGGAAGCCGTGCGCGGCGAACCAGCGTAGCGTCCCGGCGCGCATGGAGTCGCCCGGCGCGTCGTGCCGGCCCGTCAGGTAGACGAGCGCCCGCCCCCCTTCGAGCCAGGCCCGCAGCGTCTCGGCGGCGCCGGGCAACGGCGCGTCGGCGTCCAGCCACTCGTCCGACAGGAAGACCTTGAAGAAGCGCTGGAGCTCGTCGGGGGCGAGGTGTTCCTTGAAGCCCCCGTAGCGGTTCGAACTGCGTGCGTATACCTCGCCCCGGCTGATTTGCTCCAGGCAGCGCCGTACGCGCGGGCGGGTGTCGCAGATCGTGTTGTCGACGTCGCAGATGAGCGTTTCCATGGGGCGCCAGCTTACAGTCCCGCGATCCCCTCCGACAAGTCCGGGTCGTTGCCGGCAATCGCGTTGCCGCTTCCCGCGACCACCGACTCCCCGTCGGCGAACACGCCGAAGCCGCCGTTGTCCCGCACTTGGCTGTCCCGCAGCGCCAGGGCGGAGGCCTCCAGGTGAACCCCGTCGCCGTCGTTGCCCGACACCGCCGCGCCGGCGATCGAGAGCGACGAGCGGCCGAGCGCATCGATTCCGTGGCCGGCGTTCGCGCTGATATCGCCGCCCCGCACCTCCAGGCTGCCGCCGGAGAGGCGCACGCCGCCGCCCGCGTTGCCGCGCACGGTTGCGCCCACAAGTGCCGCCGAGGATCCCTCGCTCAGGTCGAGGCCGAGCGCGTTGTGGTCCAGCACCGAGGTGCCCTGCAGCGCGAGAGCCGAGTTCGTCAAGACGACCCCGCCGCCGTTGCCCTGTAGCGTCGCGTCCGTGAGCGAGAGCGAGGCGCTGTCCGCGGCTCGGAAGGCGGCTCCCTCGTTGTTCGCGATCTGAACGTCTGCGAGAGCCGCCGACGAGGCCGTCAGCTTGAAGCCGTCGCCCGGGTGGCCGCTGACCGCGCCGCCCGTCAGCGCGAGCGATCCGCGTTCGCTCAGGACGCCGTGCCCCCCGTTGTCGCGCACTTCGACGTCGTTTCCGCTGAGGGCGCTCCCGCTCAGCCGGGCGCCGTCGGCGCCGTTGCCCTCGACGGTGAGGCTCTCGAACGAGGCCGCGCTGTCGTTGGCGTCCAGCCCTTGCGCATCGTTGCCCGCGACCCGGCTCTCCCGGCCGCTCAGCGAGGAGCGCGTCAGCAGGATCCCCTGTTGGGGGTGGCCCGTGACGCTGGCCCGGCTTACGGTGAGGCTCGACCCGGTCGCCGCGATCCCGCGCGCGCCGTTGTCGGCGACGGTCAAATCGAGCGCTTCCAGCGACGAGTTATCCAAAAGAATCCCGTCCCCGCCGTTCGAGCTCAGCTCCACTGCCTCCAGCGTGAGCGCCGAGCTCTCGCCCGCCGCGACGCCGGCTTCCCCGTTTTCGCGCACGGCCGTGGCCAGCAATTGGGCGGCCGACCCCGCGAGGGTCAGCCCCGGACCCTCGTGCGCGCTCACGACGATTTGCCGGAGTTGAAGCTGAGATCGCGCGGCCTGCACGCCCGGACCGCCGCTGGCGTTGAGCTCGCCCTGTGCCAGGTCCAGCGTGGCGCCCGCCTCCAGACGCGCGCCGCCGCTGGGGTGGTTCAAGACTTGCACGTCGGTCAGTTGTAGCGAGGCGCCGTTGTTCAACTCGATTCCCCAGCCCCCGCCTCCGCTTGCCCCGTTGTTCTGGGCCACGACGAACTGGCCCGTCACGTCGGCGCCGCTTTGCACCAGGCCGGACCCGCCGTTGCCCTGTACGACGATCCGCCGGTTCTCGCGGCCGTTGAGCTGGATCCGCTGGCTCGCGTTGATTTCGAAGCCCACGGTCCCGTTCTCGACCACGAACGCGTCCACGAACTCGACGTCCCTGGAGCTACGGATCTCGAAGATGGGACCGCGGTGGGGCGAACGCCCCTGCACGACCACCGGGCGCGCGTCGGTCCCGTTGTCGGATTCGAGCGAGATGCGGTTCTTGTTCCGGATCTCGACGTTCTCGCGGTAGGTGCCCGGTCGGATCACGATGCGGTCGCCCGGCCTGGCCCGGTCGACGGCCTCTTGAATCGTGCGGCAGTCGCTCGGGACGCGCTTGACGCGCGCCGTGGCGCACGTTCCGCCCCCGATGCCGGGGATGGGCGGCGGCGGAATCTGTCCCCGGGCCAACGGCGCCAGCACGAGCAGTCCCAGCAGCCAAACGGCGATGCTTGTAAACGCGGTGCGTCGCATGTAGCTTACCTCCCCTACAGGGCCCGGGGCGGCCCACCGAGGCCGTCCCCGACGAGCCCGGTCAGAGCGTCGTGATGTTGTCGGACAGATCCGGGTCGTTGCCGGTAATCGTGTTGCCGGTCCCCGAGGCCACCGAAGCCCCGTCGGCGAACACGCCGAAGCCGCCGTTGTCCGCGACGCGGCTGTCGCGCAGCGCGAGCGCGGCCCGTTCCAGGCGAACCCCGTCCGCGTCGTTGTCGCTCACCTCGGTGTTCACCAACGCAAGCGAGGAGCGGCTCACGGCCGCGATCCCGTGCCCGGCGTTGCCGCTGACGGTCGCGCCGCGCGCGTCCAAGGTGCCGGTCCGCACGCGCACGCCGTCGCCCGCGTTCCCCTCGATCGTCGTGTCGACCAGCGAAGCGGACGAGCGCTCGCTCAAGCTCAGGCCCGTTCCGCCGTTGCCCGCGACGCGCGCGGCGCTGAGCGCCGCGGCCGAGCGCACCAGCGAGACGCCCTCGCCGCCGTTGTCGCGCAGCTCGCTGCCGGCAACCGTGAGCGAGGCGCTGTCGACGGCGTGAAAGCCGCGCCCCTGGTTGTCCGCCACGGTCGCGTCCTTGAGGTTGGCCGACGAGGCCGTCAGGTTGAGCCCGTCGTCGGGATGGCCGCTCACCTCGCCGTTGACGAGCGTCAAGGTGGACTCGCGCGCCACGATCCCGAAGCCCGCGTTGTTCCGGATCACGGTGTCGCTGGCGTTGAACGAGCTCGACGTCAGGCTCACGCCGTCGGCGCCGTTGCCGGCCACGCTGGAGTCGGCGCCGGCGGTCGTGGAGGAGGCCTCCAGGTCGAGCCCGCGCCCGCCGTTGTCCACGACCCGCACCGCGTTGATCCCCATCGAGGAGCGCTCCAGGAACATCCCCTGGTTGGGGTGGCCCGAGACCGTGCCCGTGTTGACCACGAGCCCGGAGTCGGCCGCGTGCACCCCGCGGTCCCCGTTGTCGGTGATCTCGAGCTGGGCGCCGTTGAGCGAGGAGTTCTCAAGCTCGATCCCGTCCATGCCGTTGGCGCGCACCCGGCTGTCGCTCACCGTGAGCGTGGAGTTTGCCGCGCCGAGCCCGCGCCCGCCGTTGTCCTCGACGGTGCAGCGATTCAGCTCGGCCGAGGAGGCGGCCAGCTGCACCCCGTCGTTGGGGTGCCCCGCCACCAGCGTTGTCCCGGCCGTCATGGACGAGTCCTGCAGGAAGATCCCGCGGTTGCCGTTGGCGCGCACCTCGCTGCCTGTCAGCGTGGCCGTGCTGTCGGCCAGGTTCATGCCGTCGTCGGGGTGGTTGGTGACGCGCGAGCCGCTCATGGTCACGGCAGAAGCGTCCCGCTCCCTTATCCCGACCGCTTGCGCGTCGGCCGTGCCGTTGGCGTCGATGGTGGACGCGCCGATCGTGGCCGAGGACGCGGTCATCGTGAGGCCGTCCTCGCCGTTGGCGCGCACGGTCGTGTCTTCGATGTCGGCCGAGGAGCCGTCCATATCGATCCCGTCCAGGCCGTTGCCGTCGATCGTGCTGCCGCCGATCTCGGCCGCGGAATCGGTCAGCTTTGCGCCCTCGGAGCCGTTGGCGCTCACGGCGGAGTCGGCCAGCGTCAAGGTGCTGTTCGTGCTTAGGATGCCCACCTTGGCGTTGTCTCGGATCGAGCTCTCGGACTTGAACGAGCCCGTGCTGTCCCGCAATCGGACGCCGTCCTCGGGGTGTCCCGAGACGAGCGTGCCGCTGAGCGCGACGCTGCTGCCGGCCACGTCGACGCCCCATTCGCCGTTGTCGGTGACCTCGTCGTTGCGGCCCGCGACGCTGGACTCCCCCTCGATGCGCACGCCGCTCTTGCCGTTCTGGTCGACCTTGCTCCCGTTGAGCGTGAGCTCGGACGTCGCCGAGACGAACACCCCGAAGCCCTCGTTGCGCTCGACCGTTGAGCCGACGATTTCCCCGGCCGTGTTGGCGAGCTTGACCCCGTCCGCCGGGTGGACGCTCACCGCCGTGCCGTCCACGATCAGCTCGGAGTTCTCGGCGTCGATCCCCTCGGCGCCGTTCGCGGTGACGGTGCTCTCGGCGAACAAGCCCTGAGCCTCCACCAGCAGCGCACCCGGGCCGGCGTGCTGCGAGACCGACATCGCCAGCAGCTGGACCTGACCGGCCGTCACCTGCACGCCGGGGCCGCCGCTGGTGGTGATCTCGCCGTTCGACAGCTTCAGCACCCCGCCGGTCTCGACCAGCGCGCCGCCGCTGGGGTGGTTGACGATGCGGGCGGCGTCGATTTCGAAGCTGGCGCCGTTGCGCAGTTCAAGTCCCCAGCCGACCGCGTCCTCGTCCTGCTGGGCGTTGTTCCGGATCAGGACGAACTGGCCCGTGACGATCCCCCCGCTCATCGTGACCCCGGAGCCCGCGTTCTCCTCGACGACGATGTGGCGGTTGTCGCGCCCGTTGAGCTCGACGCGCTGCCCGCCCGTGATCTCGAAGCCGACCGTCCCGTTGCGGATCACGAACGCGTCCTCGAACACGATGTCGCGCGAGTTCCGGATCTCGAAGATGGGCCCCCGGTTGGCCGAGCGGCCTGAAACGATCACGGGCCGGTTGTCGGTGCCGTTTTCGGACTCGAGCGAGATGCGGTTCTTGTTGCGGATCACGACGTTTTCCCGATACGTGTCGGGGCGGATCACGATGCGGTCGCCCGGGTTGGAGCGATCGACGGCGTTCTGGATCGTGCGGCAGTCGCTGGGGACGCGCTTGATCCGGCCCGAGCACGTGCCCGTCCCCCCGAAGCCCGGAATGGGCGGGGGCGGCGGGATCTGTCCCCATGCCTGCACGCCCAGCCCCACGGCCAACGCGAAACACACCCCGCACGTGGCGAGCCACGCCTTTCCCTTCGTCATGGAACGGCCTCCTTACGGTTGTCGGAAAGTTACATGTCGGGGTGTGACTTCACTATACGTCGCCGGAATCGCGATGGCAATCCAAAAGCAAGCTCCGATGCGTCGTCCTTGAAGGGGATGGGGCCGAGCGCTATCGTGGCCGTTTGTTGATCCAACGCGCAAAGGGAGGTCTCGTGACGCTGAACCAACGCGGCGTTGGCGGTTTGATTCGGGCGTTTGAGACGGGCGAGGCCACGCCCGCGGACGCCGTAAACGTGCTCTACGAAGCGATCGAGGCGCGCGGCGAGGCGTTGGGGACGTATCTGGCCCTCGCCGCACGCGAGACGGTCGCCCGACAGGCCGCCTCCGCTCCGGAAGGGCCCTTGCAGGGGGTCCCGATCGCGATCAAGGACCTGATCTCGACCGCCGGCCTGCCCACGACCTGCGGGTCGAAGCTGCTCGAGCGCTACACGCCCGTCTACGACGCCACCGCCGTGGTGCGGCTCAAAGCCGCGGGCGCTGTGGTCGTGGGCAAGACGAACCTGGACGAGTTCGGCATGGGGTCGTCCAACGAGAACTCCGCCTACGGGCCGGCGCGCAACCCGCACGACCCCGCGCGCGTGGCGGGCGGGTCGTCGGGCGGCTCGGCCGCCGCGGTGGCCTCACACACGGCCTACGCCGCCCTCGGCACGGACACGGGCGGCTCGGTGCGGTTGCCGGCAGCGTTTTGCGGCGTCGTCGGTCTCAAACCCACCTACGGGCTCGTGTCGCGCTACGGCCTGGTGGCCTACGCCTCCTCGCTGGACCAGATCGGGCCTATCGCGAAGTCGGTCGGGGACGCGGCCCTGCTGCTGAACGCCATCGCCGGGCACGATCCGCTGGATTCGACCTCGATTAACCGGCCTCCCGAGGACTACCTGGCCGGGATCGACGACGGGGTGAGTGGTCTGCGCGTGGGCGTGCCGCGCGAGTACGTCTCTGGGTTGAGCGGCGCGGCCGCGGCGCGTTTGGCCGAATGGCGCGCGACCTTCGAGAGGCTGGGGGCCGAGGTCGTCGAGGTGTCCCTGCCGCACGCGCCGTATGCGCTGCCCACCTATTACCTGATCTCGTGCGCGGAGGCGAGTGCAAACCTCGCCCGCTTCGACGGTGTGCGCTACACGGGCCGCGTCAGCGACGCCACGCTGTTCGACTGCTTCGCCGAGACCCGCGATACGCTCTTTGGTCCCGAGGTCAAGCGGCGCGTGCTGCTGGGCACGTACGCGCTCTCCGCCGGCTACTACGAGCAGTTCTACGGCAAGGCCCAGCGGGCGCGCGCCCTGATCAAGCGCGACTTCGACCGCGCGTTCGAGCGGGCCGACGTGCTGCTGAGCCCGGCGGCGGCGACGCCCGCTTTCGCCCTAGGCGAGAGGACCGACGATCCCGTGACCATGTATCTGACCGACATCTACACGGTCTCGTGTAACCTGGCCGGCGTGCCGGCGATCTCGCTTCCCGGCGGGCAGGTTGACGGGTTGCCCTTTGGCCTGCAACTCATCGCCGACAAACTGCAGGAGAAAAAGCTACTGCGCGCGGCTCGCGCGTTCGAAAGCGCGCAAGCGTAGTTCCTTTTCTCCTTCTTCCCGTCTCTGCGATTGCAAGGAATACTGGGGTGGGTGGTGCCGGAGGCGGGACTCGAACCCGCAAGGAGTGTACCTCCACACGGTCCTGAACCGTGCGCGTCTGCCAGTTCCGCCACTCCGGCGCGGCGCTGCGATTGTACGCGCAGGGGGCGCCCCCGTCAAGCGAGGTGGCCTGCGCATGCGGCCCAGCGCGTACCCACCCGGACGCGCTGGGTGTCGGCGTCCGAGAAGGTGAAATTTCGGTCGATTGTCTTATACGTTACGTTCAAGTCGCCCGTTTGTGACGTTGGGCACTTGTCAGTCCGCGCGATCCGCGCTACGCTGAAATCCAACCAATCCGGTCAAGGGGGAGTTTATGCAGAAAGGCCTATTGTCTTTAACGATCGTGTTGTTCGCCGCGCTGGTGCTGGTGGCGCCGCAGGCGCGCGCCGAGTTCATGCCGCGCGACTACCGGTCGATGCACAGCGAGGACGCGGACAAGACCCTGATGGTCCTGAAGCACCTGAAACACCACCCTTACATGGTCAAGGAGCTGGATGCCGAGCGCATCCACTGGATCCTCAAGGGGTTCGAGCGCTTGGCGCGCATGCCCTTCGTCGACCACGACGCACTCTTCGACCTGCAGTTCAAGCTCACCATGCACCTGCTCGATCTGCAGATCGCCAAACTGGGCCACTGGGACGCGCCCAAGCCGTACGGCTTCGAGCCCGAGCGCGCCCCGATCAAGCTGGCCAAACCCTTCCAGAAGGACTGGGGCATCGAAAAAATCGACAGCTTCCACTTCCACTCCGCGATGGGCTGCCAAATGAACCAGTCCAAGGTCGCGCGCCAGAACGCGTGGAAGCGCAACATCTTCGTCGGTCCCTGCCAGTCGGATTACGGCCCGGGCTATTCGTTCAACGTGTGGAATGTAAACCGTTAAAGCACCGCGGTGCTTTAGGGCTCTCTGGGAACGGCCGTTCCGTGGAAACCTCCGCGCTTTGCGGAGGTTTCTGCTTTGCCGGGGGCGGCCGTGACCTTCGCTGAGGTGGTCACGGTGTTTCTGTTCCACGCCGGGCGCGTGCTGCTCGTGCGCCGCAGCGGGGCCGTGGGGACGTATCGGGGCCGCTGGGCCGGGATCAGCGGCTACCTGGAGGCCGACCCGCTGGCGCAGGCGTACGCCGAGGTGCGCGAGGAGACCGGCCTCGCGCGCGAGCACCTCACCCTGCTGGCCCGCGGGGCGCCGCTGGAGGTCGAGGACGCCGCGCGCGGCCGCCGCTGGCGCGTGTACCCGTTTGCCTTCGAGACCGACCGCGCCGAGGTGCGGCTCGACTGGGAGCACGACGAACTGCGCTGGATGAGCCCGGACGAGCTCGACCGGCTGGACACCGTGCCGCGGCTGGCGGACGCGCTGGCGCGGGTGAGGCCGTGAGCGCGTTTGAGGACCGACTACGCGCCATCGAGCGGGACCGGTCGCACGGCGCCGCGCAACTGGCGCGGGCCGGCGTGGAGGCGCTTGCGTCCCTGGCTGACGAGCGCGATCGCGTCACGCTCGAAGCGCTCCGCCATGCTGCACGTCGCCTGCGCGATAGCCGTCCGTCGATGGCTGCGCCGGGCAACTGGGCCGCGCGCTTCTACGCGCTAATGCAGCGAGAAGGGGATGTGCTGAACGCGGTTTCCCTGCGGCGGTTAGGACGTGTCTTACTGGAAGAGCACGCGCGCGTTCATCAGCACTTGAGCCAGCATGCGGTTGAGCGCTTGGCGGACTGTCGTACCGTGGCGACCCTGAGCCGTTCAACCACGGTGTTGTCCATCCTCAAAGGGTTGCCCGTGCTGGAACGGGCAACCGTGTTGGAATCGCGCCCGGGGCTGGAAGGGCGACAACTGGCCCAGACCCTGGATAAATCCGGGGTGGCCGTGCGCCTGATCACCGACGCGCAGGCCGGCCTGTTCGTCGGCGCGGTCGACGCCGTGCTCGTGGGCGCGGACACGATCGGACGCGACGGCACCTTCCTCAACAAGACCGGCACGCGCTGGCTCTGCACGGCGGCGGCCGAGGAGGGCGTGCCGGTCTACGTCTTGGCCGACACCCGCAAGATCCATCCGGCGTGGACCGGGGACGAGGTCGCTTTGGAGGAACAGGAACCGAGCGCGATCTGGGAAGCCCATCCCGACTGGTGCCGAAACGTCGCGTTCGAGCCCACGCGGGAGGCGCTCGTCGCCGCTCACCTTACCGAACGCGGGCCGCTGGACCGGGCGGGGATCGCCGCAGAGGCCGCGCGTCTGGGTGGTCCGTGGCGGGCGCTCGACTGAAGTCGCGGGCAGCGCGTCCCCACTCCCCGCCCGGGGGTGCCTTGCACGGTTCGCAAGGGACGGTTGCGTGGCCTAGAATGGTTGAAGCGAGGGCGGGAAGCGATTTACATGCGACGGGCAAGGCTTGGGGGAAAGGAAGAGGGAGACCCTATGAAGACCGTTCGCTTGTTCCTGACAGCCGCTATGTTGCTGACCCTGACGGGGTGTGAGTTGCTGTTGTTCGCGCCGCCCCCGGTCGACGACCCCGGTCCGGATGAGCCGGGCTTGAGCTTCAACGGCGTGCGACACGAGCCGTTGGGCGGGGCGACGCTTGCCGTTCGCGAAGGGAAGCTGGTCGTGGGCAACGTGGACGGGAGCGCCCAGCGCGGGGTCCGGGTCGACGCGCGCGGGCTGCAGGCCGTGGCGCTCGGGCTCGGGCTCGACTTGGCCCAGCGCGGCCGGGTGCAGGTCGGCGCCGACAACGTGGGCACCGTATCGGTCCACACGCTCAGCGGCGTTCCAAGCTCGACGATCAAGGCCGAGCCCGATCAGGGTTGCTGTACGGCCTGGGAGTTCACGCCCGACTTTTTCCCGCTGGGGGCGCGCAGTTACACCGCCAAGGTTTACGTGGGCGACCAACTGGACACCGTGAATGCCAACCTCAAGGGGACGTCGACCTTCACGCACTCGCTGCCCGTCCGGCTGGCCGAGGTGCGCGTCGAGGTGGACTCGTCCGAGAGCATCAACTGCTGCGCCATCCATCTGATCCTCGTGCCGAACGTGGGCGGGGTGTTCCCGCAGGAGGAGCGCATCGTGCTCGTCCCGGAGGGCGTGGCCGATTGCTGCGCCGACCTGGGGGCGTGGCTTACGCTCAAGGCCGCGCTGTTTGCCACCACGGAGTTCACGATCACGCGCGAGCGGCTCACGCTCGGAAGCGGCTTTTAGCCTAAAGACCTTCTCCTCAAGGCCGCGACGGGTGCGCTTCGTTAGAATATGGATTTCTAATTTTGTATAATAGAGAAAACGGATGAGACAGGCCGATTTCGGTCGAGCGGAGGGAGAAATCGTGCCCATGCCCATGACGGCCCAACAGGCCAAGACGCTTAACAAATTGCTACGCCGCGTGTCGCTGGCGGCGGCCCGAGGGGGCCAGGCGCCGCCGCGCACCTCGGAGCTGCTCGGCGAACTCTGGCACCGGGTTCCCCCGGCGGACGGGCGCTGCTGGGACGCGTACGAGGCCGACGAGGTCCTCGAACTGGCCCGCGCGGTGCTGCTGGGACTACACGCCCGTTCCGCCTGTGCGCCTCCGCGCGAAGCCATTCAGGCACAAGCCGGCTCCTGAAGCGACCCAAGTCGCTGCGCGCCCGTCCCGGCGTTGAAACGTGTCCGCGCCGGGCGGGACCCTTGGGCGGCGCGCGCGGTCCGACCTACCCATACCGACGTCCCCGCGTTTCAGGGGGGCATCATACCCCTGTCCGCGGAGCGCTAGACCAAGAAGGGCGTTGCCCACGGCCCATGTCCTTCTGGCCGGGGGCGGACTCGTCTATGGTGAACGGGACGCTAGGATCAAACTCATAGGAGCCGATATGCGAAATGCACAAACCTATCTGTGGAAAGGGTTTCGTCCCATGAACGAGCGATTAAAGAAAGGGAGCAGCTTGAAGGTCGAGCTGGAGCAGCTTTGCGAGTCGCTCACGCCCAAGCGCTACAGCAAAGGCGAGATCGTCTATCAGGCGGGGGACTTGGACGACTCGGTCTATTTCGTCAAGTCGGGCAAGGTCAAGCTGGCCTACCTGGACGAATCCGGCCGCAAGCTCACCTTGAACATCCTCGGCGAGGGCGAGATCTTCGGCGAGTTGGCGCTCGTGGGCGAAAAACGACGGGAATTGATGGCCCAAGCTCTGCAGGAGAGCCGGGTGTACTCGATCAACAGCGCGCGCTTCATGAACTTCCTGGAGGAGCGGCCGTGGCTCACGCTGGAGCTAATCGCGCTGTTCGGCCAGCGCACGCGCGAGATCGAACACAAGCTGGAGGACCTGGTCTTCAAGGACATTCCAACGCGGCTGTCCCGCCAACTGCTGCGGCTCATCGAGGACCACGGCGAGGAGACCGCGGAAGGCACCGAGATCGGCTTCAAGATCACGCACAAGGAGCTGGCCGACCTCATCGGCAGCGCCCGCGAGAACACGACCTCGGCGCTCAACCGGCTGGCCCGCGAGGGGATATTGGACAAGCACCGCTACCGCATCATCGTCAAGGACCTGGAGGGGTTGGAGGAGAAGAGCGGGACGTAAGCGGTTTTTCGAATCGGCAGGGGGTTGCGCTTTCTTCCTTTGGCCGCTTGCGCCCGCGTTCAACCCTATCCAGCGTCAAGGCCCACCCGCGCGCGTCCCATCCGGGGCGCGCGACACACCTCCAGTCAGGTCAACTCAAGCGTCCAGACTCAGGGCCCGTTGGATCAGTTCGGCCTGCCGCTCGTGCGCCTGCACGATCCAGGGGCACTCGGTCGTCCCTGCGATGTAGGGGACCTCGGCCGCGCAGAAGTCCGGGTCGAAGGTCGAACCCGCCTTCTTCCACAGCACGGCCGTCTTGAACTTGAGGTCGTAGTCCGGGTAGTGGACGTCGAACCACTCCATGGTCATCTCGAGCGTTTGACCCGAGTCGGCCAAATCGTCCACGATCAGGACCGAATCGCCCCGTTCCGGCTTGCTCCCGATCAGCTCGCGGCCCAGGCGGATCTGGCCCGGCGTGCGGTCGTGCCCGTAGCTCTGCACGTAGAGAAACGCCCACTCCACGCCCAGCACGCGCGAGATGATGTCCGCCGGGTAAAACCCCCCGCGGATGATCCCGACGATCAGGTTCGGCTCGTACTGCTGCCCGATGATCTGGGCGGTGAGCTTTTCGACCAGCCGGCAGTATGCGTCGTAATCGATGATGAGTTGTTGAGGCATCCCGTCGTCCCCCTCGGAAGTTGGATATGGCGGAACACGTCGCGTAAAGAGCGGTTAACCCGCGCTTGAAGCCCCGTATCCCCGCTGCTATAATACCGGCGCATTCCTCGGTAGCTCAACGGCAGAGCGACCGGCTGTTAACCGGTAGGTTGCTGGTTCGAATCCAGCCCGAGGAGCCACTCCCCCCACACAGCGACAATTCAAGCGCGATGCAGGGCAGTCCGTGGCCGGCTTGGTTGAGAAGACGGATCAGGGAGCCCCGCTTGGGATCATCCCTTCGGCGGGTAGGGATCGTAGCTGCGTTCGTCCTCGATCGTGCCGTCGGCGCGTTGAATCATGAGCTGGCTCGGCGTGCGCCGCATGGCCAGTTCCTTGCCGCGTTCGATGGCCTCGCTCTTCCGGGGGTAGACGTTGGCGGGCCGTTCCGACCCCTGCCGCTGCACTTTCCACCCGTCCCCGTGGGGGGAAACCCAATACACCGTTCGATCTGCCATAAACCCCTCCTTCGTGCTCAGCCTAACAGAAAGCGCGTTGAGTTCAAGTCTGTGAACGGCGGAGACGGGATCAGTCCCGGGCAAGCGCGCTACCGAGCGTTCCCACCAGGGCGATGAGCGCGCGGGTGGTGTGTGCGATGGCCGCCGGGTTGCCGCGGTACGGGGCGTGGTCGGCGTTCCCGGCTCGTTGCACGATCAGGTTGGCGAAGCTGATCTCGAGCTGGGCGGCCGGCACGCCCAGCTCGCGCGCTGCGAAGCGCGTGACCGTGTCGTGGCGCAGGCCGCCGGTGAAGCGCGGGGGATTCACCAGGTACCAGTCCCAGCGCGGGGCGCGCGCGCGCCCCGCCTCGGCGCGCGCGACGCGGCGGAATCCGCTCGCGTCGAGCGCCGCGCACAGGCGGGCCTCGTGCGCCGGGCAGCTCTCCCCGTTCATCGTGCCCAGCGCGAGCCCGACGCGGTGGCGCGAGGTCATGCCGTGCAGGTCGAGCACGAACCCGATGCCGCCCTCGGCCACGATCCCCCGCAGCTTGTGCTTGAAGGGCGTCTCCCGCTCCCAGTTCGAATCGTCGTCCGAGCGGTGCGTCATGTAGAGCGCGTGGGCGCTCGCTTCACGCGCCAGCAGCCGGGCCAAGGCGCCGGTGTACTCCTCCTCGCGCTTGGGACGGCCCTCCCGCAGGTGGGCCGTGCCGTGCGGCGCGGTCACCAGCAGCGGCACCGATCCTGGCTGGTGGCGAAACGGCTCGACGCCGGCCGGCGGCGGCTCGCGGTGGCGAATCGCGCGTTCCAAGCGCTCGAGTTGGCGCAAGAGGTCGGGCACAGCCGACTCCGAAGGCGTCATGAGGGTTCGTTCCTACCCGATGGGGCCGGTGGGCGCAAATCGGGCACGCGCTTCGTGCGCCGCACCTGGAGCTTCGCCTACCGAGGTGACCTCCCAGCCGTTATCATTTCTCCCGGCGACACAAAATGGGTCCAAGCCGGTGCAGGCACGGCAATCGTGATCGGAGGGAATGTGAGCGATCGGCCCTTTCAGCTCGTCTCGGACTACGAACCGCGGGGCAGCCAGCCCGAGGCCATCGACCAGCTCTCCGACGGCATCGGCAAGGACCTGAAGGCGCAAACGTTGCTGGGCGTGACCGGCAGCGGCAAGACCTTTTCGATCGCGCACGTGATTCAGGAAGTCCAGAAGCCCACGCTCGTCCTGGCGCACAACAAGACGCTGGCCGCCCAGCTCTGCAACGAGTTCAGGGAGTTCTTCCCGTACAACGCCGTGCAGTACTTCGTGAGCTACTACGACTACTACCAGCCCGAGGCCTACGTCCCGCAGACCGACACCTACATCGAGAAGGACGCCTCCATCAACCAGGAGATCGACCGCCTGCGCCACGCGGCCACCAGCGCGCTGCTGGAGC
>CAZNGF010000056.1:0-19492 GCA_964572855.1 uncultured Thermotogae bacterium | reverse complement strand
CGAGATCCCGACACCGGTCTTCTCGTAGGCTCAGTGCCTGGCTGGCCGGGAGCCCACACTCAGGCCGCCTCACTCGACGAACTCGAGAAGAACCTTCGCGAGGTCATTGCGATGCTTCTCGAGGATGGTGATCCGAAGCTTGAGTCGGAGTTCGTTGGATTGCAGACCATCGAGGTCGCATAGCGGATGGGCTCCCTGCCGGTCCTGAAGCCTCGTGAAGATCTTTTGCAGAGCCGCTGAATTGCCAGCCAGCGGCCTAACAAGCGCTTGCTGCTGTCGGCCGGATGGCCGTGAATAGGAAAGGACGTTGGGCTTGGAGGAACAACCGCTGCGTTTCGATGCGGCCCTGCCCGGCCGCAGCAGAAGCGCATGTCGTTAGCTGGCGTATGGAAGGAGTGAACCGGAGACGAAAATGCCTGAGGAAGAAACGTTCCCCCAACCGGCTCCAGTGAAGGGACTCCCTGCCGCTGACGTGCACGCACCCGACGCCGGGGAAGGGAACAACGTTCGACCCCAAGCATCTCCCAGGCGTAGCTCCCCTCAAATGAGGCCGCCACCCCCTCGGGCGCGTCCCGGAACCACCCCGAGAACTGCGCGCACCCCGCCAACCCGCACACGACCCGACGCCCGAGCCCGTGCATGCCGCTCCTTTCGCTCCCCCAAGGCCCGCAACTACCGAACTTGGGATGGGATGAGATGAAGCAAACATAGCCTAACTTGCTTCCCAAGTTAAGCCCCTGGATACGCTTGCTCGTGCGGTAGGCAGCACGTCGTGCAAGTCGGAGCGAACCACGGCTTCCGCCGCAGCGAGGCGATCGCCGACTTCTCCGCCCTCGATCAACCCTCACCCCAGCCCTCTCCCAGCCTTGGGAGAGGGGGATTGTTCAGGCCTCCGGTTTCCGTTCTCCCTAGTCCGTCAGCACGTTGGTGTCCTCGTCGGCCCAGGCGACCCAGACGGGGGCGCCCTCGCGCGTGGCCACGTGCTTGAACTTGGGGCTGAGCGCGGCCAGCACGCGCTCGCCGCCCTGCAGCTCGACCTCGACCTCGACCGACTCGCCGAAGTACACGACCGAGGCCACGCGCCCCTCGTAGACGTTGTCCCCGCCGGCGTCGCCGGCGTCGCGATAGAGCTGGACGACCTCGGGGCGCACCGACAGGCTCAGGCGTTCGCGCTCGCCCAGGCCGTTGAGCCCGGTCGCGTCGGCCACGACCTCCAAACCGCGCTCGGTGCGCAGGCGCAGCCGGTCCGGCTCGCGGGCCACGACTTGGCCGTGGAACACGTTGGCCGCGCCCATGAAGTCGGCCACGAAGCGGGTGCGGGGCCGCTCGTAGAGCGCGCTGGGCCGATCGAGCTGCACCACGCGCCCGTCCTTCATCACGGCCACGCGGTCGGACATCGAGAGCGCCTCCTTCTGGTCGTGCGTGACGTAGACGAACGTGATCCCGACGTCGCGCTGGATGCGGCGCAGCTCGATCTGCATTTCTTTTCGTAGCTTGCGGTCGAGCGCGGCCAGCGGCTCGTCCAGCAGCAGCACCTCGGGGCGCAGCACCAGCGAGCGGGCCAGCGCCACGCGCTGCTGCTGGCCGCCCGAGAGCTGGTCCGGCCGGCGCTTGGCCAAACCGTCCAACTGCACGAGTCGGAGCATCTCCTCGACCTTGGCGCGGGTCTCGGCCCGGCCCAGACGCCGCATGCGCAGGCCGAAGGCCACGTTCTCGCCCACGGTCATGTGCGGGAACAGGGCTAAGTTTTGGAACACGATGCTGGCGTCGCGCTCGTAGGGCGGCGTCCCGTTGACGCATGCGCCCTTGATGCGGACCTCGCCGGCGTCTGGGTGCTCCAGCCCGCCGACCATGCGCAGCGTCGTGGTCTTGCCGCAGCCCGAGGGCCCCAGCAGCGAGAAGAACTCGCCCTTGCGCACCGCCAGGCTCACCCGGTCCACGGCCACGACCTCGCCGAAGCGCTTGGTGACCTCGGCCAACTCCACGCTCAGGCGTGCGGTAGCGCTTGTGTTCAAGTCACGGCCCTCCTTTCTACGACTGCAAGACCACAGTGGTCTTCCCATGTAGGGGGAGGCCCCCGTGCCTCCCCCGGTGGGCAACCACAGGGGGTTGCCCCTACCCTACGTGCGTCTGCGCTGGAGCCAGACGCCCACCAGCACGAGCGCGAGCGAGCCCGCGATCATGAGCGTCCCCAGCGCGTTGATGCGCGGCGAGATCGCGCCCGAGCGGCCCGCCATGGAGTAGATCTGCATCGGCAACGTGGTCCAGCCCGGTCCGGCCACGAAGAACGTGATCACGAAGTCGTTGAACGACCACGGGAACGCCAGCAGCGCGGCCGCGAAGACCCCGGGGCGCAGCAGCGGGAAGATCACGGCGCGCCAGGCCGTCCAGGGCGTGGCGCCCAGGTCCATGGCCGCCGCCTCCAGCGTCCAGTCGATGCGCTGCATGCGCGCCAGCACGACCAGCGTCACCAGCGGCAGCGTGAAGGCCACGTGCGCGGCCAGGATGGACCAGTACCCGAGCGGGAAGCGCACGAACGCGAACAACAACAGGATCGAGATGCCCATGATCACGCCCGGCATAAAGAGCGGGATGTAGAGCACCTGCTCGAACAGGCCCTTGCCCCGGAAGCGGTAGCGGTACAGGGCCACCGCGCTCATCGTGCCCAGCACGAGCGCGATCAGCACGCTGCTGGCCGCGATCAGCAGGCTGCGCTGGAAGGCCGCCTGCGTGTCCTCGTCGGCGAGGAGGCGCGCGTACCACTCGAGCGAAAACGCCTTCCATGCGCCCGTCGAATACACCCACTCGCGCCCCGCTTCCTCCCCCGCCGGCGGGCCGTTGAACGAAAACGTGACGAGCACGGCCAGCGGGACGTAGATGAACAGGTAGACGGTGACCGCCAGCGCCCCCAGCCACGCCCGGGCCCCCCCGAGCCGCCTCACGCCAGCCGCTCCAGGGCGCCTTCCTTCCCCGCCGTGCGCAGGTAGAGGAAGATGAGCGTCAGGATGATCGCGGTCAGGGCCACGGCCAGCGCCGAGCCGAAGGCCCAGTTGTTGGACCCGATGAAGTGGCTCTCGATCAGGTTGCCGACCATGTTGACCTTGGACCCGCCCAGCAGGTCGGGAATGAGGAACTCGCCGAAGGCCGGGACGAACACGAGGATGGAGCCGGCCAGCACCCCGCCGCGGATCATGGGCAGCGTGACCTTCCAGAGCCGCTTGAGCGGGTTGGCCCCCAGGTCCGAGGCCGCCTCCAGCACCGAGCGGTCCAGGCGCGCCAGCGCGGCGTAGAGCGGGATGATCATGAAGTCGAGGTAGCTGTAGACCATCACGATCATGACGGCCTTCCAGTCGAACAACAGCTGCAGGCGCGAGTCCGGCGGGATCATCCCGACGGCCTTCATGGCCCCCAGCACGAAGCCGCTGTCCTTGAGCAAAAACACCCAGGTGAACACGCGCACCAGGTAGCTCGTCCACGAGGGCACGACGATCAAGAAGACCAGCAGGTTGCGCCAGCGCCCGCCGTACATCGCGATCCAGTAGGCGAGCGGGAAGCCGATCAGCAGGCACAGCAGCGCGCTGCCGCCCGCCAGCCAGAGCGAGCGCCAGAGCACCTTCAGATAAAGCGGGTCCAGGACGCGCGCGTAATTCTCGAAGGTGAACGCGTGGATGATGCGGCCGAAGTCGCCCGTGGTCAGGAAGCTGTAGTAGACCACGATCAGCGTGGGAGCGGCCACGAACAGTAGCAGCCAGAGCGCCGACGGGCTCACCAGGGACGCGGTTTGTAGCCCTGGACGGCGATACAGGGCGCGGGCCAGCCGGCGGCGCCAAGTCGGTCGCGAGGTGCGTTCCGCCATGGGGGAAAGCGGGCGGGCGCGGCTCGGCGAGCCGCGCCCGCGGCGCCTAAGCCTTCAGTTCCTCCCAGATGCGGTCCCGCAGGGCGCGCGAGTCGCCCGTCGGGGGCTGGAGGAATTCCAGCTTGTCGCGCAACTGGCGGTCGGGGAACACGACCGGGTCTTGAGCCAACTCGGGGTCCAGCATCGGGATCGCGGCCTCGTTGGGCGTGGCGTAGAACACGTAGTTCGAGATGGCCGCGCTCACCTCGGGGCGCAGCACGTAGTTGATCCAGAGGTGCGCGGTGGCCGGGTGCGGCGCGCCTTGGGGAACCGCCATGCTGTCCACCCAGATCTCGCCGCCCTCGCGCGGCAGGCTGTACTGGACGTCCTCGTTCTCCTCGTCGCGCACCTGGAACACGTCGCCGCTCCAGAGGTTGGCCACCCAGATGTCCTCGGTGATCAAGAGCGGCTTGACCTCGGCGCCGATGTAGGCGCGCACCCAGGGCTTCTGTTGCAACAACAGGTCGCGCGCGGCGGCCAGCTCGTTTTCGTCCCCGGAGTTCAGCCCGTAACCCAGGAACTTGAGCGCCTCGCCGATGACCTCGCCGGGGTCGTTGAGCATGGTGAGCTTGCCGCTCAGGTCCTCGGCCTCAAAGGCGAGAGCCCAACTGTCCAACCGGGGGTCGTCACCCAGGATGGACGCGTTGTAAGCGATTCCCGTGGTGCCCCACTGGTAGGCCGCCGAGAAACGGTTGCCGGGGTCGTAGCTCGGGTCGACGAACTGCGGGTCCAGGAACTGCAGGTTGGGCAGCCAGTCGTGGTTGAGCGGCCGCAACCGCTCGAGCGCGCGCAGCTCGATGACGTTGTCCTGCGTGGGGACGACGATGTCGAACTGCCCCGGCGAGGCCTGCAGCTTGGCGCGCATCTCGTCGTTGCTCTCGTAGGTGTCGTAGACGACCTCGATGCCGAACGATGATTCGAAGTTGGGGATCGTGGCCTCGTCGATGTAGTCGGACCAGTTGAACACGTGCAGGACGCCGTCCTCCCGTTCGACGGCCTCCAGCAGGTCCGCGGGCATGTCGCTTTGGGCGCGACCGGCGAAGGGCGGGCGCCACGCCGCCAGCAGGCCGACCGCGGCGGTGGCCTTGAGGAACTGACGCCGGCTCCAGGGTCGGCTCGCTTGGGAAGGGGTGTGATGGGACACCTGAACCTCCTTGCGATGCGGGGGATTGGCCCGGGCTGGCCGGTGCTTGGTGCCCGCGCACGGAGGGGACTCCGGGGCGTGCGGGCGCTTTGGCGGTGTGGTTCCGGTCCAGCGGGCTCGTGGCTACTTTAGACCGATCGGCGCGGGGATGCAAGCTTTTGCGGGAAAATGGACAACAGCAGGGAAATCGGGACGCTTGGGTTCGCAAGAGAAAGCGGAGGGCGCTACGGGAGGGCGCCCCCCGCTTTGTGGGACCAGAACGGGCCTTTTCCTCGAATGCGCTCGCGCGCACGCCGGGGCGCGTGCGCGGCAACAATCCCCCCATCGGACGCCTCGGTGGCGTCCCGGCGGAGATCACGCCTTGGCGCGTGCGCGCGTCAAACGGACGCGGGACGGTTTGGGGGGGATTTCACCTCCCCGGGAACCGAATCGCCAAGCGGGGCACGCCAGGGGCGTGCGGTGTGAAACGGGAAACGAGCCGCGGGACCGGAATCGAGCCCGCTAAAGATGGAGGGCAGGAACCCGAATGGCGTACAGATGTGCGTTAATCTGCGTATGGACGGGGACGTCCATGGTTGCCCTCCTTGTGATCAACCCCAGCCTAGCCCAACGGGCGCGCGGCGTCAAGGGGGGCTTACGCTCCGGTTCGCGTTCCCCCGCCGTGGAACGCAAACGGCGCTAGGGCTGCGTGAGCGCGAGCAGCGCGTCGCCCCCGCAACGGAAGTCGACGGGCGCCCCCTGCCAGACGTGCAGCGCGCCGTCGAGGAAGGCGAGCCGGTTGCCGGCGAACGCGCCCACCGGACAGGGCAGGTCCGGCAGGCGTTCCCAGAAGCGGTTGTCCAGCACGTAGCGGTAGATCGCACGCCCCTGGCCCACGAGCGCGTGCACGAACGCCGGGCGCTCCGGGTGCCAGAGCAGCGCGCCGCCCGCGCCCGCCTCCCCCGGCAGCGGCGGGAGCTCGGTCCATTGGCGCCGGAAGGGGTCGAAGCGCGCGAAATCGCCGTCAGCGCCATCGCAAGCGCCGCGCAGCGCATAGAGGCCAAAGCGCCCCAGCGAGGCCAGCCCCGCGCCCGGTCCCGCGCAGTTCCACGAATCGGGCAGGGGGAGCGGGTCCCAGCGATTGCGCGGGGGGTCGTACTGGAGCAGCCCCACGTCTTGCCCCGTGCCGCCCAGCAGGGCGTACAGGACTTCCCCCGAGGCGTTCCAGGCCAGCGCGTTCGCGGCGCCCTGGGGGGCGGGCGTGTCGGCCAGGCGGGACCAGCGGTCGCGCCCGAGGTCGTAGCGATAGAGCGCGCCGTTTGTACCCTCCCCGCCGAGCGCGTAGAGGGCTTCAGCGCCGTCCCAGGCCAGGGCCGCGCCGGGACCGAAGGCAGTTTCCGGCAGTCCGCGCGTGCCGCGCTCGGCCCAGCCGTCGTCGGGCGCGAAGCGCCAGAACGCCGTTGTCTCCCCGTCGTCGCGGGCCAGATAGAGAGCCTCCCCCGCGCCGGCAAACGCCTGCCCGGGCGCGCCGGGGACGGGCGCGTCGGCGAGGCGGAGCCAGACGAACTGCGCCGTCGCGGGCACGGCGCTCAAGCAGAGAATCATCGCCATCAGGACCAGCTTGCGCATGGAAGTCACCTCGCCCCCATTGTAACACGCGCCGCCGGGTCGCCGCCCTCGCGCACCCAGAGCCCGACGATCGCCAGCGCGATGCCCAGCGCGGCGGCCGGGATCAGGCTCAGGCCCCAGACCCCGAACGTCTCGAACGCCCACGGCCCCGTGAACCCGCCCAGCGTGGGCCCCAGCAGCGCGACCGCCGACCCCAGGCTCATGACCTTGCCGCGCTGGGCGGGCGCCTGCTCGCTCAGCAACGGGAGGTTGCTGACCACGGTGAACTCGAAGGCCGCGCGCACCAGCACGAGCCCGAGCACGGCCCACACGAGTCCGCGGTCGAAGGCCGGCAGCAGCAGGAAGCCGACGGCGCCCGCGCCCGCCCCCAGCATCACGCTGCGGCGTTTGCCCAGGCGATCCACGATCAGGCTCACCGAGACGCTCGCGCTCAAGTCGGCCAGCCCCAGCACGAAGGACACGGTCCCCAGCTCGGCCGCGCCCAGGCCGAAGCCGGCTTCGAGCCAACTCCCGAAGCTGATGAACAGGTGGAAGCCCGCGAACATGATAAACCCGCCCGCGACCAGATTGGCCCAGACCGAGCGGCGCTGGGGGCCCAAGTTGAAAAACCCTTTGAGCCGGGCCAGCGGCGGCGTTCGGCCGCCCGACGCGGTGGGCGCGGCCTCCCGGCCGTCCTCGGCGGCGGGCGGCAGGCGACGGTAGTAGAGAAACGCCAGCGCGAGCCCCCCGCTCAGCACGAACAGCGGCGCACGCCAGCCGGCGACCGCGATGAGCTGGCCCATCAGGAACAGCCCCACGATTCCCGAGAGCGCCCAGGCGTACTCCAGCACGCCCAGGCCCCGCGCGCGCTGGGCGTAGGGCAGCCGGGCGCTCAGGTAGGCCTGCAGCGTGGGCACGACCGCGAACGTCCCCACGCCGGCCAGCACCATGCCCGCAAGCGCGCTGGGGAGGCCGTTGCTAAAGCCCAGCACGGCGTAGCCGAGCGCGGCGATCAGCAACCCCGCGCGCAGCACGAGGCGATATCCCCGCCGGTCGGCCAGGCTCCCGAACAGCGGGGAGAACAGCCCCATCACGC
Source organism: uncultured Thermotogae bacterium (assembly GCA_964572855.1). Lineage (GTDB taxonomy): Bacteria > Bipolaricaulota > Bipolaricaulia > RBG-16-55-9 > JAJCYT01 > CAZNGF01. Next base: position 11,770 of record CAZNGF010000056.1, on the reverse strand, counting down.
TGCGCAGGCTCACCAGCCGCCCCAGCACAACCGGCGTGACCCCCATGCCCGCCGCGATCAGCGGCAGGAACGGGAAGAAGAGCTGGACGCCCGTGTCGGTCAGCAGCCGGGTGGACAGGCCGATCCCGAGCAGGCGACGCACCGTGAACGCCCGGCCCGCTGTCTCGGTCGCGTTGTCTGACAAGGGAACCTCTCTTGAGCGCGTGGTGCGCTCAGGGTAGGGCGTCCAAGGGGGATTGCAAGGCGGGCAAAAACCAAAAAGCACCCTTCCCCGAGAAGGGTGCTTTTCGTGTCTAGAAGGCGGAAAAGGAGGTTACGCGCTTGGTGGTGGTAGCCCCTTTTTCCTCTAACTCTCTCGTACCCTCAATGTAGCCGGGGATCGGTCAAAGGAACAGGGAAAACGGGTGGAGATCCGGTGAAAAACGGCCCCGCTCGGGTCCAAAAGCGGTCCGCGCGAAAAAGGCGGGGGCACTCCCGCCGGCTGTGCCCCCGCCCCGCGGTCAATTGTTGGAGGGCTCCTGGTGCAGCAGGGACTTGAACTCCTCTAACGTGTCGATCTCCTCGAAGGCCTGGGCCAGGCGCGCGATCTGGGTGTCGTCGAGCGCCTTGCTGGTCGGGACGCCGAACTCCTGCATCAGGAAGGCCTTCATCTCCTTGGGGCTGATGCCCATGCCCTGGGCCTTGTCCCAGATGATCTGCAGCACGGGGTGGTCGCCGCCCGTGTCCGACTCCTGCGCGGGCTGCGCCTTCGCTTTGGGCGCTTCCTGGCGCGTCTCGGCGCGCTGTTGCGGCTGCGGCGCCGGGCCGCCGCCCTTGGGGGCGAAGCCGGCGTTGGCCAGCGCGCGACCGATGGCGCTGCTCTCGCAGTTCTCCTCGTGATACGCCTTGTTGACGGCGCTCTTGGCGTCGTCAACGGCCTCGACGGCGTGGCCGGTGGCCAGCGGGTGGGCGTCCTCGAAGCTGCGGAAGAGCGCGGCCTTGTAGCGGCAGCGCTCCCAGTTGGCCGGGTCCGAGGCCAGCTCGGTCACGATCCGTCCTTCGGGGAACTTCTGGTAGAACTTGGCGATGCGTTCCTGCACGGTTTCGTAATCGTCCAGGAAGCGTTTGCGCCCCGTACTCGCGGCATTTCGTTGGGTATCGTTCATGCGTCCTCCTTTCGGGCAGGTGAGCGGGCGAGGGCGCCGCTTGGGCTCGGAGCCCCCGCCCCGATGGGAGAGTGTTCGATTCGTTCGAGGCACGCGTGCGTGTCTCGGTATTCTCATTTATACAAAACGACCTTTCCACATTATAGCACATCCCGGCCTCGCTGACAAGGGCGGGGCTGCCAGCGCTATTCCCAGGCGCTCGCCTGGTCGAGCTTGGCCTTTTCCTCCGGCGAGAGTTCGACCTCGAGCGCGCCCAGCGAGCTGTGGAGCTGCTCGACCGAGTTGGCCCCGACGATCGGGCTGGTCACGGCCGGGTTGGCCAGCAGCCAAGCCAGCGCGAGTTGGGCGATCGTGCACCCTTTGGCTTGAGCAAGCCCGTCCATCGCCTCGATGAGGTCGAAGTTGTTCTCGGTGAAGTACGCCCGCACGCGCTCGCTGTCCTCGGCGCGCGAGCCCTCGGGAACCTCGGCGTTGCGGCGATATTTTCCCGTCAAGAACCCCCCGGCCAGCGGGCTCCAGGGGATCACGCCCACGCCCTCCTCCCGGCAGAGCCGTTGCAATTCGCGCTCGAAGGGGGCGCGCACCACCAGGTTGTAGTGCGGCTGCAGGCAGTCGAAGCGGGCCCAGCCTTGCACGTCGCTGATCCACAGGCTCTTGCACAAACGCCAAGCCTCGAAGTTGGAACAGCCCACGTAGCGCACCTTGCCGGCGCGGACCAGGTCGTCCAGCGCGCGCAGCGTCTCGTCCAGCGGGGTGGAATCGTCCGGCGCGTGCACCTGATACAGGTCGATGTAGTCGGTCTGGAGGCGCTGCAGGCTGCCCTCGACCGCGTCCAGGATGTGGGCGCGCGAGAGCCCCCGGTCGTTGGGTCCCTCGCCCATGGGCCCGCGCACCTTGGTGGCGATCACGAATTGAGAGCGCGGCTGTTTTTGCAGCCAGTTACCCAAAAACGTCTCGGCGATCCCGACCCCGCTGGCCCAGAACGAGTAGATGTCGGCGGTGTCGATGAAGTTGACCCCGGCCTCGGCCGCAGCCGAGAACACGTCGTAGGCGTCCTGCTCGCCGGCGGTCCAGCCGAAGTTCATCGTCCCCAGGCACAGCGGCGAGACTTTCAGGCCTGTGCGGCCCAGGTTGCGGTATTCCACGAAATCCTCCCCTTGCTTCACTCGGTTGGGTTCAGGGTGCCGAGCGCGCCGGAGCCCTTCAACGGCGCCGGGGTTGACATCCGAGCGTGACTTGTTTTACGATACAGTTAAAAATCAACCCTTGCATGTCAAGAAAAGAGGGATTGTGGAGCATCGGTTTCTCACCTGCGGCGTGGCGCTGATTTTGCTCATGCCGCCCGTGTTCGTTCTAGCCGCCGAGCCGGGCGCGGTCGTGATCAACGAGGTCGCCTGGATGGGCACGGAGGCCAGTTCGTTTGACGAGTGGATCGAGCTTTTCAACACGACCGATGCGCCCGTCGACATCGCAAACTGGTCGATCTTCGGCGCCGACAGCGGCGAATGCCTCGATTTCGACGACGCGGACCAGATTGTCTCGACGGTCATTCCCGCGCGCGGCTATTTGCTCTACGCCAACGGGGACGACGAGGTCGTGGACGCCGGGGGCGGCAGCCTGGTGGACGTCGGCGATTCAACCATCAGCCTCAACAACGGCTCTCCGGGGCATCTTGAGCTTTACGACGCGCCGGGTTGTACGGGAACGCTGGTCGACGCGCTCGACGCCAGCAGCGGCTGGCCGGCCGGCGACAACGACGCCAAAGCCACCATGGAGCGCGCCAACCCGTTCGACTCGGGCGCGGACGCCAACTGGTGCACCAACGACGGGATCACGCACAACGGCTTCGACGCGGACGACAATCCGATCAACGGCACACCCAAAGCGCGCAATTCTTGCACCAAGACGGCGACCTTGACGGTCAACCGGACCGGAAGCGGGACCGGCGAGGTCGAAAGCGCGCTGGGCGCGATTCATTGCGGGGCGACCTGTTCGGCGGCGTTTATCTCGGACACGCCGTTGACCCTGACCGCAACCCCCGGCCCCGACGCGACCTTCGCCGGCTGGAGCGGGTGCGACGCGGTCAACGGCGGCGCCTGCGAGCTCAGCTTGAACGCGGACCGCACGGTCCAAGCGACGTTCGAGCTGGCGGGCGGCGGCGGGGACGTCGACGACAACGGCCGGGCCAACGTGATCGACGCGCGCATCTGTCTGCGCTTCGCTTTGGGCTTGAACGCGCTCGACCCGGACGAGCAGGGGGCCTGCGACGTCGACGGCGATGGCGCAATCACGCGCGCCGACGCCGAACAAATCGCACGGCACGACATCGGTCAGCCGAGCGCGCTGGCGTTGAACGCGGTTGGCTGGTCGCTCGTTGGGGTACTGGGCGGCGCGTGGTGGGTCAGGCGTCGCCGGTCGCGGCGCTAGCGCGCTCGCGTTCCAGAAACGCCTGCAGGATCAACGTCGCGGCCAGCGCGTCGCGTTTTCCCTTGCGCTTGGCCCGCGAAACCCCGCCGGAAATCAGGACGCGCTCGGCCTCGGCGCTGGTGAGGCGTTCGTCGACCAGGTGGACGGGGACGTCGAGGCGTTGTTCCAGCGTCTCCTTGACCGCGAGCACGATGTCCGCCTGGGGGCCGAGCGAGCCGTCCATGTTGGCCGGCAGGCCCAGCGCCACGTCGCGCACGCGCTCGGTTTCGATCAGCGCTTGAATGAACTGCAGGTCGCGCGCCTCGCCCTCCCGCTCGTAGGTGCCGTGGCGGGCGGCCAGCAGGCGGGTCGAGTCGCTCAGGGCCCAGCCGCAACGCTTTTCGCCCCAATCGAGGGCCAGCACCTTGCCCGTCTCCATGCAGCCAGGGTACGCTCTAGACGGGGGGATGACCAGCGATGAAAACGCTCTTGGCTTTTGCCGTGATCTTGGGCATCAGTTGGCTGGCCGGCTACTTGGCGCTCGCGTTCGACAGGGGCCCCAAGGACTCGTAGCGACGCGGTCCGGATCAGTTGGTCAGGGGCAGGCCGAAGGCCTCACACACCTGATCCAGGCGCTCCTTGGAATCCAGATCGGTTAACTGCTGGGCCGAGTCGAACATCTGATCGACCTCGTCTTCCGTGAACACACCCTTCTCCTCGGACAAGTGGTGCAACAGATAAGAAATGATGTTTTCCAGCATGGCAATGCGCTTTTCTTGTCGAACGAGGGTTTGTGCGACGGCTTTGGTGAACTCCTCTCCCATGTGCGCTAACCTCCCACTCTTTTTTCCGGTATTGTAGCGCCCAGCGTCAGCGTTGTCTGTCTCTACAGTCACGCTGGTCCGCTCGACCAATGTGTCACAAAAGACGCCGACGATGCAAATCGGTTACGCGGCCGACATCCACGAACCGGCGAACGAAAACCCGGATCGAGCTCTCGGTCGCAGGCGGCCCCTCGCGGCCGAAGGGACAAGGGGGTGAGCTTGTTGAAGGATCTTGTGGACACCGTCACCGCCAGCGAGACGCCGCTGGCCATCTGGTTCGACCCGGAGACCCACGAGGTGGGCGTGCAGTACGGCTACGTCGTGCTGAGCCTGCCGCTGGAGGACTTCTCGGACCTGGCCGACGCCTTCGCCGAAGCACGCGACCAGCTCTAACGCGCTGGCTCCGGGGGAGGCAACAGGGCGCGGGGCAGGCGCCCGTAGAACCAGATGAGTCCCGCGAAATAGGGTAGCAGGAGCCAGACGGGCGGCGGCGACACATCCCAGACCATGCCGGGCACGCGCGCCAGCACTTCCACCGCCCCGGTCAACCCTCCGAGGCCCGCGCCCAGCAACGCGCCGGCCCCGGCCGCAAGCGGCGGGACGGGCAGCGAAAAGCACAGGAGCGCGGCGGCGCCGAGCCAGAGGAGCAGCGTGACCGCGGGCACGACGACCAGGTTGGCTAGCAGCGTTCCCAGGTAGAGCCGGCCGAAGTGGAGCGCGACCAGCGGCCAGACGCCCAACTGCGCGGCCAGCGAGACGAACGCGAGCGCGAGCGCGAAGCGCCCGAACGCGAGCTTCGTCCGTTCCCGCATCGATTCGGGCACGCGCCGCAGGCGCCAGCGCGCCATTAGCGCCTCCAGCGCGGGCAGGGCCAGCAGGATCGAGCCCGCGGCCGCGAAGCTCAGCTGGAAGCCGGCGTCGAACAGCGCCTGCGGCTGGACGAACAGGATCAAAAGCCCGGCCGCGCTTAGGCCCTGCAGCGGGTCAACCCGCGCGCTCCAGACCCAGCCGCGCTCCTTGAGGACGCTGCCCAGTGCCACGAAGGCGAACAGCAACGCCGCCCGGCTCAGGCTCACCTTGAAGCCCGTCAGGAGCAGGTAGACGAGTACGAAGGCCGCCAGGACGCCGTAGGTCGCGCCCGCGCTCAGGCCCAACCGCCGCAGGCCGAGCCAGCCCAGGCCGATCAGGATACCCAAGTGCAGCCCCGAAACCGCCAGCACGTGGGCCACGCCCGCGTCCCGAAAGTTCGCCTCGGTCTCGCCGGGCAAGGCGGCGCGTTCGCCGAACAGCAGCGCCTTGAACGTCGCGTCGTGCGGCGACGGGACGTAGGTCTCGATGCGGGCGAACAACCGATCGCGCAGCGCCTGCCCCCAGCGCAGCGGCGCCCAGCCGCCGCCCCGCTCCAGCCGCTTGAGCCCGCCGGGCGCAACGACCTCGGCCAGGGCCCAAACGTCCCGGCGCGCCAGATACGCGGGGTAGTCAAAGCCGTCGAACGGCTCGGGCGCGCGGAAGGAGCCGATCAGGCGCACGCGGTCGCCGTAGCGCACATGGACGGGCGCGGCGCGGGCGTGCTCGTAGAACACCGCGACCCGCCCCGGCGCGCCCTCGGGGGCGAGTTGGAAACTCGTGTCGAAATCCGTCCGGATGGGATAGGTCACGACGGTCCCGACCACGACGGCCAGCGCGTCCGCCCCTTGCTGGAGGGAGTCGATCGGCAGCCGGTCCTGAGCCGTTCGGACCCCGCCAAGCAGCAGGACGAGCGCGAGCAGTCCCCAGGTCGCCATCCCCGGCCGCCCGCGGCGGGCGAGCCACGCGACGGCCGCGCCGAGCCCGAGCGCGGCCGTGCCCACTCCGACGCTCAGCGGCAAGGCAAACGTCCGATCCCAGCCCAGCGCGGCGACGCACACGACACCCGTCGCAAAAGCCAGCACGATAGAAACCAGCGGGCGATGGCGCCGGGGCGGAGCGGTCCGGTTCATGTGTTCATCCTATCATAGAAGACATGGAGTGTATATGGGGGATCCCCGCCGTTTCCCCCAGGGCGACGATCGCGTGGCGCTTGTGGAACGTCCGGCGCGGGCGGGAAGAAACGCGGGGGTCGCGCGTATCATGGAGAGGAAATGCGTGCGGCGCGAAAGGGGTGTTTCATGAACAAATGGGGTGTCTTGCTGTTGCCGATGTTGGCCGTTGGGCTGGTGGGCTGCAACCCGCTCGACCTGCTCGGGGACGACGCGCTCCCGCCGGAGAGCGGGCGCATCGCGATGCGCCAGAGCGGCGGGTTTGCGGGGGTCTTGACCGACTACATCGCCGAGGTCCGCGACGGGCGCTTTTGGGTCGAGGTCCGTGACGAGCGCCAGGGTCGCACGCTGGCAGGTGAGCTGTCCCAAAATCGCTTGACTGCGCTCTGGACGACGCTGCGGGATAACGACGTCTTCCGGCTGGGCGACAACGACGACCTGACCGACAGGCTGGCCGATGGGTTTTTTTACGAGGTAACCGTGGAACTGGGCGAGCGGCGCAACCGGTTCAGCGTCTACGCGCCCGAGGCGTTGGAAAGCGAAACGGGCGAGGGGCGCTATGCGGCCATCGTGGACGCGATCCGCGCGCTGGAGGAGGCGACCACGGACGTGATCGAACCGCTGCCGGTGGAGTCCGTCTCCCTGCAGATCATGGAGAGCTTCCCGGTCCAGGTCGCGCTCGAGGTCGAGGGGATCCTGCGCGACAGCTGCACCGAGCTGCACGAGATGGCCCAGGCGCGCGAGGGGAACGCCGTGACCGTGTCGATCACGACAATCCGCCCCAAGGAGGCCCTCTGCGCCGAGGTCGTCACGATGATCACGCACCGCGTCAAGCTCGACGGGACCTTCCCGCCGGGCCGCTACACCGTCACCGTCAACGGCGTCGAGAGGGCGTTCGAGACCTGATTACGCCTTTAGCGGCCGGAGCGCGTAGGCCTCGGTCCAGATCTTGGAGGGCTGGGCGTCCAGGTCGACCAGCACGCGGCGGCCCGAGACGTAGACCACGGTGCCGGCGCCGTGCGCGGTGCGGACGCGGTCGCCCATCCGAAAGTCGGGCGCGCGCGCCTCGCGCCGCCGGGGCTTTGACACGGGCGCGCCCGTCAGCCGGTCCCAGTCCAGCTTGAGCGCTTCCGTCATCTTGGCCGGGAGCTGGAGCCGGGAAACCGCGCGGGTCATGGCCACGTAGGCCACGTTGGTCTCCTCCTCCAGCGCGTCCGGCTCGTCTTCCAGGGCGCGGTTGAAGGCGTGGGCCACGTCCTCGTGGACCGTGACGCGCTCGTACTGCTCGCCCTTGGCCGCGTGCACCGTGGCCAACACGACCGATTCGGCCGGGTCGCGCCCCCCGCTTCGCTTGGCGTCGTCCAAAAGATCGAAGATGAGCCCCGGCATGCGCTCCTGGTGGCGCTCGATGATGGTCGCCAGTTGCAGGCGCGGGACGTCCTCCACGGCCTCGGCGTAGCGCTTGAAGTGCTCCAGCGAGGCGAACGACTTCACGAACGGGTCGCGCACGCGGTCGGGGTCGTCGTTGGCCAGGTTGTAGACGTCCAGGGCTTGATACAGCAGCGGCTGGATGTCGCGCTCGAACACGAACGGCACCTCGCGCCGCTGCAGCTCGACGGCCGTGTTGAACAGGCCCAGATTGGTGCGGGCCAGCACGGCGCTGCCCGCGCGCTGGCCGCGGTGCGCGGGCGCGTCGCTCACGCGCGCGCTCGAGCGTCGCTTGGGCCGGCCGCGCAGCGAGAAGTCGGGCTCGTCCTTGGCCGCCCGCACGAAGGCGCGCACGACCTTGGCGATCCCTTCGCCGAAGCGGAAGCTCTGCGACAGCTCGTAGGTTTCGTCGCAAGGCAGGTGGCGCATGGCATCGACGGCGTAGCGGAAGCCGTAGATCTGCTGGTGCGAGTCGCCCACCAGAAAGACCCGGCGCTGGCAACGAGCGAGCGCGTCCAGCATGACCGGCGAGAGGTCCTGCGCCTCGTCGACCAGTACGACGTCGAAGCGGTTCAGTTGGCATGCCAATGCCCCGTCCCGGTGCGCGAGTTTCAGGTAGAAATCGTGCGGGCAGGGCCGCCGGCCGTGGTGCCAGGCGGTCGTGAGCTCGCGGCACGCGGCCACCACGCGCTCGGCGTGGACCCGGAGCTCGCGTTGCTGCTCCTCGTTCAAATGCTCCCCCGCGAACGGCTCGAGCGCCGCTTCGAGCTGCGGGTGGGGGCTGTTGAGGAAGTAGGTCAAAAATTGCGCCGCCAGCGCGGCCAGCAGTTGCGCCTCGTCGCCCAGGTCGTCGAAGGGCGGGAGCAGGTCGACCGCCGACAGGCTGCCGCCCTCGCCGAGCTGCCAGGCGTAGCCGCGCCGCACGCCCCCGTGGGCCAGCGAGTGCACCGTGCGTACCTCGACGCGCTTCGGAAAGGCGCGCTCGGCCTCGCGCCGCGCGCGCCGGTTGAACACGACGTAGAGGACGCGCTCTTTCCGAAAACGCTCGGCCAGCAGGCGCAGCGTGGTGGTCTTGCCCGTGCCCGCCCGGGCGTTGATTCGCACCAGGCGGCCGGACGCGTCCAGGATCGCGGCCTGTTCCTCGGTGGCGGGAAACGTCTCCGGCATCAGAGCTGGCCTTGCAGCGCTTCGATTCGCCGATCGTAGGCGTCGTCGTCAAAGCGTTCCCCGACGGCCTCCAGCGTTCCCAGCGAGGCGCGCAGGTGCGCGGCCACGTTTGTGGTCAGGGGATCGTAGTGGCCGGGGTAGAGCGCCCGCACGTCCAGTTCGTTCAGTTCGCGCACGGAGCGCACCAGCGCCGCGTGGTCCGCGCCCGGCAGGTCCCAGCGCCCGGCGCGCCCGCCCGGAAACACGGTGTCGCCCGCGATCAGCGTCTTGCTGTGGGAATCGTACAGGCACACCCCGCCCGGCGAGTGCCCCGGCGTGTGGAGCGCGTCGAACCGGCGGTCGCCGCAGTCGATTTGCTCGGGCATCGGCTCGGCGTCCGGGTGGGCGTCGGCCTCGGCCGGGTGCAGGTAGACGGGCACATCGTAGGCGGCCAGCACGTCGGCGACGCCGCCGACGTGGTCGACGTGCCCGTGCGTGAGGACGAGCGCGCTCAAACGATCGCCCACGGTCGAGCGAATCAGTGCAAGAATCTGCTCGACGGTCGCGCCGCTGCCGGCGTCGATCAAAACGGGCTGGTCGGCTTCGATCAGGTAGACGTTCGAATTGATCATCGGGTCGACGATACGGTGAATGCGCATGCGGCCCCCTTCGGTTCGTCCCATGATCCAGACGCCGGCTGTTCCGGCAAGTGGATGCGTTGAATTCGGGCGGAGCTTGGAGTAAACAGAGCCCTGACGAAAACCGAACCCGTCATCCTGAGGCAGCGAGCGCGACCGAAGGATCTCCCGCAACCGCAGGGGATTCTTCGCTTCGTTCAGAATGACTCAATGCGAAAAGAGGGTTTACGAAGAACCAGGGAGGACACATGCGCTATTCGTTGTGCCTGATCGGCTTCGGCACGGTCACGCGCGGGTTCTGCCACCTGTTGCTGGACCAGGGTCGGCTCCTGCGGGAGACCCACGACGTCTCTGCCCAGGTGGTCGCGGTCGCCACCCGCTCGCGCGGCGTGCTGCTCAACCCGGCGGGCATCGACCTGGCCGACGCGCTCGCGCGCTACGAGCGCGAGGGGAGCCTCCAGTCCCACCCCGACGCGGTCGAGGGCTGGGACGCGCTGCGCGTGATCCGCGAGGTCGAGGCCGACGTCGTGGTCGAAAACACCCCCACCGACGTGGCGCGCGGCGAGCCCGCGCTCTCGCACGTCAGGGCGGCGTTGGAGGCGCGCAGGCACGTGATCACGGCCAACAAGGGGCCGCTGGTGCTGGCCTTCCGCGAGTTGATCGAGCTCGCCCGCTCGCGGGGCGTCCGGTTGCTCTACGAGGGCACGGTTTGCAGCGCGACGCCGACGTTCAGCCTGCGCGACTACGGCCTGGCCGGGACGCGGATTGAGGCGTTCGAGGGGATCTTGAACAGCACCACCAACTACATGCTCTCCCAGATGGAAGCCGGCATGGGCTACGACGAGGCGCTGCAACAAGCCCAGGAGCTCGGCTACGCCGAAGCCGACCCCACCGGCGACGTCGAGGGCTGGGACGCGGCGGCCAAGGTGGTCATCCTGGCCAACGCGCTGCTGGGCGCAGATATCAAACTCGACGACGTCGCGCGCACGGGGATCACCGGCGTCACGCCCGACGACATCCGGCACGCCAAGGACCGCGGCGAGCGGATCAAGCTCATCGGCCGCGCCGAGCGCGCTGGGAAGCGCGTGCGCGCCTCGGTCGCGCCCACGCCGATCCCGCTCGACCACCCGTTCGCCACCGCGGGCGCCTCGGTCAACGCGCTCCGCCTCCACACCGACGTGCTGGCACACGTCACGGTCCTGGCCGAGGGGGCCAGCGGTCCCAAGACCGGCTACGCGGTCCTCTCCGACCTGCTGGAGCTGCACCGCCGCCTGTGGTAAGGTGGGCTGAACCCGCGATGTGGGTGGGATCACCGCATCCGGGAAACAAGCCGCACCGGACCCATCGACCAAAGGGTGGCTAGGGTTCCGCCGATCACCGGGACTGGACCGAGCGCCACGTGAAGCCGCCACGGGGCGGCCGGCACCTTAAGGGACAAAAGCCTAGAGGGGATAGGTCGATGCACCGCCCGTGTGCATCGAACCCGGAGGTGCCGTTTTGTCCCTCACATCGTCCCACGCCGTTCCGCGCCTGCAAGCGCTGCTGGTCACGTTCCTGTGGTCCACGTCCTGGGTGCTCATCAAGCTCGGGCTGGCTGACATCCCGGCCCTGACCTTCGCCGGCCTGCGCTACGCGCTGGCCTTTCTTCTCCTGTTGCCGTTCGCGCTCCGCGGGGAGGGGCGCACCGCGCTGCGCGCGCTCTGCGCGCGCGACTGGGGAAAGCTGGCCGCGCTGGGCGTCGTGCTCTACACGCTCACGCAGGGGGCGCAGTTCCTGGGCCTCTCGCTGCTCCCGGCCGCCTCGGTGAGTTTGATTCTAAGTTTCTCGCCGGCCGTGGTGGCCATCGTCGGCGGTCCCTGGCTGGGCGAGCGGCCCAGCGCGCGCCAGTGGGCCGGGATCGGCGTGTTCGTGGCGGGCGCGGCGCTCTACTTCGGCCCCGGCGCGTTCCCGAACGAGCGCTGGCTCGGGCTCGTCGTCGCCGTGCTCGGGGCGCTCAGCAACGCCGGCGCCGCCGTGCTGGGCCGGGCCGTCAACCGCGGTCTCGCCCTTCCCTCGATCGGGATCACGGCGGTCAGCATGGGCATCGGCGCCGCGCTGCTCTTGTTTTCCGGCATCGCGTTCCAGGGCTTGCCGCCGCTGGCGCCCTGGCACTGGGCGATCGTGGC
>CAZNGF010000055.1:12092-20247 GCA_964572855.1 uncultured Thermotogae bacterium | reverse complement strand
ACTAGACCCGCTCGAACACGGCCGCGATGCCCTGGCCGCCGCCGATGCAAAGCGAGGCCACGCCGAACTGGCCGTCGCTGCGCGCCAGCTCGTGCAGCAGCGTGAGCGCCAGGCGCGCGCCGCTGGCGCCCAGGGGATGGCCCAGCGCCACCGCGCCGCCGTTGACGTTGACCTTGTCGCGGTCGAGCCCCAGCTCGCGCTCGACGGCCAGGTACTGCGCGGCGAACGCCTCGTTGATCTCGACCCGGTCGATCGCCCCCAGCGAGAGGCCAGCGCGCTCCAGCGCCATCCGGGTCGAGGGCGCCGGGCCGATGCCCATGATCTTGGGGTCGACGCCGCAGACGGCCGAGCTGAGCAAGCGGCCCATGGGTTTGATCCCCAAGCTTTCGGCCTTTTCGGGCGAGGCCACCAGCACGGCGGCCGCGCCGTCGTTGATGCCGCTGGCGTTGCCGGCGGTGACGCACTCGTTGCCCGGGAAGGGCGCGATCGGCAGCTGGGCCAGCCCCTCGGGCGTCACGTCCGAGCGCGGGTGCTCGTCGGTATCCACCGTGACCGGTCCCTTGCGGCCCTCGATCTCCACGGGCACGATCTCGTCGCTGAAAAAACAGGATTCCATCGCCTTGAGCGCACGGCGGTGCGACTGCGCGGCGAACCCGTCCTGTTCCTCGCGCGTGATGCCGTACTGTTGGGCCAGGTTGTTGGCCGTGCCGGCCATGGTGCAGCCCGCGTAGGGGTCGAGCAGCGCCTCCCACAGGTAGTCCTCCAGCTGGGCCGAGCCCAGCCGCAGGCCCTGACGCGCCCCCCGGACCATGTGCGGGACCTGGGTCATGTTCTCGGCGCCGCCGGCCACGATCAGGTCGGCCTCCCCGCTTTGAACCAGCCGGGCCGCCTGCACGATGGCCTCGAGCCCGGAGCCGCACAGGCGGTTGACCACGTGCGCGGGCGTCTCGACCCGCACGCCGGCCTTGAGCCCGGCGTGGCGCGCGAGGTAGATCGCATCGCTTGAGGACTGGATCACGTTGCCGAAGATCAGTTGGTCGACCTCCTCGGGATCGACTCCGGCGCGCGCCAGCGCACCCTGGGTCACGCGGGCGGCCAGATCCACGGCCGAGACCTTCGAAAGCCCTCCCATGAACTTGCCGAACGCCGTGCGTACTCCCGTCAGGATCAGCGCGTCCTTCATCTCAACCTCCGTTGCGAAATTCGTCGATGACGCCTTGGATCTCGTCGTCACTCAGCGTCGCCTTGGCGGCCTTGGCCCGTTCCAGGATGCGGTCCACCAGCGCGGGCTCGCCCTCGAGGCCGCGCATCTTGAGCCAGTAGATCACGTTGCTGTGCCCGCTCATGGGCCCAACATCGATGCGCTGGTTCAGCCCGAACCACTCGGCGGGCACGCCGGAGTAAATGCGGTTGGCCAACCAGTCCGCCCCCTTCTCGCGGGCCTTGACGATGGCCGAGGCGTGCACGCCCGTGGACGTGCGGAAGGCGTCGCGGCCCATCACGGGGTAGTTGTAGGGCACGGGCACACCCCAGTGCTCGCCCACGAGCGCGCAGTAGTCGCTCAAGGCGCGCAAGTCCCGCTCGATCCAGCGCATCACGCGCATGTTGACCAGGAGTTGATCGACCGGCGCGTTGCCCACGCGCTCGCCCACGCCCAAGACCGTCCCGTGGACGCAGTGCGCGCCCGCCTCAAAGGCGAACAGCGCGTTGGCCACGGCCAGGCCGCGGTCGTTGTGGCCGTGCCAGTCGAGTCTCACGTCCTCGTCCCGCCGCAGCACGTCCCGGCGCACGAAGTGGATCAGGTTGCGCACGCCGTCCGGCGTGGCGTAGCCCACGGTGTCGGCCAGCGTGATGGCGGTGGCGCCCGCGTCGAGCGCCGCCCGGTAGAGCTTCTTGAGCACGTCCGGGTGCGAGCGCGTGGTGTCCTCGGTCACGTACATGACCGGGAGCCCCTGTTCGACCGCATAGCCCACGGCCTTTTCGGTGTTGGCCAGCAAGCGCTCCAAGTCCCACCCTTCCGCCAGCGAGCGGATCGCGCTCGAGCCCAGGAAGGTCGAAGCCTCGACCGGCACGCCGGCCTCCTGGGCGATTCGGACGATGGGTTCGACGTCGGCGGGCACGGTGCGCGCGGCACAGTTGATTCTAAGCGGCAAATGATGCCGGGCCACTTCCTTGGCCAACGCGAGCGTGTCGCGGTAGGCGTTGGAGCCGGTGCAGGGCATCCCGATGTTGGCCGACTCGATGCCCAGCTCGACCATGTGGTGCAGCGCACGCTTCTTGGCCTCCAGCGGCGGGTCGGAAACCGAGGGCGACTGCAGCCCGTCGCGCAGCGTCTCGTCGTTGATCTCGAGCCTGCGGGGCGCCGGCGGGGAACCCAGCGTGTTCCAGTCGAACACGAGCTGTTCCGGGGCGAACTCTGTCATGGCGAAAGACTCCTTTGGGAGCGCTTTCCTCCAGTATAGGCGGGCCCGCGGGCGCGTCGCAAGAGCGGTCATCGCAGCAAAGACAAAGGGGGCGCGCTTGCGCCCCCCGTTCGCTCGTTTGAGATGGGTGCGGCGGCTGGCTTCAGTCCTCGACCCAGAGCACGCGGGCCATCTCGGCGCCGTCGCCGCGGCGCGGACCGAGCTTGAGCACGCGGGTGTAGCCGCCGGGCCGGCCCTCGTAGCGCGGGGCCAGCTGGTCGAACAGCTTGTCGACCAGCTCGCCGTCCTGCAGCACGCGGAAGGCCCGCCGGCGCGTGTGAACGCTGTCCGCCTTGGACAGCGTCACGAGCCGCTCGGCCAGGCGCGCGCTTTCCTTGGCACGCGCCAACGTCGTGTCCAGCTTGCCCTGCTCGATCAGGGTCTTGACCTGACCAGCCAGCATGAGCTTGCGGTGGGAATGTCCCCGGTTCAGCTTCTTGACGGTCTTGCGGTGACGCATCTCATCCTCCTCGCACCTTGACGGGCAGCTCGTAGCCAAGGTCCTGGACGTGCTGCACGACCTTCTCCAGGCTCTTTTCGCCGAAGCCGTGGATGTCCTTGACCTCCTCGCGCGACTTCTTGAGCAGCTCGCCCAGCGTCGTGATGCCCTTGTTCTCCAGCAGGTTGCAGGCGCGCGTGTCGAAGCCCAGGTCGCGCAACCCCATTTCGAGCTTCTCGTCGACCTCGACCTGCTCCTCCTGCACCCCGAACGGGTGCGCGGCGAACTGCTGGAACTGGCGCAGCTGGTCGATGAGCAGCGTGGCCGACTGGTGCAGCGCCTCGTCGGGTTTGATGCCGCCGTTGGTGCTGACGTCGAGCGTGAGCTTGTCGAAGTCGGTGCGGCCGCCCACGCGGGTCTCGTCCACCTTGAAGCTCACCTTGCGCACGGGCGAGAAGATCGCGTCCAGCGCGATCACGCCCAGCGGCGAGTCCTCCTTCTTGCTGCGCTCGGCCGGCTGGTAGCCGTAGCCGGCCTCGACCTCCATCTCCAGCGCCAGGTGGCCGTCCTCGTCCAGCGTCGTGATGTAGTGGTCGGGGTCGACCACCGACACGCCGTACTCGGTCTCGAGGTCTCTGGCCGTGATCGCCTTGGGGCCGTCGACGTTGAGGTAGAGGTGCTTGGCCTCTGGATCCTCCAGCCGCAGCGCGAGCGACTTGACGTTGAGCAGCACCTCGAGCACGCTCTCCTTCACGCCGGGGAGCGTCTCGTACTCGTGGTGGTAGCCCTCGAAGCGCACGCGGGTCACCGCCGCCCCCGGAATGGAGGCCAGCAGGACGCGCCGCAGCGCGCTGCCCAGGGTCGTGCCGTAGCCACGCTCCAGGGGCTCAATCACGAACACCCCGTGGCGCTCGTCCAACGACTCACACGTGATCTTGGTTTCCAGCTTGGTTACCACAGGCCCTCCCTTAGCGCGAGTAGTACTCGACGATGAGGTTCAACTGAATGCCGTGCTCCAGTTCGTCGACCCGTGGGTGTTCGACCATGCGCGCGCCGGTGTCGGTGCGCTCGATCCAGCTCGGCGTCTTGCGCTTGCTGTTGGCCTCCAACACCTGCTTGACGCCCGACTTGCCCCGGGCGTTTTCCTTGACCGTCAACTCGTCGCCCTCGCTCACGAGGTAGGCCGGGATGTTCATGTTGCGGCCGTTGACAGAAAAGTGCCCGTGCGTGATCATCTGGCGCGCTTGGTCGCGCGACGAGGCCAGCCCCGCCCGGTAGGCCACGTTGTCCAGGCGCCGTTCCAGGATGCTCAGCAGCACCTCGCCGGTCACGCCCTTGTCGCGCTTGGCCAGGTTCACGTAGTTGCGGAATTGGCCCTCGCGCAACCGGTAGATGCGCATGACCTTCTGCTTCTCGCGCAGGTGCAGCCCGTAGTCGCTCAGCTTGCGCGGCCGCCGGGCCACGCCCGGAATCTTGTTGCGCCGCTCGATGGGACAAGCGGGCGTGTAGCACTTCTCGCCCTTGAGAAACAGCTTCTCCCCTTCGCGGCGGCACAGTCTGCATTTGGGTCCCGTGTACCGTCCCATCCAGCCTCCTTGCTCAAATCATTCGTGCCAGCGCCGGTTTAAACCGAACTGTGGGACACCGGCGTGATGTTCTTGACGTCCTCGACGCGCAACCCGGACCCCTTGAGCGTCTGGATTACGGCGTTGCGTCCGGATCCCGTGCCCTTCACCATGACCTGCACCGACCGGATGCCGAAATCCCGGGCCTTCTGCAGCAACCGCTCGGTGGCCAGTTGGGCCGCGTAGGGGGTGCTCTTCTTCGAGCCCTTGAAGCCCACCGTCCCCGGCGTGCTCCACGCCAACACGTCCCCGTTCAGATCCGTCAACGTCAGGATCGTGTTGTTGAACGTCGAGTTGATGTAGATCTTGGCGCGATCCAACTTCTTAGCCATCCGGTGCCTCCTTCACTCGCTAGACGAAGGAAAATGGAGGATGGAGAACGGAGAACGAAAAGGGACTTCTCATTCTCCTTTCTCCCTCTTCCCTTCTCCGATTACTTGCGCTTACCCGCCTTGGCAGGGCGCGGGCCCTTCCAGCTGCGGGCGTTGGAACGCGTCTTCTGGCCGCGACTCGGCAGGCCCTGCGCGTGCCGGCCACCGCGGTAGCTCTTGATCTCCTTGAGCCGCTGAATGTCCGAGCGCACCTTGCGCCGCAGGTCGCCCTCGACCGTGTAGTCGTTTTCCAGCTCCTTGCGCAGCTCGGCGATCTCGGACTCGGTCAGCTCGCTCACGCGCTTGTCCGGGTCGATCCCCGTCTTGTCCAGCAGGTCGCGCGCCACGGTCGGCCCGACCCCGAAGATGTAGGTTAGCCCGATCACGAGCCGCTTGTTGTTGGGCAAATCCACGCCGACGATTCTGACCACGTTTGACCTCCCGTTAGCCTTGTCGTTGCTTGTGCTTCGGGTTCTTGCAGATCACCATCAGCCGCCCGTGGCGGCGGATGAGTCGGCAAGACTCGCACATCTTCTTCACGGAACTTCGCACCTTCACAGTGAACTCCTTCCCGGGCTCACCCGCGCCGCGCGCCCGCCGGCGTCCGGGACGCGTCGAGCGAGTGCCCGTCGGTCAACAGGTCGGGACCGTCCGAGCCAATCAGCACCATTTCCTCCAGGTGGACCGCCCGCCCCCCTTCCGGGGTGACCACGGTCCAGCCGTCCGACAGCACGCGCTCGCTGCCCAGGTCCTCCATGACCATGGGCTCGATCGCCAGCACCATGCCCGGACGCAGTTTGGGACCCCGGCCGGCCCGGCCGTAGTTGGGCACGTTGGGGTCCTCGTGCATCTCGCGCCCGATGCCGTGTCCCACGAAATTGCGCACGATGCCGAGCCCGTAGCCGTCGATGACCGCGCCGATGGCGTGCGAGATGTCGCCCACCCGGTTGCCGGGGCGGGCCTGTTCGATCCCGCGTTGAATCGCTTCAGCGCACACGGCCAACAGGTGACGAGCGGCCCCGTCGGCCTGGCCGACCAGGACCGTCGTGGCCGTGTCGGCGCAGAAGTCGTCCCTGACCAGACCGATGTCGACGCTTAGCACGTCGCCGTCGGCCAGCACGACCTCGGCGCTCGGGATGCCGTGGACGATCTCCTCGTTGAGCGAGGCGCAGATCGAGGCCGGGAAGCCCCGGTAGCCCTTGAACGTCGGCACCGCGCCCGCCGCCCGGATGCGCGCCTCGGCATATGCGTCCAGCTCGGCCGTGCTGGCACCAGGCCGGGCGCGCTCGGCCAGCTCGGCCAGCACGCCGCACAGCAGCTCGGCGTTGGCGCGCATCACCGCGATCTCGTCGGCGGTCTTGATCGTAATCATGTCAACACCTGCAATAGACGTTCTTCCACCTCGTCGAGCGTTCCCATCCCGTCCACGCGCCGCAGGCAACCCTGCCGCTCGTAGTAGTCGACCAGCGGCTCGGTCTGCTCACGGTAAACCGCCAGGCGCCGCCGCACGGTGTCCTCGGTGTCGTCCGAACGGCCCCGGCTCAACAGCCGCTGGACCAGTTCCTCCTCGGACACCTCCAGCAGCACGGCCCGGTCGATGCCGCCCTCCCCCAGGCGCTCCTCCAGCGAGCGGGCTTGCGGGAGCGTGCGCGGGAACCCATCCAGGATGACCCCCTCCCGTGCGTCGGGCTGGCTCAGCCGCTCCATCAGCATGGCGATCACCAGGTCGTCGGGCACCAGCCCGCCCTCGTCCATGATCGACTTGGCCTGCCGTCCCAGCTCCGTGCCATTGGCCACGGCCTCGCGCAGCATGTCGCCGGTGGCCAGGTGCAGGGCGCCCAGCCGCTCGGCCACCCGACCCGCCTGGGTGCCCTTGCCGGCGCCCGGCGGCCCGAGGAACACGAGCTTGTGCGGTCCCTGCAGCCGGATTACGACCGCCTCCCCAGCACCGCGCCCTTCTGTACCAGGCTCTCGTAGTGGCGCTCGACCATGTGGGCTTCGATCTGCTTGATCAGGTCCACGCCCACACCCACGACGATCAGCAGGCTCGTCCCGCCCAACTGGAAGGTCGTGATGCCGCTGATCCCGGTAAAGATGAACGGCAAGACCGCGATCCCGGTCAAAAAGAGCGCTCCGATGAAGATCAGGCGGTTGAGCACGCGGTCGATGTAGTCCGTGGTGGGCGCGCCCGGCCGGATGCCCGGCACGTAGCCGCCCCACTTTTTCAGGTTGTCCGACAGGTCGCGCGGGTCGAACACGATGTGGCTGTAGAAGTAGGTGAAGAAGATGATCAGGAGCGCGTATCCAACCAGGTAGGCCGGCGTCCCGAACCCGATGTAGGTCTGGAGCCAGCTCAAGCCCGGCACGCTCTGCACCAGCGTCACCGGCAACGTGAGCAGCGCGGCCGCAAAGATCACCGGGATGACGCCGCCCTGGTTCACGCTCAGCGGGATGTGGGTGCTTTGGCCGCCGTAGACCCGGCCCTTCACCACGCGCCGGGCGTACTGGATGTCGATCTTGCGCGCGCCGAGCTGGATGAGCACGACGCCCGCGATCACGACCACGAACACGACCAAGAACACGATCAGCCACAGCGAGCTGACCGTCCCGCCGCGTAGCAGGTCGACCGTTCCGCCGATCTGGCTGGGGTAGCTGGCGATGATGCCGAACATGATGATCATCGAGATGCCGCGCCCGATACCGTTTTCGGTGATGCGCTCGCCCAGCCACATCAGGAACATCGTCCCGGCCGTCAACGACACCGTGGCCACCAGGAAGAAGCTGACGATATCGTAGCCGAACGCCGGGGCGATGCCCTGGTTGACGAGTACGAAGCTCGTCCCGATCGACTGCATGATCGCCAGTCCCACGGTGCCGTAGCGCGTGTAGCGGCTGATGACGCGCCGGCCCTCCTCGCCCTGGCGCTGCAACTCCTTGAGCTTGGGGATCACCGAGGTGAGCAGGCTCAGGATAATCGAGGCGTTGATGTAGGGGATCACGCCCAGCGCAAAGAGCGAGAAGTTCTGCAGCGCGCCGCCGCTGAACATGTTGATGAAGTTGAAGATCTCGAACTGGCCCAGGAACTGGGCGAGTTGCTCGACGTCCACGCCGGGGACCGGGATCCACGCGCCGATGCGGAACACAATGATGGCCCCCAGGGTGAACAGGATACGTCGCCGGACCTCCTCGATCGAAAACGCCTGAAACAGTCCCTGTAGCATGCTCTACCCTTCCTCTTGCTCGTCCGCGGGCGCTTCG
>CAZNGF010000055.1:0-11992 GCA_964572855.1 uncultured Thermotogae bacterium | reverse complement strand
CGCTTCGATCGGGGCGTCGACCAACAGCACGACCGAGCCGCCGGCGGCCTCGATCTTGGCGCGCGCCGAGGCGCTGAACGCGTGCGCGTGCACGGTGAGCTTCTTGCCCAGCTCGCCCTCGCCCAGCACCTTGAGCCCGTCGTGGAACTGCTTGATCAGGCGGCGGGATTTGAGCGTGTCGGGCGTGACCTCGTCGCCGTCCTCGAAGCAGGCCTCGAGTCGCTTGAGGTTGATCCAGGCGAAGCGCTTGCGGTTGAAGTTGTTGAACCCGCGCTTGGGGAGCTTCTTCCAGAGCGGGGTCTGTCCGCCCTCGAAGCCGGGCATCTGAGACTTGCCGCCGGCGCGGGCGCGCTGGCCCTTGACGCCGCGCGTGCTGAAGTTGCCGTGCCCGGAGCCGTTGCCCCGGCCCACGCGCTTGCGGGTTTTGCGGTGCCCGCGCGCGGGCTTGAGGTCATGCAGCTTCATGGACGACCTCCTCGACCGTCTTGTCGCGCAGCTCGGCCACCTGCTTGGGCGTGCGCAGCAGCTTGAAACCCTCGATGGTGGCCCGCGCCAGCGTGAGCGGGTTGGTCGAATCCAGCGCCTTGGTCAGG
This sequence comes from uncultured Thermotogae bacterium, assembly GCA_964572855.1. Classification (GTDB taxonomy): domain Bacteria; phylum Bipolaricaulota; class Bipolaricaulia; order RBG-16-55-9; family JAJCYT01; genus CAZNGF01. The sequence continues at coordinate 11,399 of CAZNGF010000055.1, read as the reverse complement.
ATGTCGTCGATCCCGGCCAGCTTGCAGATCGTGCCCACGGTGCGGCCTGCGATCACGCCCGTGCCGGGCCGGGCCGGCCGCAGCACGACCTGGGCGGCCTTGAACTTGCCCAGCGTCTCGTGCGGGATCGAGCCGTCCTTGAGCGGGACGTGCACCATCTGCTTTTTGGCGTCGCGGATGGCCTTCTGCATGGCGGCCGGGATCTCGATGGCGTTGCCCTTGCCCACGCTGATCCGGCCCTTGCGGTCGCCCACCACGGCGGTCACGCGGAACGAGAAGTTCTTGCCGCCCTTGGTGACCTTGCTCACGCGGCTGATGTCGATGATCTCGCTGTCGAACTCGTCGTCGCGTCGTTCCTGTCGGCGTCCGCGGCCGCCGCCGCGTCCGCGGCGTCTGGGTCCTTTGGAATCTGCCACAGTTCCTCCTCTATGCGGACCGCCGCGAACGAAAGACCGCAGACCGAAGCGCATCCGGCGCGCGTTCGGTTTCCGGCCTTCGGTTCCCGGCTCGCCCGATCAAAACTCGAGCCCCTGCTCGCGTACGGCCTCGGCCAGCGCCCGGACCACCCCATGGTACGGGTAGCCCCCGCGGTCGAACACGACCGCGGTCACGCCCTTGGCCTGAGTGCGCTCGGCGATCAGCTTGCCCAGCGATTCGGCCGCCTTCCGGTTGGCGCCGGTGGCGCCCTTGCGTAGGTCGGCCTCCAGCGTGGAGGCGTACGTCAGGGTCACGCCCTGTGTGTCGTCCACGACTTGCGCGTACAGGTGCCGCAGGCTCTTGTACACGCAGAGCCTGGGACGCTCGGACGTGCCCACGACCTTGCGGCGGATGCGTTCGTGGCGCCGGTGGCGCAACACGTCTCGACTCGATTTGGCCATGCTCCCTCCTAAGCCGCCAGCTTGCCGGCCTTCTGGCGGACGTGCTCGTCCTTGTAGCGAATGCCGGTGCCGTTGTAGGGCTCGGGCTTGCGGATCGCCCGGATCTCGGCGGCCACGCGGCCCACGAGCTGCTTGTCCGGCCCCTCGATGACGACCTCGGTCTGCTCCGGGCAGTTGGCCGTCACGCCCGCCGGCAGCGGATAGGCCTTCGACTCGGCGAAGCCCACGTCGAGCACGAGCGCCTCGCCCTCGACCTTGGCCCGGTAGCCCAATCCCTTGAGCGTGAGCACCTTGCGGTAGGGCTCCTGCACGCCCTGGACCATGTTGGCCACCAGCGCGCGGTAGAGCCCGTGGCTGGCGCGCGCGGCCTTGTTCTGGCGCACGCGCTGGACGCGCACCTCGCCGTCGTCGACCTGAATCGAGACCAACTGCGGGCGGAAGGCTTGCTCCAGCTTGCCCTGCGGCCCCTCGACGCGCACGACGGCACCGTCCACGCTCACCTGCACCCCCTGGGGGATCGGAATCGGTTGTTTGCCAATGCGGGACATGGTTACCACACCCTACAGAGGATCTCGCCGCCCACGCGCTGCTTGCGCGCCTCGTACCCGGCCATCACGCCCCGCGACGTGGACAGGATGCACACGCCCAGGCCGTGAAACACGTCCGGAATGTGGTCGGCGTCCGTGTAGACCCGCCGGCTCAGCCGGCTCACCCGCTCGAGCCCGGTCAGCACGCGCGTCTTGCCGCGCTTGCCCTTGTACTTCAACTCGATCACCAGGGTCGGGTGCGGCCCGTCCGCCTTTTCCTCGACGGACTGGACGTACCCCTCCTGGGCCAGGATGTCGGCCACCGCCCGGTTGAGCTTCGAAGTCGGCAGCGACACCGTCTTGTGGTAGCGCTGGTTGGCGTTGCGCAGGCGCGTCAGCATGTCGCCCATCGTGTCCATGGTTACCAACTCGCTTTCTTCACGCCCGGGATCTCGCCGTTGAGCGCGAGCTCGCGGAAGCACAGCCGGCAGAGGCCGAAATCGCGGATGTAGCCGTGGCGGCGCCCGCACAGGCTGCAACGGTGCACCTTACGCGTGGAGAACTTCGGTTCCAAACCCGCTTTGTATATCCAAGAGGTCTTTGCCATAGTTATCAGTCCTTAAAGGGGAGCCCCAGGGCCTTGAGCAAGTGATACCCCTCACGGTCGTTTTCGGCCGTGGTCACGATCGTGATGTCCATCCCCTGCACCTTGGACACCTCGTCGTAGCTGATCTCCGGAAACGTGAGCTGCTCCTTGAGGCCGAAGGTGTAGTTGCCGCGCCCGTCGAAGGCGTCGGCGCTCAGGCCCCGGAAGTCGCGCGTCCCGGGCAGCACCAGGCGGAACACCCGCTCCAGAAACGCAAACGCCCGGTTGCCCCGCAGCGTGACCTTGCAGCCAATAGGGTCGCCCTGCACAAGTTTGAAGTCGCTGATGCTGCGCTTGGCCCGCGTGACCACGGGCGCTTGCCCGGTGATCTTGGCCAGGTTCTTGACGCAGCCCTCCAGCATCTTGGGGTCGTCCTTCTCGGCCACCCCCATGTTGACCACGACCTTGCGCACGCGCGGCACCTGCATGGGGTTGCCGTAGCCTAGCTCCTGCATCAGCTTCGGAATCATCTCGGTCTTGAACCGGTCGACAAGCATCATAATTCAGCCCTCACTCGAACATCTCGCCGCACTTGCGACAGATGCGCGTCTTGAAGCCGTCCTCGTCCCGTTTGAAGCCGACGCGGGCCGGCCGGTCGCACTCGGGACAGATCACCATCACGTTGGAGAGGTGAATGGTCCCTTCCCGTTCGATGATGCCCCCCTCGCGCTGGCGCGCGCTGGGGCGCTGGTGGCGTTTGGTGAGGTTGATCCCGCGGACCAAGATTCTATCGGTTTTCGGGTACACGTGCAACACTTCGCCTTCCTTGCCCCGCTCGTTGCCCGCGATCACCTTGACCTGATCCCCTCGTTTGACGTTGCGCATGGGGCCTCCTTAGAGCACCTCGGGGGCCAAGCTCAGCACGCGCGCCATCTGCTTCTGGCGCAGCTCCCGCGGGACGGGACCGAAGATGCGTGTGCCGACGGGCTCTCCGTTCTCGTTGATCAACACGACCGCGTTGTCGTCGAAGCGGATGTAGGACCCGTCCTCACGCCGATACGACGAGCGCGTCCGGACGATGACGCCCTTGACGATCTGGCCCTTCTCGAGCTGGGCGTTGGCGATCCGCTTTTGCACCGACCCGGTAACGATGTCACCGATCTGTCCGCCGGCCACGTCCTGGTGGTTCTTGATGTGGAAACAGCGAATCACCTTGGCGCCGGAGTTGTCGGTGACCTTGAGTAGCGACCTGATCTGAATCATAGCTGTGCGCGGCGGTCCGGGGAAACTGGAGGCCGCAGAACAGAAAACGGGTTTCCCTTTTCCGGTCTCCGGTCTCCCCCGCGTGTGCGCGCCTTCACTCCTTCTTTCTCAGAATTTCGGCCAGCCGCCAGTGCTTGCGCTTGCTCAAAGGGCGGGTCCGAACGATGCGGACCTGGTCGCCCGGGACGGCCTCGCCGCGCTCGTCGTGGGCGTAGAATTTGGCCCGCTTCTTGACGAGTTTCTTGTAGCGCGGGTGCAACGCGTGGGTCTCGACCATCACGGTGATGGTCTTGTCCATCTTGTCGCTCAGCACCACGCCGATCTTCTCCGTGCCCGACATAGTCCTCCTTCTCAGCGCTCCACGCCGAGCTCGCGCTCGCGCAGGACCGTCCGCACGCGGGCGACGTCCTGGCGAGCCTTGCGCAGGGCCGCGGTGTTCTCCTGCTGGTTGGTGGCCAACTGGAAGCGCAGGTTGAACAAGCGGCGCTTGAACTCGCGCTCCTTTTGCAACAGCTCGTCCTCGGTCAGCTCGCGCAGGTCGGCCGGCTTCATCGCTCCCCCCCGAACTTGCGGCTCAGGCACAGGCGCGAGGCCACCGGCAGCTTGTAGCTCACCAGCTTCTGGATGCGCTTGGCGGTGACGTGGTCCACGCCGTCGAACTCGAACAGCAAGCGGCCCTGCTTCACGACGGCCACCCAGTGGTCGGGATCGCCCTTGCCTTTGCCCATGCGGACCTCGGCCGGCTTCTTGCTCACCGGCTTGTCCGGGAACACCCGCATCCACATGCGCCCGCCCCGGTTGAGGTTGCGCACGATGGTCGTGCGGCACGACTCGAGTTGCTGGGACGTGATCCAGGCCGGCTCCAGCGCCTGGATGCCGTAGTCCCCGAAGGCCACCTCGTGACCGCGCTGGGCGATGCCCTTGCGGCGGCCGCGGTGGGACTTGCGCCATTTGACGCGCTTAGGCATCAGCAGCGGCATCGTCGCCTCCTTCGTCCTGCTTGCTCTCCTCGGGCGGGGTGCCCGCCTCGACCTCGGCCGCCTGCGAGGTGGCCTTGACGGCCTTGGCCGCGCGCTCGGGCGCCAGCGGCGGGAGCTTAACGTGCTCGCCGCGGAAGAGCCAGACCTTGATCCCGATGTGGCCGGTCTTGGTCCAGGCCTCGGTGAAGCCGTAGTCCACGTCCGCGCGCAGCGTGTGCAGCGGGACGCGCCCCTCCTTCTGCCAGACCAGACGGGCGATCTCGGCCCCGCCCAGCCGGCCCGCGCACGCCACCTTGATGCCCTGGGCGCCCTTGGCCATCGTGCGGCCCACCACTTCCTTCACCGCCCGCATGGGCGGGAAGCGGTTGCTGATGCGGTAGGCCACCTCCTCGGCGATCAGAATGGCCTCGCTGTCGGGGCTTTCGACCTCCTGGATCGAAATCCGGAACGTACGGCCGAAAGCCGTCTCCAGCTCCCGCTGGAAGCGGTCGATCTCGCTGCCGCCCTTGCCGATGATGATCCCGGGCCGGGCGGTGCGGATCGTGAGCGCGACGTTGCTGTCGCTGGGCCGCTCGATGTAGATGTCGGCCAGCCCGGCACCGCGGTAGCGCTTCTTGACGAGGTCCCGAATGGCGCGGTCCTCCTTGACGTACAGCGCGCCCTTCTGGGCGCTGTACCAGTTGGAACGCCACTTGCGGTTCACCCCGACGCGAAACCCGATCGGGTTGACTTTCTGGCCCATTACCGATCTCCCCCCTTCTCGGACACCGCCACCGTGATGTGACAGGTGGGTCGGCGCATGATGTCCGCCATGCCGCGGGCGCGCATGTTGAGCCGGCGCAGCACCGGGCCCTCGTCCACGCGCGCGTCCGAGACCACAAGCGCGTCGGCGTCCATCTCGTGGTTGTGCTCGGCGTTGGCGATGGCCGACTCCAGGGTCTTGCGGATCGGCACCGAGGCCTTCTGCTTCGCGAAGCGCAGCGTGTTGAGCGCCTCGCCCGCGGGCTTGCCGCGGATGAGGTCGATCACCAGGCGCGCCTTGCGAGGCGACAGACGAACGTATTTGGTAATCGCTTTGGCTTCCATGGTCCTTCCCTTAGGTCAACTGGCGCGAGCTCTTCCTCTTGATCCCGCCGTGCCCCTGGAACTTGCGCGTGGGGGCAAACTCCCCGAGCCGGTGGCCCACCATGTTCTCGCTGACCCGCACGGCCACGTGGGTCCGGCCGTTGTGCACCTTGATCTCCAGGCCCACCATCTCCGGCGTGATCATCGACGCCCGCGCCCAGGTCTTGATCTCCTTCAGCTCCCCGCGCTTGGCCCGCTCGACCTTTTTGAGCAGGTGTTCGGGGACAAAGGGGCCCTTCTTCAACGAACGCGTCATTACCGCCTCCTTCGTCGGGCGTCTCGGGCACGCAACACGATGATCGTGTCGCTCGACTTCTTCCTGCGGGTGCGCACGCCCTTGGCCAGCTTGCCGCTGTAGGTCCGCGGCGGCCCGCCCACGTAGCCGCGGCCCTCACCGCCGCCGTGCGGGTGGTCCACCGGGTTCATGGCCGTGCCGCGCACCCGGGGCCGTCGGCCCAGGTGGCGCATCCGGCCGGCCTTGCCCGATTTGACGTTCTTGTGATCCAGGTTGCCGACCTGGCCGATGGTGGCCATGCAGGCGCCCAAAAACAGCCGGATCTCGCCCGAGGGCAACCGCAAGCGCACCTTGCCCTCCTCGGCGCCCATCACCTGGACGGCCGCCCCGGCCGCGCGCGCCAGCTTGCCCTTGCTCCCCGGGAAGAACTCCACGTTGTGGACCATCTGACCCGAGGGGATGCGGCTCAGCGGCAACGCGTTGCCCGGCTTGGCCTCGGCCTGCTCGCTGGCGAGGATGCGGGCGCCCACCTCGAGCCCCACGGGGCTCAGGATGTAGCGGCGCTCGCCGTCGGCGTACTGCACCAGCATGATCCAGGCGCTGCGGTTGGGGTCGTACTCGCGCGTGAGCACCTTCGCGGGCACGTCCATCTTCTCGCGGGCGAAGTCCACCAGCCGGTAGCGACGCTTGTGCCCGCCGCCGCGATGGCGCACCGTGATGCGGCCCTGGTTGTTGCGCCCGCCGGTCTTTTTCAGCGGGCGCAGCAGCGGCTTGTAGGGCGCATCGCCCGTGAGCTCGCTGAAGTCCGGCAGGATCGCGTTGCGCTGCCCCGGCGTGATCGGCTTCGGCTTCTTCAGTGCCATAGGCGTCCTTTCGCGTGGGGCCGGAGGCCGGAAACCGCAGACCGGAAAAGCCGCGCTCGTCCGGTTTCCGGTTTCCCGTCTCCCTTGCTCCCCTTATTGGTAGATCTCGATCCGCTGGCCCACCCGCAGCTCGACGATGGCCTTCTTCCAGCCGCTGGTGCGGCCCATCTGGTTGAATTTGCGCTGGCGCGGCTTGCCGGGACAGTTCTGGGTCCAGACCCGCTCGACGTTCACGTTGAACAGGGCCTCCACGGCTTGGCGCACCTGGAGCTTGTTGGCCTTGGCGTGGACGCGGAACGTGTACTTGCCCTCGTCCTGCATGGTCCAACTGCGCTCGCTCACGATCGGTTCGATCAGGACGTCTTCGTTTGAAAGCTTCATGTCACCCTCCCCGCCAGCTCGCTCAGTCCCGCCTGGGTGAACACGGCGTGGTCGTGCGACAGCAGCCCGTAGACCGTCACCAGGTCCGAGGGCACCAGCGTCACCCCGGGCAGGTTGCTGAAGGACTTGCGGACCGCGAGCGTGTTCTCGTCGGATGCGCACACGATGAAGGTTTTTCCCTCCAGGCCGAGCCGCTCCAGGAACTTGCGCCCTTCCTTGGCCTTGGGGGCCTCGAAGGCCAGCCGGTCCACCAAGGCGAAACGTGCGTCGCGAAACTTCTCGCTCAGCGCCAGGCGCACGGCCTTGCGGCGCATCTTGCGCGGCATCGCCTGTCGGTAGTCGCGCGGCTGGGGCCCGAAGATCGTCCCGCCGCCGCGCCACAGCGGGCTCTGGAACGACCCCGCGCGCGCCCGACCGGTGCCCTTCTGCTTCCAGGGCTTGCGCCCCGTGCCCCGGACCCGTCCCCGGGTCTTGGTGGACGCGTTGCCCTGGCGCCGGTTGGCCAGCTCGCGCCGGACCGCCCGGTAGAGCAGGTCGCCGTTGGCGCGCTCCCCGACCAAGTGGTCTGGGATCTGGACCGTCTCCTGTCCGCCGTCGAAGCGGTGCAGATTCACCTCAGCCATGTTTGATCAACTCCAGCACCCCGAACTTGGCGCCGGGCACCGCGCCCTTGAGCACGATGAGCCCGTTTTCGGGGTCAACCTTGAGCACGCGCAGGTTCTCGACGGTCACCTTGGCGTCGCCGTGGCGGCCGTGCATCTTCTTGCCCTTGAACACCTTACCCGTGGACATCATGTTCCCGATCGAGAGCAGCTTGCGGAACGCCTCGCTGTGGCCGTGCGAGGCCTTGCCGCCCGCGAAGCCGTGCCGCTTCATCGCGCCCGTCGTTCCCCGGCCCTTGCTGCGGCCGCGCACGTCGACGTACTCGCCGGGCTCGAACAGCGCGACGCTGAGCTGCTGGCCGAGCTTGTAGCCGCCCGCCTCCGCGAACGGGAACTCGCGCAGCACCTTGTGCGCCCCCACGCCCGCGCGCTTGAAGTGCCCGCGCAGGGGCTTGGTCACGCGCCGCTCCTTGGTGGGCCGGACCGCCAGCTGCAGGGCGCTGTAGCCGTCCCGCTCCGGGGACTTCACCTGCACGACCGTGTTGGGCTCGACGCGCACGACCGTGGCCGCAAAGGCCTTGCCGTCGTCGTCGAACCACTGCGTCATGCCCAGTTTCTCTCCCAGTAATCCGAGTGCCATATTTCCTCCGGTCTCCGTTAGAGCTTGACCTCGATGTCCACGCCGCTGGGCAGCTCGATGTCCATGAGTGCGTTGATGGTCTCCGAGCTGGGCTCCTTGATGTCGAGCAGGCGCTTGTGCACGCAGCGCTCGAAGTGCTCCATCGCCTTCTTGTTCACGTGCGGACTGCGCAGCACGGTGTAGAGGCGCCGCTCGGTCGGCAGCGGGATGGGCCCGGCCAGCTTGGCGCGGGTGTTCTCGGCCGTCTTGACGATGCGACGGATCGCCTCGTCGACCAGCTCGTGGTCGTATCCACGGACTCTGATGCGAATCTTCTCACGGGCCATGCTAGGCGACTCTCCCTTTCAAAATCTCTTCCTTGAGTTTTTGCGGAACCTCGTCGTAGTGCGAAAAGTGCAAATCGCACGACGCCCGTCCCTGGCTGATCGAGCGCAGGCGCGTGGTGTAGCCAAACGTCTGCGACAGGGGGATGCGGATCTTGATGGTCTGGGTGTTGCCCTCGAGCTCGAAGCCCTTGATGACGCCGCGGCGCGAGTTGATGTCGTCGATGATGTCGCCCACGTAGTCGTTGGGCGTGATGATCTCGCCCTCCATGATGGGCTCGAGCAGGTTCGACTTCACCTGGTTGAAGGCGCGGCGCAGCGCCTGCGCCGCCGCGCTTTTGAAGGCGATGTCCGAGGAATCAACCGGGTGGCTCGACCCGTCGACCAGGCTGCACTTGAGGTCGACGATCGGGTAGCCGGCCAGCACCCCGCTACCCAGCGACTCCTCCAACCCTTTCCGCACCGAGGGGATGAACTCGTTGGGGATCGCCCCGCCGCGGATCTGGTTGTCAAAGACAAACCCCTGGCCGCGTCCCAGGGGTTCGAACCGCACGACGATGTGCGCGTATTGGCCGCGCCCGCCGGTCTGTTTGACGAATTTCTCCTCGACCGTGGTGGGCTCGGCCAGCGTCTCCTTGTAGGCCACCTGCGGTTGGCCGATTCTGGGCTCGAGCTTGAACTCGCGCTTGAGCCGGCCGGTCAGGATCTCCAGGTGCAGCTCGCCCATCCCCGAGATCACGGTCTCGTTGGTGTCCGAGTCCATCTTGAAGCGGAAAGTCGGGTCCTCTTGAGACAGCTTAAACAGGGCGTCGGTGAGCTTGTCCTCCTCGGCCTGGGTGCGCGGCTCGACGGCCAGCGAGACCACGGGCTCCGGGAACTCGATGGTCTCCAGCAGAATCGGGTTCTTGGCGTCGGAGAGCGTGTCCCCGGTGGAGAGCTCCTTGGGGCCGACCAGGGCCACGATGTCGCCGGCCAGCGCGGTCTCGATCTCCTGGCGCTGGTTGGCGTGCATGTGGAACAGGCGCGCGATGCGTTCCTGCTTGCCCTTGGAGGCGTTGAACACGTACGAGCCCTTCTCGATTTTGCCCGAATACAACCGCACGTAGACCAGCCGGCCCATGTACTCGTCGTTGACGACCTTGTAGGCCAGCGCGGCCAGCGGCTCCTCCGGGTCGGGGTGACGTATGCGCTTCTCGTGCTTGTGGTCCTCCCCTTTGCCGTCGGCCTGGTCGTCCACCCAGAGCCCCTCGACCGGGGGGACGTCCTTGGGGGAGGGCAGGAAGTCGATGATGGCGTCGAGCAGCGGTTGCACCCCGATGTTCTTGAGCGAGGAGCCGCCCAGCACGGGCACGTGGCGCTTTTCGATGCAGGCGGCGCGGATGGCGCGCTTGAGCTCGTCCTCGGAGATGGGTTCGTCCTCGAGGAACTTCATCATCAAGCCCTCGTCGACGTCGGCCAGCCCCTCGAGCAGCATCTCGCGGAACTTGTGCGTGAGCTCGTGGGCCTCCTCGGGCACCTCGAGCGTCTGGAAGGTCATGCCCTGGTCTTCCTCGTTCCAGGTGCGGAACTTGAGCTCGACGAGGTCGATCATGCCCTGGAAGTCCTCGCCCTCGCCCAGCGGGATCTGGAGCGGGAGCAGCACCGCGCCCAGCCGGTCGCGCATGGCGCCCAGCACGCGGTCGTAGTTCGAGCCCGCGCGGTCGATCTTGTTGATAAAGGCCAACCGCGGAATGTGGTAGCGGTCGGCCTGGCGCCAGACTTTCTCGGATTGCGATTCCACGCCCTCGACGGCAGAGAAGATCGTGACCACGCCGTCGAGCACGCGCAAGCTGCGCTCGACCTCGGCGGTGAAGTCGACGTGGCCCGGCGTGTCGATGATGTTGATTTGGTAGTCTTTCCAGAAGCAAGCCGTGGCGGCCGAGGTGATCGTGATGCCGCGGGCCTTTTCCTCCTCCATCCAGTCCATCTCGGTGTTGCCCTGGTCCACGTTGCCGAGCCGATGCGTGCGGCCGGCGTAGAAGAGCACCCGCTCGGTGGTGGTGGTTTTGCCCGCGTCGATATGGGCCACGAAGCCCATATTGCGCACGTGTTCTAGCTTGTTCGTCCCCTTTTTCGTCACCGCGCTTGCCATGAATCGCTCCCGTTAGTGCTCCACATGAATTCGCAAGAAACGGCCCCCTCCAAACGGCGGCGGCCAGGATCCCCTCTGAAAAAAGAAAGGCGTCAGCGTCGCGTTACCACCGGAAGTGCGCAAACGCGCGGTTGGATTCGGCCATCCGGTGCGTGTCGACCTTCTTCTCGTAAGCCTTCCCCTGCTCGTTGATCGCGTCCATCAGCTCGGCCGCCAGGCGGCGCGCCAAGCCGTGCTCGGAGCGCTCGCGCACGGCCTTGGTAAGCCAGCGCAACGCCAGCGTCCGCTGTCGGTCGTCGGGCACCTCGTAGGGCACCTGATAGCTCGATCCGCCCACGCGGCGGCTGCGGGTCTCGAGGGCCGGGACGATCTTGGCCATGGCCTTGTGGAACACCTCGACGGCGGGCTCGCCGCTCTTTTGCTCCATGATCTCGAACGCCTCGTAGACGACCCGGCGGGCGGTGGACTTCTTCCCGTCCTGCATCAGGTAATTAATCAGCTTCTCGACGAGCTTGTCGCCGTAGAGCGCGTCAGGGGCGACGTCCCGCCCCGGAATCATCTTTCCCGCTTGCATGGCGCTCCTTTTACTGGGCCTTCTTGGTCCCGTACTTGCTGCGGCCGCGGCCGCGCCCGTCGACGCCCGCGCAGTCCAGCGAGCCGCGCACGATGTGGTAACGCGTGCCGGGCAGGTCCTTGACGCGGCCCCCGCGCACGAGCACCATCGAGTGCTCCTGCAGGTTGTGCCCCTCGCCACCGATGTAGGCGGTCACGCTGTGCCCGTTGCTCAAGCGCACGCGGGCCACCTTGCGCAGCGCCGAGTTCGGCTCCTTTTTACAAATTTCCACTTCCTCTTTTGACACCCCCT
>CAZNGF010000054.1:0-21489 GCA_964572855.1 uncultured Thermotogae bacterium | reverse complement strand
GTGCGCATGCGCGAGCTGCCCTTCACGCCGGAGAAGGTGCTGCGGGCGTTGGGGAAGATGTCGTAGGGGCGACCCGGCGGCGGGCAGCCCCTACACGGCAAGAAGGTTCGGCTTTGAAGGCGCCCAGGGGATGTCCCTGGACGCCTTCCCTTCGCACGATCAGCTCGCCGGCAGGCACGTGTACCCGAACGTGGCCGGCGCGCTCTCCAAGCCGAACTCGTCGATGAGCGTGGCCTGGACCGTCACCGGGAACGGCGTGGGCTCGTCGCCGACGTTCTCGCACCAGATTTGGAACGCAAACGTGCCCTCGCTGAGGCCGAGCAGGTCCAGGTCGAACGTCTCCGGCGGCCCGGCGTTGGGACCCTCTAGCGTCTGCAGGCGCAACTGCAGCACGTCGCCGTTGACGTCGGAGAAGGAGGCCGTGACGTCGTGCCGCTCGTTGTTCCCCACGATGGCCTCGGGGCCGTTGAGCGACAAAATCGCTGGCGGGGCTGGCGGGGTCGTCGAAGGTTCCCCGCCCACCGAAATCGAGGCCGTGCCGGAGGCTTGGTTGCCCTGGTTGTCCTGCACCGTGAGCGTGACCTCGTAGTCGCCGGGCTGCTCGTAGACGTGACTTACCTGGGGGCCCTCCCTTTGCGTCCCGTCGCCGAAGTCCCAGAAGTAGTTCTGAATGGTCCCGTCGGGGTCGAAGGCATACGTCCCGTCGAAGTCCACCGGCTCGCCGGCATCGACGTCGGTGGCCGACGGGATGAAGTCCAGCACGGGGCGCGTCGGGTCCAGCGGCTCGTCGACGAACTCGAAGCGCACGTGCGCGGCGCTCTGGCCGTTTTCCTCGCGCAGCTCGACCACGTCGCCGGGGCTCTCGCCGGGCGGCAGGGCCGGCAGGTGTTCCACCCGCACGTCCCGGATCAACTCGGCCGAGCTGCTGAAGGCCGTCAGATGGAAGCGGAATTCGAGCGTGATCGTTCGGATGCTGGGCGGGAGGAACAGGATGACGTGCTCCTGCTTGGCGGGCATGAACCCGGTTTGATCGACCAGGTCCTGGTAGTCGTCGCCCTTGGCCGCGATGCGGTCCAGCACGAGCTGTTTCTGCTCGTCGCTTAAATCCGGGTTCTGCAACACCTGCACGATGTTGTTTGCCCAGCGCCTCCGGTTCTGCGGCACGTTGCGCGGTGCGCGCCAGGTGGCGGCCCGCTTGAACGTGACCCAGGCAAACCCGCCGGGGGCGAACTCCGTGAGCGTGACCTCGCTGTGGACCCAGAAGCCAAAGTCCAGGTCGTCCAGCCGGCCGGTGCGGAACAGCAGCCCGCAGGGGTCGTCGTCCAGCGCCTCGAACGCCGCCTCGGCATCGGAACCCCGGAACGGCGGGTCGTCGAACACGTCCCCGAGCCGGTCCTCGTCGATGGCCCGCTCGTCGGAGTGCTCGAACATGCTGAAGTCGCAGTCCGAGGTGTCCAGCAGCACGTTGGATTCGTCCTTGGGTTCGTCGATGAACTCGAAGCGCACGTGGGCGCCGCTCTGGTTCGGTTCCGACTCCAGCTCGACCACGCCGTCCGGGTCGGCGCCCGGCGGCAAGGTCGGCAGGTATTCCACCCGCACGTCGTGGATCAGCTCGGCCGAACTGCTGAAGGCCGTCAGGTGGAAACGGAACTCCAGCGTGAGCGTGCGCACGTTGGGCGGAACGAACACGATGACGTGTTCCTCCTTGCCGGGCATGAAGCCCGTCCGATCGACCAGGTCCTGGTAGTCGTCGCCCTTGGCCGCGATGCGGTCCAGCACCTTTTCCTTTTCGTCGTCCGAGAGGTTCGGGTTTTGCAGCACTTGCACGATGTTGTTGGCCCAGCGCCGCCGGTTCGGCGGCACGTTGGTCGGGGCTTTCCACGTCGCCGCGCGCTTGAACGTGACCCAGGCAAACCCGCCGGGGTCGAACTCCGTGAGCGTGACCTCGCTGTGGACCCAGAAGCCAAAGTCCAGCTCCCCGAGCGCGCCGGTCAAAAACAGCAGGCCGCAGGGGTCCTGGCCGAGGTCCTCGAACGCCTCGTGGGCTTCGGAATCCTCGAACGGGTCTTGATCGAACACCTCGCTCAGGCGCCCGGTGCGCACGGCTCGGTCGTCCGAGTGGTCGAAGTCGCTGAAGTCGCAGTCCGAGGTGTCCAGCAGCGTCTCAGCGTCTTGGTCCGATTGGATGGGCTTGCCTTGAATCCATATGATGAGCAAGCTACGAATGATCGCATCCGAGATGGACAGGTCGGTGCCCGGCGCGGGATCGCCCGCGATCCACAGCCGGATGGCCGCCAGCATCTCCTCGTCGTCCAGCGTGTTGTTTCCGTTTGCATCCAAGGCCGACGCGATGCGCACGACCGTGGCCTCCGAGGGGGGATCGTCCTGCCCCCACGCGCGTTCCGTTTTGAACCCGCCGCTGATCCCAATCAACAGCCCTAGCAACACCGCCGCGACCGCAAACCTCCTGTCCAAATGTACCACGCCTTTCTCCTAAGGATGTGTTGAAGAGCGGTGAGTGAGAATCACTCCCACTTCCCAAGGTCAGTATAGCACATCTCCAGAAGTGGTATCCGATGGGCGGTTCCCGCCACTTGTGGCCGTGCTCGGTCACATGCAGGGGGCGTTGAGCGCCTGAAGGATTGCCACGCCCGGTCCCCCGCCGGCGCGGGGAACAACCCCGCATCCGCCATGGCGCTTGGGCGATCTCCCTCCCCGGGGTTCTCACATCCCCCTTTGGAGCGTCTAACACAAGAGTTTTACGGCGCTAGAACGCTTAACAGAAGGCTTTTGTGCTCTCTCCCTTGCTTGGAGAGGGCTAGGGGTGATGTCTTGCCTACGAGGCCCCCTCATCCCGACCTTCTCCCGCCGGGGGAGAAGGGGTTTGCAGTATAGGGTCGATTGTATTTGCTGTTGCCGCTTTCGATCCTATGAAGGGCCTGTGTCTAACCAATCCCCTTGTCTCATGACCGGTCATTGTTCGCCGCAGGCGATGTATTCCCATGGTTGCGGGAGACCCTTCGGGTCGGACCTCGAGCCGGGGTGGGAGGCTTGACCCGTCGGTCGGATTGCTTTAGGATATAAGTCGAACCCAGGTGGGATAGATTATCCCACCAAGGAGGTCGCATGCAACCTGACGTCGCTGCAGCCCTGTTGTTCGCGCTTGAAGCCGGCCCTTTGGGCCGGCGCACGCTGGTCGAGCGGACTGGCGTGACCGAGAGCACGGTCCGCACGCACCTCAACAAGCTGCGCGAGCGCGGCTGGGTGGCATTCGCCAAGTCGGGCACCTCGCTGACCGGGGCCGGCCGGGAGACGTTTGCGCCGCTGTTCCGAGCGGTGCGGGCCGTGGAAACCGTGGACCTGGTCGAGCTCGAGCTCCCGGGCGTCCAACTCGCCGCGCACCTGCGCGCCCCCGACGGGGAGGCGAGCTGGGCCGTGCGCGACCGGGCCATCCGGGGTGGGGCGGACGGGGCCGTGTTGCTGCGCTACGACGGCGCGTTCCGCTTCCTCGACACGCGCGATTCGCTCAGGGCACCGCGTGCGCAAGCCTCGCTGGCGTCGGCTTTCCCCGAGGCCGCGCCGGGCGACCTCGTCTTGGTCGCTTTCGGCGCGGCGTTTGTGCCCACGGCGCGCGGGCTCTGGCGCATGGTCGTTGAGCTGCTGGACCTGCGGTTTGACTAGTCGCAGGGACCGCTTTGCGGCCCTACAAAAATCCGTAGCAAAGGAGTCCTAATGAACAATTTCTGGCGCATTGCCAAAGCGCTGACGCTGTCTCTGATCCTCACGCTGGCGCTGTTCGGCCCCGGCTGGGCGCAGGTTCGGCACGTCGTCGTCGACGATCGCGGTCGCGAGATCCCCGTCCCGGCGAGCGTCGAGCGCGTCGTGGTGGCCGGCACGCCGCTCTA
Source organism: uncultured Thermotogae bacterium (assembly GCA_964572855.1). Classification (GTDB taxonomy): domain Bacteria; phylum Bipolaricaulota; class Bipolaricaulia; order RBG-16-55-9; family JAJCYT01; genus CAZNGF01. The sequence goes on along the minus strand of CAZNGF010000054.1, from coordinate 17,584 downwards.
CACCGAGACGTTGCTCGATCTGAACGCGCGGGACGTGCTGGTCGGGATCACCGACTCGCCCAACAACCCGGCCGCGGCTGAGGGCATTCCCACGGTGGGGCCGTCGTTCCCGAGTCCGTCGATCGAGCGCATCGTCGAGCTGGCGCCCGACGTCGTGTTCGGCGCCGTGTTCGAGGTGCGCGACCGGCTGGAATCCGCCGGGCTCAGCGTGATCACGCCTGTCAACTTCATCGCGGGGGTCGAGGATCTGTTCGCGCTCATCGAGGTGGTGGGGCTCGTGGTCGATCGCTCGTTGGAGGCCGAGCTGCTCGTCGGGCGCATCAGCCGTGAGATCGTCTCGATCGAGAGCCGGGTGGCCCAGCGCGCGCCGCGCTCGGCCGCGTTCCTGTTCGTCTCGGAAGGCCGCCCGCCCTTTGCGGCCGGGCGCGGCTCGCTGGAGGGCGAGCTGTTGGCGCGCGCCGGCGGGACCAACGCCTTCGCCGACGTCGAGGGCGGCAACAGCGTGAGCGTCGAGACGATCCTGGAGCGCGACCCGGCCGTCATCTTCACCGACCCGTCCCAGATCGAACGCATCACGCGAGACCCCGTGTTGGCGGAGGTAACGGCCGTCGCAAACGGCGACGTCGTCGGGATCAAGGCCAGCTCGCTTACCTCGACCCGCGTGGCCGGGGCGCTCTTTGCGATGGCCCGTGCCCTCCACCCCGACGCGTTCGGGGGGGAATGAACGCGTGACGCGCACCGCCCGCGCCCCGGGAAACCGGCTCGCCCCACGCTGGACGCTGGCCGCTTTGGGCGGGCTGCTGGCGCTGGCGGTCGCCGGGGCCGTGGCCGCCGGACCGGTGGCGGTTCCCTGGGCACATCTGGGGCCGATCCTGTTGGAACGCCTCGGCCTGCTGGCGGGAGCCGACGTGAAAGCCGCGCACGCCTTGATCGTCTGGGACCTCCGCCTGCCGCGCGCGCTCGGCGCGGCGCTGGTGGGGGCGGTGCTGGCGGCGAGCGGGACCGTGATGCAGGGCGTGTTCCGCAATCCGCTGGCCAGCCCCTACCTGCTCGGGATCGCCAGCGGGGCGAGCGCGGGCGCGGCGTTGGCGATCGTGCTGGGCCTGGCGGGGCTCTGGCTGCCGCTGGGGGCGTTTGCCGGCGGCGCGCTGGTCGTGGCGGCCGTCTACGGGCTGGCGGCGGGGCGTGCCGGCGGCGAGCGCGGGGTCACGCTCATCCTGGCGGGCGTGGCGTTGGGCGCGCTCTTCTCGGCCGCGACGAGCTTCCTGATCTTCTTGAGCGGCGAGCGGATGCCCGAGATCGTGTTCTGGATCATGGGCAGCCTGGGCCGCGTGGGCTGGGGCGCCTTGGCTTGGCTCGCCCCGCTCGCGCTCCTGGGGCTCGCGCTGTTGCTGCCGTTCATGCGCGAGCTGAACGCGCTGGCGCTCGGGGAGGCCGGCGCCCGCTCGCTGGGGATCGAGCCCCGCCGGTTCGTGCGCGGGCTGCTGCTTGTGACCACCGCGCTCACGGCCGCGGCCGTCTCGGTGACGGGCACGATCGGGTTCGTCGGCCTCATCACCCCGCACGCGCTGCGGCTGCTGGTCGGGCCGGACCATCGCGTCCTGTTGCCGGCCGCCGCGCTGGGCGGGGCGCTCTTCCTCGTGCTGGCCGACGCGCTGGCGCGCACGGTCTGGGCGCCGCTCGAGCTGCCCGTCGGCGTTCTGACCGCGTTCACGGGCGCACCGTTTTTCCTCTACCTGCTGCTGGCTCGCCGGGCGGGGGCGCTGGAATGACCTTGCGCGCGACGGGGGTAAGCTTCGCCTACGAGCGCGAACCGGTTGTCTCGGGCGTGAGCCTGACGGCCCATCCCGGCGAGGTGCTGGGATTGTTGGGGCCAAACGGCTCGGGCAAATCCACGCTGCTGGGCCTGCTGGCGGGCCACTGGGTCCCCCAAAGCGGCGTGGTCACACTCGACGGGCGCCCGCTGGCGGGATGGCGCCCCGACGCGCGCGCGCGCCGGCTGGCCTGGGTCGAGCAGGGGCGCGCGGTCGGGTTCGACTTCACGGTGCGCGAGGTCGTGGCCTGGGGCCGCCTGCCACACCGGGGCCACTGGGACCGCTGGCGCGCGCGCGACGAGGCGGCCGTGCGCCGTGCGCTGCGGGCCACGGGCCTGACCGGCTTCGCGGACCGCCCGTTGCGCACGCTCAGCGGCGGCGAGCGCCAGCGCGCCTTCCTGGCCCTGGCGCTGGCGCAGGAGCCCGATGTGCTCCTGCTGGACGAACCCACCGCGCACCTCGACCTCAAGCACCAACTGGAGGCCCTGGAGCGCGTCGCCGCGCTCGCCCGCGGGCGCGGGCTGGCGGCGGTGGTGGCCCTGCACGACCTCAACCTGGCGGCGCGCGCCTGCGACCGCGTCCTCGTGCTGGACCGCGGCCGTCCGGTGGCCTGTGCTCCCCCGGCCGACGCGCTCACCGAGGACTGCGTCGCCTCGGTCTGGGGGGTCGAGGTCCAGGTGATCCGCCGAGGCGCCGACCTCTGGATCGTCCCGGCGGGCGGGCGTCTGGCCTCGAGCCAAGCCTGAAGCATTGATGACAACCTGTTTATAGGTTTTTCTACTTGAAACTGCCATCCGACGCGTCTAACTTCCTCCCGGTAAGGCATAATGGGAACGTACGCAATCAAACTTGGCTAAGGAGGCCGTTATCATGCGAAAATCGTCCGTCATTGTGGTGGGGATGCTGATCGCCATCGGGATCGGGTTGACCGCTGTGGCCGGCGACCTGGACCGGGCCATCGCCAAGACCAACGCCAAGGTCGACCGAATCGCGGCGCAGTGCGTCAAGCAGCTCAACGAGGTGGGCACGGCCCGGGCCATGGACCAGGTGGCCGCGCAGTGCGAGGCGCGCATCCTGGCCGAGCTGGCCTCCCTCGAGGCGCTGGCCGAGGAAGCCGGGGTTGAGCTCGACGTCACGTTCAGCGACGTGTGCGTCTACCGCGAGGACCTAGATCACGAGGCCTGCTTCGACCCCATCCACGTCAACTGAAGCCGCACGCCCTCCGGGGCTTGACATGCGACGACGAACAGAGGGGCAAGGACAACCTTGCCCCTCTTGCCGTTTCAAGGCGCGTGGCGGGCCCGAAACATCTGGGTAACGTACGACGTTGTCACGGTCCCGCGGCGGGAACTATAGTGGGGGAGAACCCCGCAACCGCCGGCCACCGGAGAGCTTATGAACGCACCCGCTTTCATCTTCAAAAGGGACGACTACCTCTCCCGTACCCAGCGCGAGGGCACCGAGGTCCGGCTGCTGGCCAAGGCCGAGAACGTCGAGGTCCACCGGCAGCACATCGCGGCCAAGCGCACCTTCTGGCTCGACTCGGCCGAGGAGTGGCAGGGGTTCGAATTCATCTACGTGCTGAGCGGGCAGTTGGCCCACCTGGACGTCAAGCCGCCCGTCGTGCTCGGTCCCGGCGACTACATCGCGCGCCACCTCGTGCCCGAGCGCGCCTACTTCGAGGCCCGCACCGACGCCACCGTGCTCTACGTCTCCTCGCAGCCCGCCTTCCAGCGCGTGAGCCAGGAAACCAAGGAGTTCGTCGAGCTGGCCCGACAGATCGAAAAGGACGAGTACACCGACGGGCACTGCGCCCGCATCTCGCACTTGAGCCGGCTGCTGGGCGAGTGGATGGACCTGCCCGGCGAGCGCCTGTTCAACCTGGGCTACGCCGCCTTCTTCCACGACCTGGGCAAGGCCAAGGTGCCCAAGGCCATCCTGCAAAAACCGGGCGCGCTCGACGAGGACGAGTGGACGATCATGAAGCAACACACGGTCTGGGGCCGCCAGATGCTGGAGGGGAAGGACTTCCTGCGCCAGGCCGGCCGCATCGTCGAGCAGACCCACGAGCGCGTCGACGGCGGGGGCTATCCCCACGGGCTCGTGGGCGACCGGATCACGCTCGAGGCCAAGATCATCGCCGCCGTGGACGCGTTCGACGCCATGACCACGGACCGGCCCTACCGGCGCGCGCTCGCGCGCGCCGAGGCCGTGCGCCGCCTGCAGGGAAACGCCGGGACGCAGTTCGACGCCAAGGTCGTGCAGGCCTTCGTCGCCATGCTCAGGCAACAGGACTTCCAGCCGCACTTCGACCCCGAACCCGTGCCCGTGCGCCGGCGCGAGGCCTTCCTCAAGCTGGGCGAGGAGATCTTAAACGATCGGGACATCCAGCAGATCCTGGAGCAGGTCGTGGGGGGCATCGTGGAGTACACGCCGTACCGCCGCGCGGCGCTGGCGCTCTACGACCGCGCCATCCCACCGGACTCGGCCGAGGCCGTCGAGATCGTGCGCGTGGCCTGCTTCGGCCTCTCCGAGGAGGAGGAAGCGCGGCTCAAGTCCAACCCGCTGCCGCCGGCCGAGCGCCGCAAGATCTTCGCACAACGCTTCGAGCTCGGGCGTTCGTACTACATCCCGCACGACCAGCTTCCCTGGGGCGATCACGATGGGCTCATCCCCGGTCACCCCGACGCCGAGCCCGACGACACCTGGCACCCGGACGACTTCCTCTGCATCCCGATGTGGGCGCAGAACCAGATCGTCGGCATCATCTCGGTGGACCAGCCCGTCGACGGCCGGCGGCCCAGCGCGGAGACGCTGGAGCCCATCGAGGTGTTCGCCAACTTCGCGGCGCTGGCGCTCGAGCGCGCCCGTCACCTGGACAAGCTCGACCGCTTCCAGGAACGGCTGCGCGGCATCTACGCCCTCAGCGAGCGGCTCTCGCACGTCACCTCGGTCAAGCGGCTCATCGATGAAGCCATGTCGATCATCACGCAACACTTCTCGTTCGACCACGCCTCGCTCTTCTTCGTGGCGGACGGCGAGCTCGTGCTGCAGGACTTTCGCTCGCGCCTGCCCCGCGAGGAGTTCGACATCGATCGATTCCGGCGCATTCGCATCGGTGAGGGGGTCACGGGTTGGGCGGCCCGGCACCGGGCGCCGCTGCTCGTGCCCGACACCGCAAACGACCCGCGCTACATCGCGGGACACGCGGCGGTGTGCTCGGAGCTGGCCGTGCCGGTCGAGGATCGCGGCGAGCTGCTGGGCGTGCTCAACATCGAGAGCGTGCGGCCCCGGACCTTCGGCCCCGAGGAGACCGAGCTGCTCACCGCGCTGGCGCGCCAGACGGGCGCGGCCCTCAGCAACCTGTGGGGGCGCCAGCGCCTGAGCGAAGCCCTGCGCGAGCGCGAGTGGACCAACGCCTTCCTGCAGGCGCTCAACCAGGTGCGCGAGCTGGACGCGCTGCTCGAACTCGTCATCCGGCGCGGGATCGACTTGCTCGCGCCGCGAGCCGACGCGGGCAGCGCCCTGATCTGGGACGAGGACGAGGGCGCGTTTGCGTTCCGGGCGGCCGTCAACCGGGACCTCGAAGCGCTCAAGCACAGCCCGATCCCGGCCGGGGACGTCGTGCAGGCCGTGCACGCGGCCGAGGGGCCGGTGTTGTTGTCGCGGAAAGACCAGTTGATCCGCTCCACTTTGCGCGACTTCTCGGAGCGCACCGGCACGCCACCGCCCGCCTCGACGATCGTGGTCCCGATTCGCGAGGAGGGCCGGCTGGTGGCGCTGCTCAACCTCAACAACCTGGAGCGGGAGGACGCTTTGACGCAGCGGGACGCCGAGGCGCTCTGGGCGCTCGTGCCCGAGATCGAGCTGGCCTTGAGCCGCACGCGCGACCGCGAGCGGCTCAAGGCGCAGGCCGTGCGCGACCCGCTCACCGGCGCCTACAACCGCCACTACCTCAACGAGCTCGTCGAGCGCGAGGGCGCGCGCGCCAAGCGCTACGGGCACACGCTCGCGCTCATCCTGGTGGACTTCGTCGACTTCTACCGGGTCAACGACCGCTTGGGGCACGTGGCCGGCGACCGCGTGTTGCGCCGGGCGGCCCAGCACTTTCAGCGGGCGGTGCGCGCTTGCGACGCGGTCATCCGCTACGGCGGGGACGAGTTTTTGATCGTCCTGCCCGAGACCGACCGCGCCGAAGCCCTGCGCGTGTGCAAGCGCCTGGAGGACGAGATCGAACGGCTCGACTGGGGCGTGGACGCCCGCCCCCGCATCCGCGCGGGGCTGGCCGTGTGGGAGCCCGAGTCGGAGCGGCCCTTCGAGGCCGTGCTCGAGGAGGCCGACACCTGGATGTACCGCCACAAGCGCCGCGCCAAGCGCGGGGCATCCGGCACATCCCGCGCCTGATCCCTGCAGCTCCCCGGTTCGTCCCTTACAATGGCCCCAACCATCGTCGCAGGGAAGGGCTCATGCGCATCGTCTCGCTCCTGCCCAGCGCCACGGAGATCGTGTGCGCGCTGGGGCTCGAAGATCAGTTGGTGGGGGTCTCCGGCGACTGCGACTGGCCGGAGGCCGTGCGCGACAAGCCCGTGCTGAGCCAAACGATCGCCACCGAGGACCTCTCCAGCGAGGCCGTCGACGCGATGATCCACCAGCGCGTCCATCACGGGCGCAGCGTCTATCACATGGACGTGAACCAGCTCCAGGCGCTGGCGCCGGACCTGATCCTGACCCAGGAGCTCTGCGAGGTGTGCGCGCCCGCCTTCAGCGAGGTGCGCGGCGCGGCCCAGCTGCTGGAGGGACGCACCCAGCTCGTCTCGCTGGAGCCGACCACGCTGGACGAGGTCCTGGAGACGATTCGACTCGTGGGCGAACTCACCGAGCGCGAGCGCGAGGCCGCGGCGCTCGTCAGCCGTTTGCGCGCACGTGTCGACCGCGTGCGCGAGCGGGGCGAGCGGGTCGAGGACGTGCCGCGCGTCCTGTGCCTGGAGTGGCTCGACCCGCTCTACGCCGCCGGCCACTGGGTTCCGGAGCTGGTCGAGCTGGCCGGCGCGCAGACCTACGGCGAAGCGGGCGCGCCCTCGTTCCCTCTCGACGGCGACGAGCTGGCGCGCTTCAACCCGGAAGCGATCGTGCTGATGCCCTGCGGCTTCGATCCCCAACGCACGGCCGGCGAGCTGGAGGTGCTCACCGCGCACGAGGCCTGGGACGAGCTGAGCGCGGTCAAGCGCGGCCGGGTGTTTTTGACACACGGCTCGTTCTACTTCAGCCGGCCGGGGCCGCGCGTGGTGACCGGCCTGGAGATCCTGGCCAAGGCGCTGCACCCCGAACACTTCCGCGACGTCTCGCTGCCGGAGGGCGCGCTCTACCGACTGGAGGGGCGTTGAAGATCTATACCAGGACGGGCGACAGGGGCGAGACCGGCCTCATCGGCGGGGGGCGCGTGAGCAAAGCTTCTGCGCGCATCGAGGCCTACGGCGCCGTGGACGAACTCAACGCCGCGCTCGGCGTGGCCGCCAGTCAGACCGACAACCCCTCGCTCCGGGGGAAGATCGAGCGCCTGCAGGCCGATTTGCACTTGGTGTGCGCCGACCTGGCGAACCCCGACCCCGAGGCCGAGGCGCCCCGCGTGGGCGAGCGCCACGTGACCGCGCTGGAAGCGCTTTGCGACGAGGCCGACGCGCAGCTGTCTCCGCTGAAGCGGTTCATCCTGCCCGGCGGCAGCCCGGCGGGCGCGGGGCTGCACTTCGCCCGCACCGTGGCCCGCCGCGCCGAGCGCCGCGCCGTCGAGCTGGCCGCCGACGAGCCCGTCAACGCGGAAACCGTGCGCTACCTCAACCGCCTCAGCGACCTGTTGTTCCTGCTGGCCCGCTGGATCAACCACCGCGACGGTGCCGTCGAATCTCACCCGGATTATCGCTAGCGGTTGCCTCACGCGTAACCGGGACGACGTCGTGATTCCTCCCGCGTGCTCTATACTTTGACCATCCCAAACCGTCAAGGAGGCGCCATGATCACTCAGCCGCATCGGGCACGGCGTTTTGCCGCCCTGTCCATGCTCACGCTGCTCGTGGCCGCGGCGCTGGGGGCCCTGCCGGGCGATTCCCCGGCCGTGGCCGACGAGGCCCCCAGCATCGCGGCGTTCGTCGCCGACATGGAAGCCGTCCCCGGCTTCTTCGACACCTACCGAACGCCGGCCGGCCACCTCTACCTGGAGGTCACCCAAGGCCACTTCGACAAGGACTTCCTGGTCGTGGTTCAGATGGCGCAGGGGATCGGGGAATCCCCCCTGCTGACCGGCTTCCCGTTGGACTCTGACACGCTCACCTTCCGCATGCGCAACGAGAAAATCGAGCTCGTGGCCCGCAACCCGTACTTCCGGGCCGATGCGGGCACGGCGCTGGCGCGCATGGTCGACCTGGGCTTCCGCGAGCAGGTGGTGGCCTCGTTCCCGCCGGTGGCGCAGGCAAACGAGGAGGGGCGCTACCTCATCAACGCCACCAGCCTGTTCGTGGCCGACTGGCCCAACCTAAACGACGCGCTCCCCTCGCTCTACGGCACGCGCTTTCAGCTCGACCCGCGGCGCTCCACGCTCACCTCGGTCAAGGGCTTCCCGGAAAACGTCGAGATCAAGGTCGACCTGAGCTTTGCGGCGGCCACGCCCATCCCGAGCCAGACGCTGGTCGACCCCAAGACGCTCCCGATCGCGCTGCACTACAGCGTGCTGGCGCTGCCCGACGAGCCCATGAAGCCGCGCCTGGCCGACGACCGCGTGGGCTACTTCACCACCACGTACCGCGACTACAGCAAGCAGGCCGCCCCCACCAACGCCACGCGCCTGGTCAACCGCTGGCGCCTGGAGAAGCAAGACCCGTACGCCGAGCTCTCCGATCCCGTAGAGCCGATCGTGTTCTACCTGGAGGACACGATCCCCGAGGCATACCGCCCCTACATCGAGCAGGGCGTGGAAGCCTGGAACGCGGCCTTCGAGCGCGCGGGCTTTTCCAACGCGATCCTGGCCCGCCAGCAGCCCGACGACCCCAACTGGGACCCGGGCGATGCGCGCTACTCCACCATCCGCTGGATGCCCTCGGTGAACGCGATCTTCGCCATCGGGCCCAGCGACGTGGACCCGCGCAGCGGCGAGATCCTGAACGCCGACATCCTGTTCGCCTCGGACTGGGTGTGGTGGCTCAGCCACGAGAACAAGCGCCTGACCGACACGGCGGGGCTGGAGGCGTTCGCGCCCGAGAGCGAGGCCGTGCGTTTCGCCGAGCAGCTCAACCCCGTGTTCGCCCAGCGCCTGTGCGACTACGGCTCGGGCATGTCCGAGCAGCTCGAGATGCTGCGCTACACGCTCATGGCCGACGGCGTGGTCGGTGCCGACGGCGAGGTCCCGCTGGCATACGTGGGCGAGGCGTTGCGCGAGATCACGATGCACGAGGTAGGCCACACGCTGGGGCTGCGCCACAACTTCAAGGCCACCTCGGCGGTGCCCAACGAACACCTGCACGACGTCGATTACACGCAGGCGCACGGCGTGAGCGTCTCGGTGATGGACTACAACCCGGCCAACATCGCCCTCGACCGCGAGCAGCAGGGCGAGTACTACAACTCCGTGGTGGGCGACTACGACCGCTGGGCTATCGAGTGGGGCTACCGCCCCGTGGGCAACGAGACGCTTGCACCCCACCCCGAGCTGATGGCGCTGGCGGCGCGGAACACCGAGCCCGGGCACGTCTACGGCACCGACGAGGACACCGGCACGGGGCCCAACGCGCTCGACCCCTATATCAACCAGTACGACCTCGGCGCCGACCCGATTGCCTACTACCAGAACCTGGCACAACTGGTCGACCGCGTCTGGGACGACGTCGAGGCCAAACTCATCGAAGACGGCGACGAGTACTGGCCGCTGCGCAGCGCGGCCAACTACCTGTTCTCGCGCAAGTTCTTCGGCTACCCCTGGCAGGTCAAAGCGCTGGGCGGGGTCGAGGTCATGCGCGCCCACAAGGGCAACGACGCCGGCCTGGCGCCCTTCGAGCTCGTGCCGGCCGAGCGCCAGCGCGAGGCGCTCGATTACCTGCTCACGCTGTTCGAGACCGACTTCATGGGCAGCTTCCCCAAGGAACTCTTGGACAAGCTCACCACCGAACGCTGGATCGACTGGGCTTCGAGCTGGCAGTGGGGGCAGCGCTTCACCTACCCGATCCACGATCTCGTGACGGCCTACCGCGCCGGCGTGCTGAACCAGGCCTTCTGGCCCGAGCGGCTCTCGCGCATCCGCGACAACGCCTACCGCAGCGACGAAGCGCAGCCGTTCACGCTGGACGAGCTGTTCACGGGCTTCACCGACGCCATCTGGTTCGACCTTGTGAGCGCACAGGCCCCGGAGAACTCGTTTCAGCGCGCGATCCAGAGCATCCACTTGGACATCATGATCCGTATCGCAACCCAGGAAACCGACGGCTCACCGCAGCCGACCAGCTCGGTGGGCGTGCAGCCGTTCAACAACGACGCGCGCGCGCTGGCCTTCAGCGAGCTGCACCGCCTGCACGCGGCCGCCGCGTCCCTGCTGGACGCCGGCGACGGCAGCAAGGTGGCCCGCGCCCACCTGCTGGAAGCGCGGCAGCGCATCGAAAAGGCGCTGGAGCTGTAAGGAAACCGTACAAGCTGAGGCTTGAGTGGGAGGCGCCCGCCGGCGGCGGGCGCCTCCTTCTAACTTGCCGCAACCCAAGCATCACAGGACAATTGCCCGTCTCCTCTCGTGTGATACGGTTCCCGTTTGATCGCGTCGTCCTGCGGGCAAAGCCGGATGCGCGCTCTCACCCCGTAGGGGTCCCATTCATGGGACCCGCGGGGACACGCCCGGTTCATTGGCGCGACCAAGACCGGGGCGTGTAGCCGCGGGCACGATGAATCGTGCCCCTACGACAGAATGTACGAGGTTTGGCATGAAAGGCCGGGATGAACGGGATATGAGCGGACAACGAAACGACTTCACCCTCACCCCATCCCTCTCCCGTCAAGGGAGAGGGGGCCAAACCCGGCCGCTTGGCTCCGCATCGCGCGTCCCCTATAATGCCCGGCCCCGACACGCAAAGGAGTGGGCATGATCAGTGACGAAGCGCTGCTGCAGCGGGCGATTGAGGCCAGGGCGCACGCCTACGCGCCGTACTCCAACTACCCGGTGGGCGCGGCGCTGTTGACCAATAGCGGCCAAGTTTATCTGGGCGCCAATATCGAAAACGCCTCCTACGGGTTGTCGATCTGCGCCGAGCGCGTGGCCGTCTTCAAGGCCGTGAGCGAGGGGGAGGCGGCGTTCGTCAAAATCGCGATCGCCTGCGGGTCCGAGCACTGCCGGCCCTGCGGGGCGTGTCGTCAGGTGCTGGCCGAGTTCGCGCCCGCGTTGCCGCTGGTGCGCGGCAACCCGTCGGGCGACTACGTGGTCGACACGCTGGCCGACCTGCTGCCGCAGGCGTTTTTGCCCGACCATCTCGCCAAGCCCTAACGCTCGGACCGGTGCAGCCGGGGCAATCGATCGTTGATCCAAATCCTGTGTGTCGGCTTCAAAGGCGTGCGCCGCAGCCCTTGCAGAAGCGGGCTCGGTTCGTGGCCTCCGCGCTCGCAGCCCGGGCAGGCCTGCATCGAGCCCGACCGCTGGAATGCTTGGTGCACTGCGGGAGCTTAGCGCGCGGCCAGCGTCTCCAACAAGCCCGGCAGTTCGCCGATCGAAGTCAGCGTGTGGTAGGCGTACCCGTCCAGCTCGTCCTCGTGAACGGTCTCGTGCGCCCAGATCGTCTCGTAGGGGATGTGGACGGCGGCCGCGCCGCTGGCCAGCGCGGGCAACACGTCCGAGCGCGGCGAGTTGCCGACCATGAGCACCGAAGCAGGTTCAACGCCCCACTTCTCCCAAATGGAGGCGTACACGTCGCGCGTTTTGTCGCTGACGACCTCCACGTAGGCGAAGAAGTCGCCCAGGCCGGAATGGGCGATCTTGGTTTCCTGGTCGAACAGGTCGCCCTTGGTGATCACGGCCAGCGTGTAGGCCTGCGAGAGCGCTTGAACCGTTTGCGCCACGCCGGGGAGCAACTGGACCGGCGCGGCCTTCATGGCCTTGGCAAACTCGATGATCCGCCCGATGACGTGGCCGGCCACCTTGCCCTCGGTGAGCTCGACGGCCGTCTCGATCATCGAGAGCGCAAACCCCTTGATGCCGTAGCCGAAGTGGGCCAGGTTGCGCGTCTCGGTCTCGAACAGCTTCTGGTCGATCGCGTCGGCCGACACGTCCTCAGCGGCCAGGAGCCCCTTGAACTGCTCCTGGGTCATGGTGTAGAGGTGCTCGTTGTGCCAGAGCGTGTCGTCGGCGTCGAAGGCGATGGTCGTGATCATGCCTTCGTCAAGCCGCGTCCCGCCGCGCGCGGCAGCCCTCGATGTTGAAGCGGGCCTGGCCCAGCGCGAGGTTGGTCTGGTCGCGGAAGCCCGATGCGAAGCCCAGGAAGCGGTAGGCATCCGCGAAGTTGGAGGCGATCCCGAGCGAGACCCGGATGGCCCCGGCGCTCTTGTTCCCCGCGTGCTGGATGATCTCCAGAAAGCGCGGCAGGTTCATGTGGGCGTCGCCCCGCAGCCCCAGGCGCATGTCGGCCTCGGTGAGCCCCTCGGCCAGCTCACCGGCGCCGGGGTTGCAGAAGCAGCCGGTGCGGATCGAGATGCCCGCCTCGTTGGCCAGCTCCTCGACCCGGCGGTAGTCGAGAAGGCGCCCTTGGGGGTCGTAGAGGTTGAGCGTGATCGTCCCGCCGCGCGCGCGCGTGTCCGCCGGCCCGTAGAGCCGCACCATGGGTTTGCCGTTGGCGTGCCGCAGCGCGAGCAGTTGCTCCAACATCCAGCCCGTCAGGCTCTCGACGCGGGCGCCGACGCCCTCGGCGCCGACCCGCTCCAGGTGTTGCAGGCCGAGCTTGACCGCCGGGATCACGAGGTAGTTGAGCGTGCCGTCCTCGAAGCCGGCTTCCTCGGAGGCCAGCAGGTGGCCACGGGCCTGGACGCTGGCGAAGTTGACCGTGCCGCCGGCAAACCACGGACGCCGCAGCTTGGCCAGCGCCTCCTTGCGGGCCAGCAGCGCGCCCACGCCCGTGGGGTAGCCGAACATCTTGTAGAACGAGAGCGCCACGAAGTCGGGCCGCGTGGCGCTCAGGTCCAGCCGGTTGGTCGGGGCGAAGGCGGCCGCGTCCAATAAGACGTCCCAGCCGCGCGCCCGCGCCCGCGCGATCCAGTCCAACGAATGCTTGACGCCCGAGAAGTTCGACTGCGCCGGGAAGGCAAACAGGTTGGAACGCTCACGGTCTGCCCCGTCGAGCGCGCGCTCGAGGGCGGCCTCGTCGATGCGCAGCTCGGGCAACGTCAGGGGCGCGTAGCGCACGTCGGCGCCGCGCGCCGCCGCGAACTCGCGGATCCCGTTGACCGAGTTGTGGTTGTCGAAGGTGAGCAGGTATTGCCCATCGGGCTCAAAGGGATACGACTCGCCCACCAGCTTGAGCGCGCCGCTGGCGTTGGCCGTGAACACGAGCGCGTACTCGTCCGCGGGCGCGTTGAAGTAGTCCAGCACGTGCTGACGCGTCTCCTCCAGCAGCTCGGTGGTGGCCAGCGAGGTCGGGTTGGCCGAGTGCGGGTTGCCGAACACGCCCGCGCGCAGCAGCGCGAAGTGCTGGTCCAACTGCGACTGTCCGTAGAGGCTGCCGCCGGTATAGTCCAGATAGACTTGGCCTTGTGCGTCGAGGCGTGCGTATTCGCTGGCGCGCCACTCGTCCAGGAGCGGGTTTTCGTAAAACGGATGGGCGCAAACGAACCGCTCGAACTCATCCCGCTGGTTCGCGGGCGCGTACGCCCGCTCGCCGCTACAGTTGATGTCCTCCGTCGGGCTCATCATATCACTTCCCCGTCCGTGCAGTCTGTCCCCCCAGGATAGGTGCCACCCATGTGCCGATCAATGCGTGAACGATTCACCCCTGTCGCTCAAACAGCCCGGCCGCGCCCATGCCGCCGCCCACGCACATCGAGACGACCAAGTAGCGCCCGCCGCGGCGCTTGAGCTCGTGCAGGCCCGTGGCCAGCAGCTTGGCGCCGGTGCAGCCCAACGGGTGCCCCAGCGCGATGGCGCCGCCGTTGACGTTGACCCGCTCGGGGTCGAGCCCGAGCTCGCCGATGCAGTAGAGCGCCTGCGCCGCGAAGGCCTCGTTGATCTCGTAGAGGTCGATGTCGTCGACCGCGAGTCCGTTCCTCTGCAGAAGCTTTTGGATCGCCGGCAGCGGGCCGACCCCCATGATCTCGGGCGGGACGCCCACGACCTGGTAGTCGCGGAAACTTCCCAGCGGCTCGACTCCCAACGCTTCGGCTTTCTCGGCGCTCATGAGCACGGCGGCCGCCGCGCCGTCGGTGAGCGGCGAACTGGAGCCGGCGGTCACGCTGCCGCTGGGGTCGAAGGCGGGCTTGAGCTGGGCCATCGCTGAGAGCGTGCCCCCCTCGCGCGGGCCGTCGTCGCGTTCGTGGACGTACGGTTCGGCGCGCACGTGGCCGTTTTCGCCCACCAGCCGGTGCGTGTGGACGGGGACGATTTCCGCGTCGAAGCGGCCCGCCTTCCAGGCGGCCACGGCCCTTTGGTGGCTCTGGAGCGCGAAGCGATCCTGCGCCTCGCGGCTGATCCCAAAGCGCCTGGCCACGTGCTCGGCCGTGATCCCCATCGGCGTGTAGGCCTCGGGCATCGATTCCAGCAGGTCGGGGTGGGCGCTGGGCTTGTTGCCACCCATGGGAACAAGCGACATCGACTCCGTCCCGCCGGCGATGGCGCAGTCCGCGGCGCCGGCCATGAGCTTGAACGCGGCGTCGGCCACGGTCTGCAGCCCCGAGGAGCAGAAGCGGTTCACGGTCACGCCGGGCACGCTCACGGGCAGGCCGGCCAAGAGCGAGGCGATGCGGGCCACGTTCATGCCCTGCTCGCCCTCGGGCATGGCGCAGCCCAGGATCACGTCGTCCACGTCCTCGGGGTTGAGGCCGGGCACGCGCTCCAGCGCCGCCTTGATCGCGATCGAGGCCAGCGTGTCGGGCCGCGTGTCCTTGAGGCCGCCCTTGTGCGCCCGGCCCATCGGCGTGCGCACCGCCGAGGCGACGACGGCGTCTCTGAGTGCGGTCATGGTTTCCTCCCTCAGTTCCGCAACGGCTTGTTGTGCTGGATCATGTGGTTCATGCGCTCCAGCGTCTTCTGCTGGCCGCAGAGCGAGAGAAACGCCTCCCGCTCCAGGTCGAGCACGTGGGTTTCGGACACCGGCGTGGCCGGCGCGCAGTCACCGCCGGTGAGCACGCCCGCCAGCTTGGTCCCGATCAGCAGGTCGTGCTCGCTGATCTGGTGCCCCTCCTTCATGCCGTAGAGCGTCATCCCGATGGTGGCTGATGCGCCCCGGCCCGGCAAGCGCAGCCGCGCGGGCAGCGGCGGGCGGTAGCCGGCGCGCGCCAGGCCCAGGGCGGTCTGCTTGGCGTCGTGCAGCAGGTGGTCCCGGTTGAGCGTGACCCCGTCCCGCGGGTCCAGAAAGCACATCTCGAGCGCTTGCTCGGCGCTGGTCGAGACCCTGCCGAGGCCGATGGTCATAAAGGCCCGGCGGATGGCCGGGAAGGCGTCGAAGTCGGGATCGTCCGGGGCGTTGCCCAGGCAGCGCTGCAGCAACATGAGGCAGCCCCCGCCGGCCGGCACGAGCCCGACGCCGGCCTCGACCAGGCCCATGTAGAGCTCGGCGTGCGCGCGGATGCGAGCGCACCCCATGGCCACCTCGGCCCCGCCGCCCAGCGTCATCCCGAAGGGCGCGGCCACCACGGGCTTGGGGCTGTAGCGGAAGCGCTGCGTCATGCCCTGGAAGGCGCGCACGGCCCGCTCCAGGTTGTCCCAGTTTTTGGCCATGGCCTCGCCCAGGACGTGGAAGAGGTTGGCGCCGACGGAAAAGTTCGACCCGTCGTTGCCGACCACGAGCCCGAGCCAGTCGCCGCCCTCGACCGTCTCGCACGCCTGCTCGGCCAGCTCGACGACGCCCTGGTCGATGGCGTTCATGGTCGCGTGGAACTCCAGTAGCGCCACGCCGTCGCCCAGGTCGAGCAAGGAGGCGCTCTCGTTGCGCGCCAGGACGCGCTCGGAGCGTTCGCGCTTGAGGTGGGCGACCTCGATCGTTTTGGGGTCCTGCGGCACGGGGCGGTAGGCGTTTCCCGCGAAGTCCCAGTACTGCCGCTGGCCGTCGTGAACGCGGTAGAAGCCCGTCATGCCGGCTTCGAGGGCCTGGCCGATTCGTTCGGGCACGTCGATCCCGTCGGCGCGCATGCGCTCGGCCGCGTCGGAAACGCCGAGCGCGTCCCAGAGTTCGAACGGGCCCAGCGCCCAGTTGAAGCCCCAGCGCATGGCGCGGTCGACGTTGACGACGTCGTCGGCGATCTCGCCGATCCGGCGCGCGGCGTAGGCCAGCGTCTCGCCCAGGCAGCGCCAGGCGAAGCGGGCCGCGCGATCCTCGCCTTCCACCAGCAGCTTGACGCGCGCGCCGGGCGTGTCCCCGGCGCGCGCCGCGCCCACGGAGTCGAAGCGCGGCTTGCTCTGCGGGACGTACTCCAGGGACGTCCAGTCGAGCGTGAGTATCTGTTTCTCGGGCTCGCTGACCTTCTTGTAGAAGCCCGCACCCGCCTTTTGGCCCAGCAGGCCGCGCTCGCGCATCGTGTTGACGAAGTCCGGCGGGTCGAACCAGGCGCGCCTCTCGTCGTCGGGCAGGTTGTCGTGGCAGTTCTGGGCCACGTGCAGCAGCGTGTCGAGCCCGACGAGGTCGGCCGTGCGGAAGGCCGCGCTCTTGGGCCGGCCCAGCGGCTTGCCCACGATCGCGTCCACCTCGTCGATGGTGAGCTCGTGCTCGACCATGAGGTGGAGCGCCACCATCAGGGAAAACGTCCCGACCCGGTTGGCGATGAAGTTGGGCGTGTCCTTGGCGTGGACGACGCCCTTGCCCAGGCGCTGGGCGCAGAAGGCCGCCACGCGCGCGATCGAGGCCGGATCGGTGCGCTCTCCCGGCACGATCTCCAGCAGCCGCATGTAGCGCGCCGGGTTGAAGAAGTGGGTCACGAAGAACGTTTTCTGGAATTCCGGGCTCAATCCCTCGCTCATGCCGGCCACCGAGAGCCCCGAGGTGTTGGAGGTCACGGGCGTGCCGGGCCGCACGGCCTCGGCCACGCGCGCGAACAGCTCGCGCTTGACGTCGAGCCGCTCGACCACGGCCTCGACCACCCAGTCGCACTCGGCCAGCCGATGGAGATCGTCCTCGAAATTGCCGACCTCGACGAGCCGCGCGCGCCGCTTTGCAAAGAAGGCGGCGGGCTTGGCTTCCAACGCCTGTTTCAAGCCGGCGGCGGCCAGCCGGTTGCGCGCGTCGGGGTCGCTTTTCTCCTCGGCGGACAGGTCCGGCGGCACCATGTCCAGCAGCAGCACGCGCGCTCCGGCGTTGGCCAGGTGGGCTGCGATCCCGCTGCCCATGATCCCGGCGCCCAACACGGCGACGCGTTCGATCCGTTCACCCATCGCAATCACTCCTCCGTCGGTCTCGGGCCAGTATTGCGTCCGGCGACACCGCGAGACAACCTCCGCGAGCGCGTCTCGTTCTCAGAACGATGATCTATACGCATGTACTCAATCAGGGAGCGAGGGGAGTATTGAGCTCGTTGGATAAGGCCAGGACGGGATCTTATACTGAATCAGCATATAA
>CAZNGF010000053.1:0-22318 GCA_964572855.1 uncultured Thermotogae bacterium | reverse complement strand
CCAGCACCTGCGGCTCGGGCTCGGACGGGAACGCGATCCCCGGCACGACGTCGCCCCAGGTGCCGTGCGTGGCGTAGCCGCCCAGAAACGCGACGGCGGCCACGAACACGACCGCCAGAGCAAAGACCCAGCCGCGCCCGCGTTTGCGGGAGGGGGGCGTCGGTGTCGCCGCCGATTCCGTGCTCTCAGGGTCCGGCTGGGGGACGGGGGCCTGTTCCTCGTTCATGGGTCCTCCTAAAAACCGCGAGCTGGCTTGAATTATAGGTGATCGCGCCGTTTGCGCAAACGCGGGCTAGCGCCGCAGGAACTCAGCCGTGACCGCGTTGGTCAGGGGACGTCCCGCTTGAAGTCCGTGGCGTTGGGAAAGGTCAGCCTGTTTCATGTGGGAAGTTTGGCGGGAAGCAGCGGGTGGGGCAAGGGGAAAAACGAAAAAACCCCCTGGCGTTGACCCTTTCGGTATCGACGCCAGGGGGTTAGTGACTACGTTCAGCTATGATTGTGGATCACCTCCTTTTCCCCAAATGTGGGGATACCCTTTACTATAGCAACGGTTCTCGTTGCTGTCAACCCCGCGCTCCCGGAAACGTCTCAGCGGCGCCCGCGCGCGAGCAGGTCGTCGAAGTCGAACAGCGGGAGTTGGCCGTGGTTGTGGGGACTCAGCCCCGACAGCCCCACGCCCAGCAGGCGCACGCCCTGCCCGCCGAGGTCGATCCGGTCGCGCAGCAGACGCTGGACCGCCGACCAGACGGGCCTGGGGTCCTGGGTGGGCCAGGCCAGCGTGCCGTTGCGCGTGAGCGTGGTGAAATCGCCCAGGCGCACCTTGAGGTGGACCGTTTTGCCCTGCAGCCCCTGGCGGCGCACGTGCGCCATCGTGTCGCGGGTGAGCTCCCGGAGCGCCTCCAGCATCTCCTCGTGCGAGGTGACGTCGCGGGCGAAGGTCGTCTCGCGGCTGATCGACTTGGAGGGCCGGTGCGGCACGACCGGGCGCGCGTCCCGGCCGCGGGCCAGCTGCCACAGGTGCGCCCCGTGCGCGCCCAGGTGCCGGACGAGCTCGGCCATGCCGCAGGCGCGCAGGTCGGTCATGGTCGCCACCCCCAGCGCTTCCAGGTGCTTGAGCGTCGACGGCCCCACGCCCCAGAGCGCTTGCAGTGGCAGAGACTCCAAAAAAACGGGCACGTCCTCCTCGACCAGCAGAAACAGACCGTCGGGTTTGTCTCGTTCCGAGGCGAGCTTGGCCAGGAACTTGTTTGGCCCCACGCCCACCGAGCACGTCAGCTTGGTCTCGCGCAGCACGCGGGTCTTGATGGCGCGGGCGAGGCGCTCGGCCTCGTCCAATGAGCCGGCTCGGTGGCTGAGGTCAAGAAAGGCCTCGTCCAGCGAGAGCGGCTCGACCAAATCCGTGAGCGCGCCAAAGATCGCGAACACCTGCTGGGAGACCTCACGGTAGTAGTCCATGCGCGCGGGGAGCAGCTCGGCGTGCGGGCAGAGCCTAAGAGCCGTGCGCGCGGGCATGGCGCTGTGGACGCCGAAGCGGCGCGCCTCGTACGAGGCCGCGGCCACCACGCCGCGCTGCTCGGGCCGGCCGCCCACGATCACGGGCTTCCCGCGCAGCGCGGGCCGCTCCCGCTGCTCGACCGAGGCGTAAAAGGCGTCCATGTCGACGTGCGCGATGGTCCGTGCCATACTCACCCCGTCCGCGTCAGTATAGCGCGCACGCTTGTTCGGATCAGGGCGGCGGCGCGTTCTGGTCGGGCGGGAGCTTGGGGCGCTTGCCCGGCCGCAGCACGCCCCCCTTGGTCTGGTGCCCCTGCCCGATCACGATGAACGCCTTGGGGTCGATCTCGGAGATGATCGATTTGAGTGTCTCGACCTCGGGCCGGCTCACGGTGCAGAACAGCACGGTGCGCTCGGCGTCGGTGAACATGCCGCGCCCGCTCCAGGAGGTCGCGCCCACGCCGAGCCGGTGCGCCAGCGTGAAGGCCACGTCCTTGGGCGCGTCCGTCACGATGAAGGCCGTGCGCACGACGCTGGGTCCCTCCAGCACGTAGTCGGCCCCCAGCCCCCACAAAAAGAGCGTGATGAGGGCGTAGAGCGAGGCCTCCCAGCCGAACACGAGCCCCTGCAGCGCGATCACGCTGCCGTCGATCAGCATGTAGACCTGGCTGGTGGGCATGCCCGTCTGGAACTGCAATAGCCGGCTCAGCACGCCCGTCCCCGCGATCGTGCCGCGCCCGCGCAGCACGAGGCCGGTGCCGATCCCGCCCACGATGCCGCCGTAGAGCGTGTTCAGCAGCGGATCGACCGTGAGTCCTTCGGGCGGGAACAGCGGCTGGAACAGGTCCAGGCCCAGGTTGTAGAGCAGCACGGCGTACAATGTGCGCAGCAGAAAGCGGTAGCGCCCCAGGTAGAAGAAGCCCAGCACGAGCATGGGGCTGTTGAGCACGAGCATGATGAGCCCCGGCGAAAACCCCAGAAAGTGCTGGACGATGAGCGCCAGGCCCAGCGTGCCGCCCGGCGCGATCTGGTGCGGCGTGAGGAACAGGTTCGCGCCCACCACCAGCACGCCCGCGCCCAGCGTGAGCAGCAGGTAGTTGCGCAACACCTCTTTCCAGTCGGGCCGGATCGCGCTCAGGTTCAGCTTGCCGTTGCGCACGCGTCCCTCTCGCTCCGCGGGCTTGGGGCGTTCCATTGCGCCGCGAGTTTAGCCGGCCGCTTCGGGGGGCGGCAACGTCCGCAGCACGACGCGCCGGCCGTCTGGGTCCTCGAAGGTGAGGCCCTTGTCCGCCCAATATGGGTTCTCCGGGGCGACCGGCGGGTGCCCCATCCGGCTCAGGCGCTCGGCGATGCGGTCGAGGGACGGCGCGCCGCAGGGAACGCCGATGGAGTGGGCCATCGCTAGGCGCTCGTCATCAGCGAAGCGAGCACGGCCTTCTGGGCGTGCAAACGGTTCTCGGCCTCGTCGTAGAGCGCGCTGTTGGGGCCTTGGGCCACCTCGTAGCTGATCTCCTCGCCGTAGTGGGCCGGCAGGCAGTGCAGCACCAGCGCGTCGGGCTTGGCACGGCTCATGAGCACGGCGTTGACCTGGAAGCCCTCGAAGCGCGACTTGCGCTCCCCGGCCTCGCCCTCCTGGCCCATCGAGGTCCAGACGTCGGTGTAGACGGCGTCGGCGCCCTGGACGGCCGCCTGCGGATCGTGGACGACCTCGATTTTTGGACCGCGCTGCTTGGCCGCCGTCACGATTTCCTCGTCGGGTTCGTACCCCTCGGGACAGCAGACCGTCACGTCCACGCCCAGGATCGAGCCGCCGTTGAGCCAGGAGTTGGCCACGTTGTTGCCGTCGCCCACGAAGACGACCTTCAGGCCTTCGAGCCGGCGCTTCTTCTCCCAGACCGTGAGCAAGTCGCCCAGGATCTGGCAGGGGTGCAACGAATCGCTGAGCCCGTTGATCACGGGCACGCTTGCGTGCCGGGCCAATTCCTCGACGATCCCGTGCCCGAACACGCGGGCCATGATCCCGTCCACGTAGCGCGCGGTCACGACCGCGATGTCCTCGATCGTCTCGCGCGCGCCCAGCTTGATGTCGTCGGGCCCCAGGTAGATGGCGTGTCCGCCGAGCTGGGTCATGCCGGCCTCGAACGAGACGCGCGTGCGCAGCGACGGCTTCTGGAAGATCATGGCCAGCGTCTTGCCCTTGAGCATCTCGTGCCGTATGCCGGCCCTGTGTTCCCGCTTGAGGTGCTTGGCCAGCTCGAGCAAGTTCCACAGCCCCTCTGCGGTGTAGTCGGCCAGCGAAACCAAGTGTTTCACGCGTCCTCCTTGAGCGATGAAGAAATCGGGTTGGGGGCATGGTAGTCCCGTCGCACGCGTGCGGGCAATGCCTTGAATCAGCCCTCGGCGGACCGGCGGAATGGGAAAGTGAAAAGCGCGCTCAGGCCCGCTGAGGGCCTCTACGCAAGCGTCGGGGGAAACGGCTTTGCGTCCGGTGGCGGGACATGGTGCACACTATAGGCCGGTCCCCCTAAGGTGTCAACCCGATGCGCTCCAAGTACTGCTCGAAGCGCGGGTCGGCGCGCGCGGGGTCGAAGAGCGGCTCGACCTTGAGGCTGGCGATGGTGGGATCCTTGAGCGCAAACGCCTTCTCAAGCCAGGCGAAGCCTCTATCCAGCTCGCCCAGTTGGAAATACGCGATGGACACGAGGCTGGGAAATTGCTGATTGCGCTCCAGCTTCTCCTCGGCCAGTGCCGTCAGCGCTTCGCGGGCCGCCTCCTCGTCGCCGCGCATAGCCAGGCCGATGGCCTCCATGGCCCTCAAGGTGCGAACCAGCATGGGGTTGTCAGAGGCCGCTTCCAAGGCGTGTTCGAGCCGCTCCAACGCGTCGTCGTAGCGCCCCTGCCAGAGGTCGATCAAGCCGAGGTTGCCGGAGAACTGCAGCTGCGGGTTCAGTTCCTGGGCGCGGGTGAACGCCTCCCGCGCGGCGTCGAACTGGCGGGTCCAGTAGTGGTGCACGCCCAGCAACTGGTGGGCCGTGGCGTGCTCGGGGTTTCGGGCGAGCACGTGCTCGATGTGTGTGAGCGCCTCCTCGAGGTGCCCCTGGTATTGGAGCAGACTTGCATACCCCAACCTGACCCCCGCGGCCTCGGGGGCGTCTTGCAACAGCGCCTCGTATTGCTCCCGGGCGCTGGCCCAGCCCCCCTCCAGCATCTGCACGTTGGCCAGGGATTGGCGCGCGTTGCGGAAGTCGGGGGCAAGCTCAACGGCCTTCTCGAGCCGCTCGATGGCTCGGTCCAGCTCCCCCTTGGACTGGTACTTGCTGGCCAGGTTCACGTTGATGATGGGCGAGAGCGGGTCCAGCGCCAGGGCGCGCTCCGCCTCGGCCAGGGCCTCGTCCAGCCGACCCTGCTCCTCGAGCAGGATCGAGTACCAGTGGTGTGCCGTGGCGTAGTTGGGGTTGATCGCGATGGCCTCCCGGTAGAGGGCTTCGGCGGCCTCCAGGTTCCCTGACTCGTTCTCCTCGATGAAGGCCAGCGACGTGTGCGCCTCGGCCAGCGTCGGGTCGAGCGCCAGGGCTCGGTTGGCCGCCTCGCGCGCCTGGGGGTAGCCCTCGTCGGGCAGCAGCACGTCGTAGCTGACCATCAGGCTGTAGGTGTCGGCCAGCCCGGCGTGGGCCTTGGCGTAATCGGGGTCGGCTTCCAGCGCGGCGTTGAAGTGCGCAAGTGCTTGCTCGAAGCCGTCCCCGGTGCGCTTGTTCCAGTAGAAGCGCCCCTGCAGGTATTCCTCGTAGGCCGTCAGGCTCTCGGTGGTGGGCTGGACCAGGTCCTGGCTCCCATCGGCCAGCAGCTCGAGTTTGAGCGTGTCCACGGTGGCGCGCGCGATGCTCTCCTGGATCGCGAACACGTCCTCGAGCTGCTGGTCGAACGTCCGCGACCAGAGCGTCGTGCCGTCGGCCACGCTCACGAGCTGGGTGCTGATGCGCACGCGGCTGCCGGACCGGCGCACGCTGCCCTCCAGGATCGCGTCCACGCCCAGCTCGCCCCCGATGGTCCGCACGTCGAGCTCGCGCCCCTTGAAGGCGAAGGCCGAGGTGCGCGAGATCACGCGCAGCCCCTCGACCTGGGCGATGGCGTTGATGAGCTCCTCGGTGAGCCCGTCGCTGAAGTACTCGTGCTCGGCGTCGGAACTCAGGTTGAGGAACGGGAGCACGGCGATGGACTCGATCGGGCCCGGCGCCACGGCCGCGTCCGTTTCGGAGGCGTCCGAGAGGATCTCGGGCAGGGTCTTCGAGGTGAGCGCGTTGAACACCCCCCAGCCCGCCGCCGCCAAGAAGAACACGACGAACAGGCCGATCAGGTAGGGCCGCGGGCGCAGGAACCACGGCTTGTCGGCGGCGCGCGCCTTTGCGGAGCGCTCCTCCCACGGCAGCACGAGCCGGAACACCTCGATCGGGTCGTCGATGTGCTTGAGCGCGGGCTTGCCCAGGCTCACGACCGGAACCTTGAGCTTGCGGCGCACCTGGTCGTGGACGTACTCCGAGATGCAGATCCCGCCCGGCTGGGCCAGCGGTTCGATTCGGGAGGCGATGTTGACCCCGTCGCCGAACACGTCGCCGTCGCGGTGGACCACGTCGCCCAGGTGGACCCCGATGCGGACCTGCAGGCGGCGCTCGACCGGGGCGTCGGCGTTGTGACGCTGCAGCGCCTCCTGCATGGCCACGGCGCACTGGACGGCCTCCAGCGCACTGGGGAACTCGACCATGAGCCCGTCGCCCATGCTCTTGACCTCGTCCCCGTGGTGGCGGGCGATGAGCGGGCGCAGCAGGCGGCGGTGCGCCTCCAGCAGCTCCAACGAGAGCGACTCGTCCCGTTGCGCCAGCGCGCTGTAGCCGACGAGGTCGGTAAACATGATGGCCGCCAAGCGGCGCTTGCCTGGACTCATGGGCATCCCCCTCAAGTGGAACGACGATCCGACGCCATTATGTTAAAGAATTAGCACCCAGTTGACAAACCGCGCGTCTGCCGCTGGAAGGCCGGCGATCGGTTTCCCTTCGAGGAAAATGGGAAAGCGGGACGTCGGCGCGTTCACCGGAATTTCACCCCGGCTCAGCGCAACGCGTCGGGATCGACCCGCACGACTCGATCGTCGCCGGGGCGCGGGCGGCCGCGGCCGTCGGTGTTGCTCGTGCCCAGGTAGAGCCAGCCGTCGGGGCCCAGGCGCACGAGGCGCAGGCGGCCGTAGTCGCCCTGCAAGTGGATCACGAGCTCGGGCGTCTCCCCGTCGAGCCGCGCCTCGTAGAGCGCCTGGCCGCGCAGGCCGGCGAACAAGACGCTTCCCGCCCAGTACGCCGCGCCGGCGGGCGCCCAGGTGTGGTCCGGGCCGGAGTGCATGACGGGAGCGGTCATGTCCTCATTCGTCTCGTCCCCCTGAATCGCGGGCCAGCCGTAGTTGGCGCCCGGCGTGATGCGGTTGAGCTCGTCGAAGCCCGATTGGAGCCCCGAGCGGCCGTGCTCGGTGGCCCAAAGCTGGCCCGCTTCGTCCCAGGCCAGCCCCTGCGGGTTGCGGTGGCCGTAGGAATAGACGAGCGTGCCCAACGGGTTGTCGGGCGGGATCGCGCCGGTATCGGTCAGCCGCAGGATCTTGCCGGCAAGCGTTCCCCGGTCCTGCGCGGCCGAGGGGTTGCCCGCGTCGCCGGTGGTGACGTAGAGGTGACCGTCGAAGCCGAAGGCGATCCGGCCGCCGTCGTGGAAGGGCGCGCCCGGGATCCCCTCCAGCAGAACCACACGCTCGGTTAAAGCGTCGTCGCTGAGCGTGTAGCGCTCGACGCGGTTGCGCAAGCCCCCTTCAACCTGGGTGGTGAGATAGAGGTAGAGCCAACGTGTATCGACGAAGTTCGGGTGCAGGGCCAGCCCCAGCAGGCCGCCCTCGCCGACGTGGCGTACGCCCGCGATTTCAAAGACCCGACCGCGCTCCCCGATCCGCAGCAGCCGGCCGGGCCGCTCGCTGACGAGCAGGTCGCCGTCCGGCAGGAACGCGATCTCCCAGGGGATGTCGAGCCCGTCGGCCACGACCTGCACGGCGTCCGCGGGCAGGTCGTCCAGCGCGCGGCCGAGTTCGACATCCCCCGACGGTGGCTGCGGTGCAAACGCCAGCCGAATCAACGGCTCGCGAAAGGCGAAAACGAGTCCGGCCAGCACGCCCAACGAGACGAGGACGATGAGAACGATGCGGTTCATGGTTTCAATGTATCGGAGGCGTCCCCGACCGACAAAGGAAGCGCTTTCCTCTTGCCTAAGAGTCTCTATTAAAATCTTATATCTTTCAATACTGTCTTGATCTGAAAAGCGCAGAACCCCCTTCAAATGAGGGAGATCCTTCGGTCTAACGACCTCAGGATGACTTGTTTGAGAAGGTTCGGCTCGGTGCACTAAAGAAGCCTTCTCGGTTCCTCAAGGGCCGCAGGCCTCAACCCCTTGAGCCCTTTCGGCGCCACGCTTAAACTCGAAGCGCAAACCCGAGGAGGGGTAGACATGCCCACAGAATGGCCGCTCCCGCCGCACTTCGACCCTGACCGCCTCGGCGAGGTCTGGAAGGTCGACTACGAACGCATCGCCCGGGCCGCCTCGGACTGGAAGCGCGCCCAGGGCATCGCGCCCGCTGCCGAGGACGCGTTCAAGATCTGCCTGGTGGCCGTGGACGTCCAGAACACGTTCTGTACGCCGGGCTACGAGCTCTACGTGGGCGGCAGATCCGGCACGGGGCCGGTGGACGACAACCGGCGGCTGTGCGCGTTTCTCTACCGCAACCTGGGGCGCATCACGCAGATCGCGCCCACCATGGACACGCATCAGGCGCTGCAGATCTTCCACAGTGTCTTTTTGATCGACGCGCAGGGCAACCACCCGGACCCGCTCACGCCCGTGGCGGCCGAGGACGTTTCAGCGGGCCGCTGGCGCTTCAACCCCGAGCTCGCGCCCAGCCTGGGCATCGCGCCCGAGTACGGCCAGCGCCACCTGGAGCACTACGTCGGGCAACTCGAGGACAAGGAGAAGTACGACCTCACGGTCTGGCCCTACCACGCCATGCTGGGCGGCATCGGCCACGCGCTCGTCTCGAGCGTCGAGGAGGCCATCTTCTTCCACACGCTGGCGCGCAGCGCCCAGGCGGACTTCCACGTCAAGGGGAACCACCCGCTCACCGAGCACTACTCCGCGCTCGGCCCCGAGGTCGAGACCGACCCCGACGGGAACCCGCTGGCCGGGCAAGCAAATCGGTTCTTCCAAAAGCTGCGGGACTTCGACATGGTGGTCGTGGCCGGGCAGGCCAAGAGCCACTGCGTGGCCTGGACCCTTATGGACCTGCTCGACCGCGTCAGAAGCGAGGACCCGGCGCTGGTCGAGAAGGTCTACCTGTTGGAGGACTGCACCTCGCCCGTGGTCGTGCCCGGCGTGGTCGACTACACCGAGGAGGCCGACGACGCCTTCGCGCGCTTCGCCGCGGCCGGCATGCACGTCGTGCGCTCGACCGAGCCCGTGGGTGAGTGGCCGGACGCGCCGGAGCACGTGTCGGCTTAGTCAGGCTGGACAAGGCCAAGTTCGATCTGGAAGCCGACGTGGCTGTACCGCAAGCGCCGCTAACCGTCCGCGCGCTCGGGCGGCGCTTGAGAATCGAGCAGAATGGCCAGCCAGCGCGTGCCCTCGTTGCTCTCCAGCCCGAGCTTGACCGTCATGGTCAGCGGGACGGCCAGCAGCATGCCCACGGGCCCCAGCACCCAGCCCCAAAACAGCAGCGAGAGCACGACCACCAGGATCGACAGGCCCAGGCCCCGGCCCATCAGGCGCGGCTCGACCACGTTGCCCATCAGCCCGTTGAGCACGAAGTAGCCCAGCGCGGTCAGCAGCGCCGAGCCCGGCCCGAGTTCGAGCAACGCCAGCACGATGGGCGGGATGGCGGCCAGGATCGAGCCCACGTTGGGCACGTAGTTGAGCAGGAAGGCGAGCAGCCCCCAGAGCGGGGCGTAGTCCACGCCCAGGATCGTGAGCCAGATCGCGGCCAGGATCCCGGTCGTCAGGCTGATCGAGGTCTTGATGGCCACGTAGCGGTTGACGGTGCGGGTGAAGCGGCTCACGTGCTCCACCACCGGCGTGTGGACCCCGAAGGCCGCGCGCAGCTTGGCCGGCAGGCCCGAGGCCTCGATCAGGATGAAGATCGTGATCAGCAATATGAGCATGACGTTGGTGAGCACGTTGCCGAGCTGGGCCAGCAGGTTGCTCACGTAGCCCACCGCCACATCGGGGTCGAGGTACTGCAACAGCACGCGGTCGACCTGATCCGGGATCTCGGCATCCATCTCGTGCAGCCAGTTGATCACGTCCTGGGCCATGCCCTGCAGCCGTGCCTGATAGCCCGGCAGCGCGCGCGAGAACTCGCCGATCGAACTACTCACCAGCACGGCCATCAGCATCCCAAGCCCCAGGACGCCGGCAATCACGATCAAGAGCGCCGCCCACTGCGGCACGCGCTTGCGCTGGAGCCAGTAGAGCACGGGCGAGGTGATAACCGCGAAGAAGATCGCCAAGAAAAACGGGATCAGGATGGACTGCGCCGCGCGCATCCCGGCGATCACGACCGCGAAGGCCGCCGCCGAGATCAGGACGGGCACGCGCGCTCGGGTTTGGGGTGTTTGCGTCATGGGTTCACTATAACGGCAAACACGTCTGCGTTGAACCGGCTGCAGGGGCGCTTGGCCAAGCGCCCCCTACCGAATCCACTCCTCTGCCCGCTCGAACAGCGTCTGCAACGCCTCGAAGTAGCGCCCGACGTGGGCGCCGTCCATCAGGGCGTGGTGTCCCTGGACCGAGACCGGTAGCTTGAATCGCTCGCCTTGCGCGTAAAACTTGCCCCAGGCCATGCGCGGGACCGAGTCGATCGGGCTCAGGTGGATCGGGTGCTTGAAGCTCGTGAACGAGACCCAGGGGATCGTGGTCATGAACAACAGATCGTCGCGAGCGGGGTCGTCCGACAGCGAGGGATCGCGCTCGGCGACAGCGATGCGCTCTTTGGCATCCGGGGCGAATGCCGGAAAATCCTCGACGTAGCGAAACGTACAGAAGCCGAACAGGCCGCCTTCTCCCATCACCGTGGTCGAGGGGTGGACGACGTCGTGGGCGACGACCCGTTCGCCCCGAATGCGCGTGCGGAACTCCTCGATACCGTTGGCCGCGCGCGCGATGGCGTAGACGACCGCCACCGTGAACGGGTGACCGTTTGCTTTGACCGCGCGGCGCAGATTCGTCACGTCCACGGGCGCGCACACGTTGAAGTGCGGGTCGTCCATGTGCCGATAGAACGCGAAGTGCCGCCGGCGCGGCCAGGTTGCCAGGTCGATGTACCGCACGCTCAGCTCAGCCCCTTCAGGAACGCGGCCAGTCCTTCTTGGGCCATCTCCCGTTCGGCCTGGGAATCGAGCTTGTCGCACTCGCGCGCGAGCCGCGTGCGTGCGAGGCGATTCAGCGTCTCCTCGACCGCCTCCTGAATCGCGCGGCGGCGGTTCGGAAAACGTTTTTCGGATACCAGCCGGTCCAGTTGGCGCAACAAATCGGCGTCGAGCGTGATGGCCACCTTAGCTCTCATGCGTATGTTAATACCTCATACTTCACGTCGTGTCAACGCCCAGACGGGAGCATCGCAAGCGCTTCGGTATAATGCGACCTTGGAGACACCCATGGATGATTGGCCTCACGGAACGCGCGAAAGCATCGCCGCGATCCACGCGCACCCGCTGCAAATCGCCTACGCGTTCGCGGGCGCGGGGAGCCGGGCGCTCGCTTGGCTGCACGGCGTGGCGGGGTCGTCCCACACGCTGCTGGAGGCGAGCGACCCGTACGCATCCGACGCGCTCAACCGCATGATCGGTTACGCCCCCGAGCCGTCCGTGTCGGAAGCCGTGGCCGGCGCGCTGGCCGAGCGGTCCTTTCAGCGTGCCATAGAGCTTGCGGAGCCGGGCACACCCGTCGCCGGCCTGGGCTGCGCGGCCGCGATCGCGACCGACCGGGCCAAACGCGGCGCGCACCGCGCTTGCGTGGCCGTGCGGACCTTTTGGGAAACGCGGACCTACGCGCTCACGCTTGGAAAAGGCGCGCGCTCCCGTGAGCAAGAGGAGCGCGCCGTGAGCCTGCTGGTTTTGCATGCGCTGGCCGAGGCCTGCGAGGTCGAGAGCCCGACGTTGGGTCTGCACAAGCGGGAGCGGGTGGCGCTCAACGTCGAGTCCCACGACCGCTTGCCGGATCTGTTCGCAGAACGGGTCGCAATCGTGTCGCTCGCCCCGACGGGGACGATCGCGGCGGCCGAGACCAAGCGAGGCATCGCGCTGCTGTCGGGCGCGTTCAACCCGCTGCACGCGGGCCACCGCGCGCTGGCCCGCGTCGCGGCGCGGCGCACGGGGCTGAGCGCGTACTTCGAGCTGCCCGCCGTCAACGCGGACAAGCGCCCGATCGAACTGGCTGAGACGCGCCGGCGCGCGGGGCAGTTCCTGGGCGTCGGCCCCGTGTTGTTCACGCGCGCGCCGCTGTTTGCGGACAAGGCCGAGCTCTTTCCCCAAAGCGTGTTCGTCGTGGGCGCCGACACGGCCGAGCGCTTGATCCAAACGCGCTTCTACGGCGACGACCCCGCGCGGGTGCGCGCCGCGTTCGCGGCCGTGCGCGAGGCGGGCTGTCGCTTCCTGGTCGCCGGCCGGCAAACGGAGGACGGCTTCCAGACGCTCGACGACCTGGCCATCCCGGACGAGTGCGCGGATTTATTCGAGGGAATTCCGGAGCGTGACTTCAGGATCGACCTGTCGTCCACGGCCCTGCGCGCGGGGCGCGCTTGAGCGAATCGCGGGGTGTAATACGGTTCCTGTTTGATCGTGTCGTCCTACGGGCAGGGCGGGATGCGCGCCCTCACCCCGTAGGGGTCCCATTCATGGGACCCGTGGGGACACGCCCGCTTCATTGGCGCGACCAAGACCGGGACGCGTGCCCGCGGGCGCGATGAATCGCGCCCCTACGACAGGATGAACGAGATTGGGTATAAACCACGGAGGACACGGAGAACGGCTCCAAAGCGGGGTTGTCTCGCCTCAGATGCGCCCCAAGTGCGTGTCCTTGAAGGCGGTGTCGTACTTGAGCCCGTAGCCCAGCACGCGGTCGATGGCGATGTGGGCCAGCCAGATGAGCGCGACGCCCAGAGCGGTCGCCGCGACCGAACCGGGCGGACCGAACACGCCGTAGCCGCCGAGCAGAAGGGGGGACGCGTACGTGTGCGCGACGTTGTAGACAAACGCCCCACGCGTGGCCCCGCCAGGTAGCCCACGAAGCCGGCATCCGGCGCCAGGATGAGCAACGCGAACAGCCACCAGTTGGCATAGACCTCGGCGTAGAGCCAGACGCTGAGCGCCAGGATCACGATCGACTCGGCCCTCAACCAGAGCGCGGGGCGCACGGGCACGGTTCCCTCCTTGCAATGGGCGAACGAAAAAGCGGCGGGGCGCACGGCCCCGCCGCTTTCCGGTTTTCGTGTCCGGTTGTGTGCGCGCTTAGCCGCCGCAGCCCAAACCGATGGCGTCGACCACGGCGTTGCTGACCACGCCGTCGCCGGTGCCCTCGCTGATCAAACCGATGTCGGTCAGCAGGTCGACCGTGAAGTCGTAGTCCGCCGGGTCGAGGCAGCCGATGACGTGCTCCTCCTGGCCCAAGAGCGCGGGCTGGACCAGCTCGGCCACGCGGGCCATCTGCCAGGTCTGGTGGATGACCGGGGACTGCGTGGAGCCCGAGCCGTTGCAGGTCTCGCCGCAGAAGTCGAGCACGACCTCGGTGGCGTCTTCCTGGTTCTCGACGGCCCACTGCCAGCCCTTGATCGAGGCGCGCACGAAGCGCTCGGCCAGTTCCTGACCGCTCAGGCCCGTGTCGTTCCAGTTGTCGCTTTCCAGCAGCTCGCGGGTCGTAAAGATGAAGTCCTCCAGCAAGCCGCAGTCGTTGTCGGCCGAGGGGAAGCGGTTCAGCTCGTTGAGCGGAAAGCCCAACCCGACGATCTGGTCCAGCTCGTTGTAGACCATGGCGCTGGCCACGTCGACCTGGTCCGGAAACACCAAGGCGGGGTCGAAGGCGTAGACCACGCTGTTGACGTCAGGGTTCTCGACCGTTTCGTCCAGGTCGCTGGTGAGGCCGTTGGCGCGGAAGCACGCCTCGGAGGCGAACTCGTTGCCGAAGCCCCAGACGCCCACGGTGCGCCCGGCGAAGTCCTGGATGCTCTCGATACCCGAGCTCTTGAGCGCCACCATCTCGTAACCGGGGCGCTGGTAAATCTGGGAGATGTGCACGAGGTCGAGGCCGGCCTCGACCTGGAGCAGCATGTTGGCGATCCAGTCCGTGCCGAAGTCGGCGTTGCCGGCGGCCACGTTGACCGACGGGTTCACGCTGCCCCCGTCCAGGATCGTGACGTCCAGCCCCTCTTCGGCGTAGAAGTTGGGCGCGCCCTCACCGGCGGGCACGTTGTCCGAGGGACCCTCGCCGGGCAGGTGGCCGCCGGCCACCCAATAGCCGGCGAACTGCGCCTGCGGGAACCACTTGGACTGGAAGGTCACCTCGATGAGGCTGTCCTGTCCCTGTCCTCCGACCGACCACAGCCCGAAGGCCGCGAACAACGCGACCAGCACGACCAGCTTGACGTTGCGCATACTGCAAACCTCCTTGGGGTTTTTGGCGTTGCCCGAATTCTAGCACGTCCGAAGCGCGTTTGTCTATAGGAAGGGAACGCGCATTTGCGTGAATCTTCTTCCGCAGACCAATTCCCTTCGGACTTGCCCCCGCCCTTGGCGGTCCAAGACCCTCGGACAGCGCGTTTCACTCGATCCGACCCCAAAGCGCGGCGGCCTGTTCGCGCGCGTGGGCGTAGGCACGTTCGAGGTCGACGCCCAGCACCTCCCGGTCCCTCATGACCTGTGTTCCCCGCACGAACGCGCCCGTCACGTCGAAGCGGCTGCAGAGCCCGAAGATCAGGTGCCCCACCATGTTGTCGTCGGAGAGCGGCGTGGGCGGGTCGTAGTCGACCAGGATGAGGTCGGCCGCGTATTCGGGCTTGACCTTACCGATGTGGACCCCGAACAGCCGGCGCGTGATCTCGTAGTTGTTGTGAAAGAAGATCCGGTGGATCTGCCCCATGTCGAGCGTCTTGGGATCGCCGCTGGCGTGCTTTTGCAGGAGAAAGGCGGTCTTGAAGTCGTCGAGCAGGTTGGAGCCGAACCCGTCGTTGCCCAGTCCCACCAGCACGCCGCGCTCGAGCATGCCGACCACGTCGGCCGCCCCCACGGCGTTGTTCATGTTGGACTGCGGCTGGTGCGACAGGATGCAATCGTGCTCGGCCAGAAGATCCTTTTCGGGCTCGCTCAGGTGGACCCCGTGGGCCACCACGGTCTTCGGTCCCAGGATACCCAGATCAGCCAGACGCTCGATCGTGCGCTTTTTGTACTTGGCCGTGGCGTCGATCGGGTCCTCGGGCCCCTCCGAGCCGTGGATGTGGTAGCCCACCTCGCGCTCGCCCATCGCGTCGAACAGCTTGCGGAACGTGGGGTCCGAGACCGTAAAGGAGGCGTGCAAGCCAACAACCGCGCCCAGCCGGTCGTTGGCCGAGGCGCGCACCTGGTCGAAGTAGTCCAGGTTTTCGCGGATGCCGGCCTCGGCGCCCTTGTCCCCGTTGCGGTTCGTGATCTCGTAGCAGAGGCAGGCGCGCATCCCGAGCTCGTCCACGACGGCGCGCTGTAGCTGGCGCAAGCTGCCGGGGATCGCGTTGGGGCTGGCGTGGTGGTCCACCAGCGTTGTGACCCCGCTCTTGAGCAGCTCGGCTGCGCCCACCAGGCCGCTTGCATAGATGCTCTCGGCGTCGAGCGCGCGGTCCAGCCGCCACCAGAGCTGCTCCAGGATGTCGCGGAAGCTGTAGGGCTCGATGCCCGAAATGGCCATGCCGCGCGCTAGCGCGCTGTAGAGGTGGGTGTGGGCGTTGACCAGCCCCGGCATGAGCAGTTGGCCGCCCGCGTCCACGGTGTTTCCCTCGGCTTGCGCCCGGATCTCCTGCGTGAGTTCGCTGCTCGCGCCGACCCGTTGGATCGTCCCGTCCTTGACCGCCACGAACCCGTCGTCGATGAGCGCGCCGTCGTTGGTCCAGACGCGCGCGTTGTGGATGAGAAGCATACGAATCCTCCTTGCGTGCGGGTCGTCGGGGCATGATAGCGCATCGACGCCCGTTGACAAAGCGACCCGCACGGGCTGTAAGCTGGCTGACAGCCGCCCCCCTTTTGCCCCTCTAGATTTGATCCAGAGGACACGCAAAGGAGGCCGTATGCAGAGCACGTTGAGGCGGTTTGTCGTGGCGGCGCTGGTCGTGGGCGTGGCGGCGGGGTTCGGCGGCTGGGGGCTGCAGGACACCCGAGCCCAGATGGGTCCGAGCGGGGAGGCGCACCAGTGGGCGCTCAAGGCGCAGCGGCCCGTCATCATCGGCGGGTACGGCGACAACTTCGCCTACGACGGCAAGAACGTGCGCCCGCTCAAGGGCACGGCCACGCTCGAGCTCGACGTCAGCAACAACGCGGGCACGGTCGTGGGTACGCTCCAGACCACGCCCGAGAGCGGCCCGCTGTTCGTGGCCCAGCGCACCACGATGGAAAGCGGCATCCGCAAGGTCACGCACGAGTACCTCGAGGGCACGATCCGCCTCGAGATGAAGCTCGACGCCGAGGGCGCGCGCTTCCAGGAGTTCGCCTGGCTGCACGGCGACACGGGCAACGAGGCGCCGGTGATGCCGAACCTGTTTAACTTCCTGGCCGGCTGGGCGCCGCTGGACGTCTACGTCAACGGTGAGCTGGCCTACGAGAACCTGGCCGGGCACTTCATGTACTCCGAGCAGGCGCGCCGCGAGGACGGCACGATCCGCCGCGACGACGGCACGATCTACAGCCCGAGCCTGGAGGACAAGACGCGCTTCACGGTACCGGACGGGCGCGAGTTCCACCTGGTGGCCCACTCCACCGAGCCCGACCCGGACAACTTCCCGCCGCACACCGAGTGGATCCACCTCATGTTCTACGACGTCTTCCTCCAGAAGGCGCCGGAGGGGGCCGACGTCTCCACCAACTGAACGACCCTCAGACGCAGCGCACATGGCACGAAGCGGGGGCGCGCGAGGCGCGTCCCCGCTTCACGTTGGCGCGTTTGGCCCCGGAGGGTACACTGGCCCGCATGACCCGGAGCACGCAGACCCAGTCGATGCCGGAGTTGGCCCGCGCGGCCCGGACGGCCTCCCGTGCCGCCGCCGCGGCCCCGAGCGCCCCCAAGGACGCCGCGCTGGAGGCGATGGCCGCGCGGCTGGACGCGTCGGTCGAGCCGATGCTGGAGGCCATCGCGCGCGACCTGGAGGCCGGCCGCGCCAAGGGCCTCTCCGACGCCCTGCTCGACCGGCTCAAGCTCACGCCCGAGCGGGTGGCCGGCATGAGCCGGGCGCTGCGCGAGCTGGTTCAGCTCCCCGACCCCGTGGGCGAGCTCAGCGAGCTGCGCGCGCGCCCCAACGGGCTGCAGGTGGGCCGCATGCGCATCCCGCTGGGCGTGATCCTGATGATCTACGAGGCGCGACCCAACGTGACGGCCGAGGCCGCCGGGCTCTGCCTCAAGAGCGGCAACGCGGTGCTGCTGCGCGGCGGCTCGGAGGCGTTCCACGCCAACACGGCGATCGCCGGGCTCTGGGGCGAGGCGCTGGAAGCGGCCGGCCTGCCGACCGGGGTGATCCAGCTCGTCCCGACCACGGAGCGGGCGGCCGTGGACGAGCTGCTGGGCATGGAGGACGAGATCGATCTGGTCATCCCGCGCGGCGGCGAGGGGCTCATCCGCGCCGTGGCCGAGAAATCCAGAATCCCCGTGATCAAGCACTACAAGGGCGTGTGCCACCTCTACGCCGACGACGGCTGCGACCTCGAGATGGCCGTCAAGCTGACCGTCGACGGCAAGGTCCAGCGCCCGAGCGTGTGCAACGCGCTGGAGACGCTGCTGGTCCACGAGGGCATCGCGCAAGACTTCCTGCCCCGCGCCGTGACCGCGCTGCGGGCGGAAGGCGTCGAGGTGCGCGGCTGCCAGCGGACGCGGGCGCTCGTGCCCGACGTCGTCCCTGCCAGCGAGGACGACTGGCAAGAGGAATACCTGGACCTCGTGCTGGCCGTGCGCGTCGTGCCCGACATGGACGCGGCGATTGAGCACATCGAGCGCTACGGCTCGCTGCACACCGAGGCGATCGTCACCGAGAGCCACACACGCGCCCAGGCCTTCCTGCGGCGCGTCAACTCCTCCTGC
The DNA here is from genome assembly GCA_964572855.1 of uncultured Thermotogae bacterium. Taxonomy (GTDB): domain Bacteria; phylum Bipolaricaulota; class Bipolaricaulia; order RBG-16-55-9; family JAJCYT01; genus CAZNGF01. The sequence continues at coordinate 4,456 of CAZNGF010000053.1, read as the reverse complement.
GTGCTGGTCAACGCCTCAACGCGCTTCAACGACGGCGGCCAACTGGGTCTGGGCGCCGAGATCGGTATCAGCACGACCAAGCTGCACGCCTTCGGCCCCATGGGCCTGCGCGAGCTCACCACCCAGAAGTTCGTCGTGCTGGGTCAGGGCCAGGCGCGCGGCTAGCCCCGTTGCAAACGCGCCCGAAATCGGCACAATGCGGACGAGGATTTTCATGAAACCACGCCGCCGCGAGGACGAGATCGTGCGCCGCACGGTCTCGAAAGCAGATCGCTTCCGCCAACTGGGCAAGAACGTCAAGCGCCCCGAGGGCGTCAGCAAAGTCACCGGCCGCGCCGTCTACGCCGACGATTTCAAGACCGAAGGCCATCTCTACGGCAAGACGATCCGCTCGGAAGTCGCCCACGCCCTGATCAAGAAGATCCACTTCGAGCCCGGCGTCCCCTGGGACGAGTTCGTCGTGGTCACGGCCGAGGACATCCCGGGCCAGAACGCCGTGACGCTGGTCGAGCTCGACCAGCCCTTCCTGTGCGAGCGCGAGATCATGCACAAGGCCGAGCCCGTGGCCCTGATCGCCCACCCCGACAAGGAGCTGGTCGAGAAGGCCGTGCGCCACGTCTCGATCGAGGCCGAGCCGCTGCCGGCCATCTTCGAAATCGAGCAGGCCGAGCGCGGCGAGGTCGTGCTGCAGGACGACAACCTGGTGAAGGAGTACCGCGTCGGGCTCGACGAAGTGCCGCAGTCGGCCTGGGACGCGTGCGACTTCGTGTGCGAGCAGACCTACCGCACGGGCGCGGCCGAACAGCTCTACATCGAGCCGCACGCCATGGTCTCGCAGGTCGAGTTCACCCCCGAAGGCGAAATCGAGCGCGTCAACCTCTGGGGCACGCTGCAGTGCCCGTTCTACGTGGTCAAGGCCGTGGCGCCGCTGTTTGGCATCAGCCACGACCGGGTCCGTGTCGTGCAGACCGAGACCGGCGGCGGCTTCGGCGGCAAGGAGGAGTATCCCAACATGCTGGGCGGCCACGCCGCGCTGCTCAGCTGGAAGGCCGGCGGCACCCCCGTGCGCATGGTCTACGACCGCCAGGAGGACCTGTGGGCCACCACCAAGCGCCACCCCTCGCGCACGACGGTCAAGGCCGGCTTCAAGGCCGACGGGACGCTGCACGCGCTCGCGATCGACTTCCACCTGAACGCGGGCGCTTATAAAACGCTCTCGGCCATCGTGCTCTCGCGCGGCGTGCTGCACTCCTGGGGGCCCTACCGCTGCGCGCACACCAGCGCCCGGGCGCGGGCCTGGCTCACCAACTCGAACCCGTTCGGCGCCTACAGGGGCTTCGGCGCGCCGCAGTCGATCTTCGCGCTCGAGCTGCACCTGAACCGTTGCGCCCATGAAATGGGGATCGACCCGGCCGAGCTGCGCCGCAAGAACCTCTACCGGCCCGAGGACCTCATGCCCACGGGGCAACTCATCCGCGAGCGCATCGATCTGGACATGCTGCTGGAGCGCGCGCTGGAGAAGAGCGACTACCCCGACAAGCGCATGGCATTTGCACAATTCAACCGCGAGCAAGAAGCCCGCGGCGGGCTCAAGCGCCGCGGGATCGGTCTGTCGCTCTACTTCCACGGCAGCGGCTTCACGGGCAAGGGCGAGGTCGTGCTGGCCTCGCGCCTCGGGCTCGCGCTCGATTCAAACGGCCATGTGGACATTCGCGCCGGGCAAGTGGAGTACGGCCAGGGCACGATTACGACCTTCGTGCAGATCGCATCCGAAGCGCTCAACGTCCCGCCCGAGTGGATCACGAAAGCCCAGCCCGACACGGCCGCCGTGCCCGACAGCGGGCCCACGGTGGCCTCGCGCACGACCATGGTCGTGGGCGGGCTGGTCAAGCGCGCCTGCGAACGGCTGCTGGAGACGTTGCGGACGGAAGCGGGCTTGCCGGCCGAGCACGCGCCCGGGGACTTTCAGGCCGCGGCCCGGCGCTACGCGCAAGCGCACGACGAGCCGCTCTACGTCGAGGTGGGCTTCCAGCAGCCCGAGACGATGCAGTGGGACGAGGAGAATTACAGGGGCTCGGCCTACAGCGCCTACGCCTGGAAGTGCGACGTGGTCGCGGTTGAGCTCGACCTGACCACCTACGCCGCGCGCTGCACGGACTTCGTCTCCGTGGTCGAGGCCGGCCGGATCTTGAACCCGATCCTGGCCGCCGGCCAGATCGAGGGCGGCAACGCGCAAGCCCTGGGCTATGCGCTCTACGAGGACACCGTGCTGGAAGAGGGCGCGATGGCCAACTGCCAGTACACCAACTACATCATCCCGACCTCGGCCGACACACCCGACATGGACGTGGAGTTCGTGGAGTTCCCCTACGAGAACTACGGGCCGTACGCGGCCAAGGGCATCGGCGAGCTGCCCATCGACGGCCCCGCGCCCGCGCTGGCCGCGGCCGTGGCCCACGCGCTCGGCGGGCGCTTCATCAACGAGATTCCGCTGCTGCCCGAGCGCATCTTTGAGCACCTGGAGGCAGACCGCGCACCGGTCGCATGAGATGAGCACGGCAGAGAAGGCAACGATACGACTCACCGTCAACGGCCAGGCGCGCAGCGCCACCGTCTGGCCCATGAAGCGCCTGCTCGATCTGCTGCGCGAGGATCTGGGACTGACGGGCACCAAGGAGGGCTGCGGCGAGGGCGAGTGCGGGGCGTGTACCGTTCTTGTTGACGACCTGCCGGCGCTGGCCTGCATGATCCCCGCCTGTCAGGCCGACGGCGCGCGCGTCACGACGGTCGAGGGACTGGCCTCAGGCGACATGCTGCACCCGATGCAGGAGGCGTTCAACGAGGAGGGCGGCGCGCAGTGCGGTATCTGCACGCCGGGGATGCTGATGTCGGCCGCCTACTACCTGGAGCACCCCGAGAGCGCATCAAGCCTGCGCGAGGCGCTGGCCGGGAACCAGTGCCGCTGCACGGGCTACATCCGCATTTTTTCGTCGGTCGAGGAGGCGTTCAAAAGGACCGGCAAGCCCGTCCCGCCCTGGGATGAGGAGCGCGGAACATGAGGGCCTACTTGCCGGATTTCCCGGTCCTCAATCCCCGCTCGCTGCAGGAGGCGCTGGCCGCGCTCGACGGCGACGAAGCGGTCACGCCGCTGGCCGGCGGGACGGACGTGTTAGTCTACATGGAATCGGGCGACTTCGAGCCGACCACGCTCTTGAACCTCTACGCGCTCCAGGATATCGAGCGGGAACCAAGCTTGGAGAACGGTCACTTGGTCCTGGGGCCGCTTTCGACCTACCGCCACGCGCGCCACGTCGCCGCCTGTCAAGACTTCCCCATGCTGGCCGCGGCCGCGCGCGAGGTGAGCACGCTGGCGCTGCAGAGCCGGGCCACCTGGATCGGCAACGTCGTCAACGCCTCCCCGGCCGCCGACGGCGTCCCGGCGCTCATGGCCCACGACGCCGTGCTGGAACTCTCCAGTGCCAAGGGGACGCGCGAGGTCCCGCTGCACGCGTTCTACAGCGGCTACAAGCGGATGGATCGCCAGCCCGACGAGCTGGTCACGGCGGTCAAGCTCCCCGCACCCGAGCCCGGCTGGCGCGACTACTACCGCAAGGTCGGCACGCGCCGCTTCCAGGCCATCTCCAAGACGCTGCTGGCCGCGCGGGTCAGGCTGAGCGCAGATCAAGTAATCGAGGACGTCCGTCTCGTCTTGGCCAGCGTCGCCCCGCACACGCTGCGGGCGGCCGAGACCGAATCCCTCCTGCGCGGCCAGACGCTCACGCCCGAGCTCATCACCCGCGCCGCCGAAGCGGTCCAGGACGAGATCTCCCCCATCGACGACCTCCGCTCCAACGCCAACTACCGCCGCAGGGTGACGGCCAATCTGGTGCGGGATTTCCTGAGAACCAGCGTGGAGGGAGCGTTTACCTAAGCTGTTGAAACTCCTGTTCTGTAATCCCTAGCTGCTTTAGGATCTCGTAGAACAGCCAGCCGCCGATTTCGGTTTCACCGTGGAGGGGGATGGTCGTCGCACGACCATCCGAGTGTTTCCACCGTGCGTGGCTGCCCTTTTGTCTTGTCTGTTCAAACCCCAGTTTCTTCGCTACTCGCATGAGGTCTCTGGCTTTAGCCGGCATGTGAGACGGTGAGCTTGACGTCCTCGGGGAGCGAGCGGCCTTCCGCTTCGTATTCTTCTTTGATCATGTCGAACACGTTCGATAATTCGTCCCGAGCCTCATCCGACGTCTTACCCCAAGCATGACAGCCGGGAATAGCTGGCACGTAGGCAACAAACGTGCCGTTGTCGTCCGGCCGAATCACGATTGTGTAGTCTTCGAGCTTTGGCATGTTTTCCTTATGCAGGGGCGGTTCGCAAACCGCCCCTGCATTTTGATTACATCCTCCCCAACGCCCGCAGCACCTTCTCCGGCGTGAAGGGCAGCTCGCGCATGCGCAC